>JBAWAI010000251.1:0-52428 GCA_049589215.1 Terriglobales bacterium | reverse complement strand
GGTCGAGCCCTTCCGCGAAGACTTCGAATTTCTGCAATGAAATTTGGGGCTGCATAGCGACGCACGGAGGGAAATCTCGGCTATTCTACTTGTTCGACTGAGATTTGAACATTATAGTCACGCCGCGCTGGATGGCTTGGCGAAATTTCGGGAGCAGCCTATGAAACGACTCTTCTGTTGTGCTTCATTTTTCTTTGTCTTTTTGTCCGCGGGAGCCATGCTCGCGGAAACTCCGCATTTTAACTGCGTCCCGTCATTCCCCTTTCAACAGGAGTGGCAGGGCGCCGACGCCGCCTATTCAATTCCGCTACAGGATGGCCGCGTGGCCTGGATATTCGGCGACACCCTCTATGGCGATGAGCGCCTGGTCACCGGCCAGGAGCCTCGCATGGTGCACAACACGATCGGCATTTCTACGTGCAAGGACGGAAAGTGGAAGATCGACTACACAATCAAAAAAGACGACAAGGGCAATCCCGATAGTTTTTTTAAACCGAAGCAGAATAACGGCACCTACTATTGGGCGCTCGATGGCGTTGAGCACGATCACGAACTTTGGATCACTCTCGTCTGCGTGCGCAACGTTCCAAACTCCAATGCTTTTGCGCTCGGCTTTGAGGTCTGCGGAACCGATCTCGCACATGTGACAGGGCTGAACGACCTCCAGAGCGCGAAGGTTGCCTATTTTCCGCTCGTGCCAGAGAGCGTGCACGCAAATCCCTCCGCTTCCGCGTTGATCGAGGACGACTATCTTTACATCTACACGCTCTACGAAGTCGGAAGCCGGCCGCAGATCCTCACGCGTATTCCCGTACGGGGTCTCGGCGATCCCAGGCAAAATCTCCAGTACCTTGGCAGCGATGACAAATGGCACGACGGGATTGATCCGGCGAAGGCAAAGATCATTATGAAGACCGGGGCCTCGGAGATGTCGGTGCGCTATCATCCGGAGCTCAAGAAGTGGATCGCCGTAATGGTCGATCCTCAAATCTTTTCCGACAAAGTCATCCTCCGGACGTCGCCGAGCCTGATTGGCCCGTGGACCGATGGCGACGTCATCTATCGCATCCCGATTCTCCAGAAGAGCGACCCGAAATACGATGCCGACACGTTCTGCTACGCGGGTAAGGAGCACCCCGAGTTCGAGCAACCGGGTGAATTGCTGTTTACCTACGTATGCAACACGATGAAGCCGAAAAAACTGTCGGCCGAGACCAACATTTACTTCCCGCAGGTTGTGCGCATGCCAATGCCGGACGCAGCGAAGAATGCAGCGACGAAGTAGAAGCTACCCCGCGAGAACGCGCTTGCCGAACGCGAGAGTGCGCCGGACATGCTGCGTCCAGTACGGCCAGTCATGACCTCCGGGGAACTCTTCATACACGTGAGGCACGCGCAATTCGGTGAGTGCCGCGTGCAGCACACGGTTCGGCTCAATGAGCGGATCCTCGGTTCCGCAATCGAAGCGGATGGGCGGAAGCGTGGCATGATTCACCTTCGCCCAGTGCAGCAAGTCGGTGTCGACCTCGCCCGCATATTGGAATGCCTGCGGGGGGAACGGAATGAACTGCGACAACTGTTCGACCTTCGTGATCGCGGAATGCGCGGAAATTCCTTGCACTCGCGACGCATATTTCATGCCGAGGCGCAAAGCTCCGAAGCCGCCCATCGAAAGCCCTGCAAGAAGAAATTTTTGCGGATGCAATTGTGGAAACAACTCGCGCAGGCAGCGCGGGATGTCGTCGACAATCCACCTTTCGTAGTCGGCATGCGCATGCGGAACATATCCGCTCCCATCGCCCCAGAGCCCATCCGATGGCATGGCGATCATCATCGGAACGGTCGTTCCGTCGCGCAGCATCTCCATCGCAATCGAGTCGAGGCCGGCGTTCAGCCACCAGTTCCACGAGCATCCATAAACACCGTGCAACAGCAGCAATAATGGAACGCGTTGCAACGACTCCATTCCCGGCGGGCTGAACAGTAAAACATCTCCGCGAGATCCCAGCGCGTCACCGCGAAAATTCAAAAAGCGCAGGCTCTCATTTCCCGGTATCGGATGCGAAAGCTGCGCATTGGGAAATTGTTTTGCCATGCTCATCTATACGTTTCCGGTAAGCAGCGGGATCGCGCCAAACAATCCAGCATCGTTGCCGAGTTGTGCGGCGACTATCTCAACCTTGCCCCAGGGTGTCCACGCATGCTGCTTCACGTACGCTTGGATGTAAGGAACGATGACCGCGGCGCTGCGCATCACGCCGCCCCCAATCACAATCAGCTCCGGATCATAGGCGTGAATCAATCCCACCGCTCCCGTCGCCCAAACCTTAAGACAGTAGTCAAGAATTTCGACCGCCACACGGTCCCCTGTCTCAGCCAGTTCAAAAAGCATCTTGAAATCGATATTCTCCGGTCCCGCCAACTTGCTCGCCGCAAAACCCGGCCATTCGCGCGCCAGCAAAGGCAGCGACCAACCCGAGGCTTCCGCCTCGAGGCATCCGATCGCGCCGCACGTGCAAGGTCGGCCGCCGACTTTCGCCGGCAAGTGACCACCCAGGCAGCCCGCCTGCGCGTGCTTTCCGCGCAGCAGTTTGCCCTCAATCATCGCCGCGCCGCCGATGCCGGTCCCGAGCGTGATCATGACCACGTCGTCGCAACCGCGCGCGGCTCCCGCGTGACGTTCGCCAAGCAAGGCCATGCGGGCATCGTTCTCAATGCCGAAGCGCAGACCAAACTCCTGCCGGCTCCACGCCACGAAGTCGATCGACGGCGCGTCTTCGTATTTCTTATTGGTGGAAACGACTCGGCCAATCCGCGCATCGGCAAGCCCGCAGAATCCAAGCGCCAGGCCTTCGCACTCGGAAGCGTCCATTTGAAGTTCAGCCAGCAGATTGCGAATCGCCTCCGCTAAGACGCCGAGCGCAGGCCGAAGCGGCTGCGCCGAATCGAGAGACACATAGCGGGAGCCAAGAATCCTGTTGTCATGTATGAGCGCGATGGTGGCATGGCTGCCTCCAAGATCAATTCCAATGGCCGGTCGAGTCATAATTAGCCGAGTCCGCCCCAATAAAGTCATTTCAGAGTGTTACGAGCAAAATGAATCGCTTCGAGCCACTAAACAACGCAATATTATTCGCTTTAAGCCGGTAATGATCATTTTTTTGTTCTTTTTGTTTGCATTCGAGAAGCTCTCCCATTAGCCTATTTCCATTATGACCCCCGCCCCTGCCTTCGTGAACTGGACCGACGGCGCGTTGCAGGTCCCCGGGCTCCAGAGTTCGGAAAAGAAACTCGGTCAACTGACTGGAATCTTCCACGACCATGCAGCCTGGCAGCAGCTCGATCCCGACACAATAGTCTATCGAGTCTGGTGGTGGGAACCGGTCGCGCCCGGCACAGAAGGCGGATTGTTCTGGGGGCTCACCGAAATCCAGCCGGGCCGAGTCGGCAACGAGTATTTCATGACGCGTGGGCACTGGCACGTGATTCGCAATCGCGCCGAATTCTACGGCACCATCTCCGGCAGCGGCAAACTCCTTCTCGCCGATGGCACGGGTCATACCTGGGCTGAAGATATGACGCCCGGCAGTCTGCATTACATCGCCGGCGAAGTTGCTCACCGAATCGTGAATACGGGAGATACGCCAATCCGCGTGTCTGCCTGCTGGCCGAGCGACGCTGGTCACGATTATGAGGTTTTGGGGGGACGTGGATTCGGGGCGCGGGTCATCGAAGACCAAGGCGCCCCAGTCCTCGTGAATACCAAGGACTGAATGCGTGAGTCGTGACAGCCAGAAGTCTCCCGTCAGGCTAAATCCGAATTCCGAGCAAGACTTCGAGCAAAAGCTCGGTCGGGAGCCCGGGCAAAAGCTCGCTCAAGAGTTCGATCCCAAGCTAGGCGTTCACACCCGCGCCAGAGATCTCACATTTACTTACGACGAAGACGTCTTTGGCCCGCAGCCGGAATTCCGGCGTCTCGACCAAATTCGCCGCAGCTTACGGGATCCCAACTGTACGGGACCGGATCCGGTGTACTCAATTGTCATGGATGTCGGCCGCCGCGAACATCACGACGAACTCGCGCGGCGCATGCTCTTATTCGGTGTCGTCATTTATGCCGCAGGCCGACTGGGAGAAGAACCGGTCCGCAGCCAGGGCCATATTCACGCGGTCGCGCCTCATTGCGGATGGTCAACTCCCGAGCTATTCGAAATATGGGAAGGGCGCGCGATCATCTATGCGCAGGAGAGCGCCGGCGATGATCCTGGGCGCTGCTTCGCCGTAACGGCCGGGCCCGGTGAAAAGATTGTTGTTCCTCCCGGCTGGGCGCATGCCGTCATCAACGCCGACCCTGCGGCTCGAATGACGTTCGGTGCCTGGTGCGATCGCCAGTACGGATTCGTTTATGACGAGATCCGCGCTCACCATGGTCTCGCGTGGTTCCCGATCCTTGATAGTCAGAATCCGGACGGTCAGCAAAAGATTCACTGGGAGCCAAATCCGTCTTATCGGACTAACGATCTCTCAATTCGAGGCCCGCGCGCCTACCCAGAACTGGGACTCGATCCCTCTACACCCATCTACCAGCAATTTGCCAACGATCCCGATAGCGTCCGATGGGTCTCGGAACCGGCGCGCGCCGCTGCGGTATGGCCCAATTTCGAAATGTAGGCCACGTGTGAATGCGCGCGTGCCGCGTCAGAGAGCGGCTTCATTCAACACCATCAATTCGCAACGCCGAGTCGCTGTTCCAGTTGCTCCAGCGACACTCCCTTGGTTTCAGGATAGATTGCGGCCACCAGAATAAAGTCAATCAGCATCATGGTCGCAAAGAAGAAGAACGGCGTGGCACTCGACTTCTTCGCCAGCACCGGAAATAAACCGGATATCAGCGCATTCATCACCCACAACGTCGATGTCCCAATCGCTTGCCCTTTGGCTCGGACGCGCGTCGGAAAAACCTCGCTCATGTAGACCCAGATCACCGCCCCCTGCGAGATGGCGAAGAAGCCCATGAACGCCATGACCATCCAGACCAGCCACGACTGGTGCGATCCGGTGCGAAACATTTCTCCGATCGCGGCTAGAAAGATGCAAACTCCCGCCGTTCCGGTGAGCAACAGCTTCTTGCGGCCAAAGTTGTCGATCATCGTCATCGCAATCAACGTGAAAATTAGATTCGTACATCCGATGGCCACCGACTGCATGCCGGCCGAATACTTGCTCGCCCCCGCCGCCGCAAAAATGTCATTCAGGTAGTACAGGCACGCATTGATGCCGGTGAGCTGGTTGAAGGCTCCCGCAGTCACGGCCAGTATGATCGGCAGCGCATATTTTCGCTGGAGAATCGATTCCGCCACCGAACTCCGTTCCAGGTGAATCGAGGCCGTGATGGTGTTCAGTTCCTCCTCGGGATTCTTGTTGCCGGTCAGCCGCAAAACATCCAGCGCTTCCTTCGTTCTATTTTTCAGCGCCAGCCAGCGCGGGCTGCGCGGAATGAAAAACAACATCGAAAGAAAGAACAGCGCCGGCACAGCCGCAACTCCCAGCATCCAACGCCATTCCATCGCCCCCAGATTCATTCGCACAATCAGGAAGTTCGACAAGTACGCCAGCAGAATGCCCGCCACAATGCTGACCTGGAAGCACCCGACCAGCCGTCCGCGCCACTCGGCAGGCGACAACTCGGCAATGTACATCGGCGCAAGCACCGACGACCCGCCAATCCCCAATCCCCCGATGATGCGGAAGGTGATCAGCGATCCCCAGTTCCATGCAAATGCGCAGCCCAGCGCCGACAGCAAATAAAAAACGGCCATAATCCGAAGACTGTCCCGTCGCCCCCATCGCTCTCCCGGATATCCGGCCGTCATCGCGCCAATGACCGTACCCCATAAAGCGCTGGAAACGGTCAACCCTAATAAAGAAGGAGTGAGGCTATAAACCTGACTCAACTGGTGCGTGGTTCCGGCGATAACGGCGGTGTCGAATCCAAACAACAGCCCGCCCAAAGCACTCACAAAGGTGCTCTTGATCAGGTATCCGTTTATGCCCATAAGCCGAGTTTCCTCAAATTAATGACCGAATACTAGCGAAAAGAACAAAATTGGTCTACGAAATAGCGCAAATAGACGATATAAACTTACGATAGCTGCTGTTGGCGAACGTCGATTCTTGATTATTCGGGGGCTAACAAATGCGTTCTGGCAGGGATCTGGATCGTCGCACTTTCCTGAAACTAGGCGCGGCTGGAACGGCCGTGGCCGCCATCAACCCATCGATCGGTAGCGCTTCCGTGCGCGGCACCCGGACACTCTCGTCTCCTCCAACTTTGGCTGACATGGCTGCCGATCGCCTGACCTACCGACTGCGCGATCTTTTCAACTGTCCGGTCGCGATGAATGAATGGGGCTACGCGCAAGTCGCCAAATCAGTCTCCGCGATCACCGCCATTTCGTTTCCGCCTTACGCCTGTTGCGGCATTCCTGACACTGCCTGGAGTCCCGGCTTTCTGCTGACCTGTGAACTTTTTCTCAATGGCCGCTTTCTGGCGATTGCGGCCGTCCCCGACGGCAACATTGAGTACCAGTGGTTTCCGCATTGTGTGGTTCGCACGCAAACAGCCGAGAACCTGCAATTTTCCACGCGCATGTTTCTACCGAGCAAGCACCGCGCCGTCGTCCAATCGATCACCGTAAAAAATCTGAGTGCGGCCGAACGCCGCTTCAACCTTACTTTCGATATGCGCGGAGCTGTCGCGAAGAAGACTAAACCATGGTTCGTAAATTCTCCCGGCGAGGCCGACAACCGCATTACCTGGGACGCGCAGCGCGGCTGTCTTCTTTTTGAGGCGAACCATTCCGAGATCGCTGCCGCGCAAGGTTTTCATCCCGCGCCGAACCGCGTCGAGCAAACGCGGATGCTGCAGTTCGACATGGAACTCGGTCCGAGGGAGCAGAAACAACTCAACTTCGTTCTCACAGTTGCTGAAAACGGGCGCGCCGCAATCGAACTTTACGACAGCCTGCGATCGCGCTTTGGCGAGCTTGAGAAAGAAAACGAGGAAAACTGGGCCGGCCTCGTCCGGTCCGCATTCACGCCTGACAATTCAGATTTCAGCGGCAATCTCCCGCGGCTGATCACAAACGATGAATCGCTCTGGAAGCTCTACCACAATGGTTTCGCCAATCTTCTGTTTGCACGCCGCCATTCGCCCGATTCGGCCTACGGTTCGACTTATCTGACGCTGAGCGGGCATGTGCTCCCAACTCTCAGTTTCCCTTGGGATACCTCGCTCACCTCTCTGGCGCTGGCCTTGCTCGATCCCATTCCGCTGCGCAATCTCGTCGAGGTCTGGCTGAAAGGCGGAATGCACGAACATCATTCCACCGATTATGTTTCGGGAGAACCCGTTGGCCCGTGGTATGCGGCGAATGACACCGCTATTGTTCGCTGCGCCTGGAACTATCTCCGCGTCACCGGAGACTTCGCCTGGCTCGACAAAAAAATTTCCGCTCGCACCGTTCTCGATCATCTCGATGAGCACGCCGTCTACTGGAAAAAACTCGATCATCTGGGACACGGCCTCGCCGACTACGGAAACATCGAGAACCTGCTCGAGGTCGTCAGCACGTACCTGCACGAAGTAGCCGGAATGAATAGCGGCAACGTCCGCAGCATGCGCGTGCTCGCCGATCTTCACGAACGTCGCGGTAACGCGGCGCGCGCCAAACAACTGCGCAGCGAGGCAAACGACCTGGCGGAACGAATCAATCGTCTGCTCTACGTCAAAGACAAGGGCTATTGGCGTTGCGGTCAGCAGGACGGATCATTCAACGAAGTCCGCCACTGCTACGACTTTCTCTCAGTCATCGACAACATGGAAGACAATCTCACGCCCGCGCAGAAACAGGAAATGACTGCGTTTTTTTGGAATGAACTGCACAGCGAAAAATGGATGCGAGCGCTAGCGCAAGGCGATGCCGACTCGACCTGGAACATCCGCCCCGACCACAGTTGCTTAGGCGCCTATGCAGCGTGGCCGCCGATGACGGCCCAGGGCCTATTCAAAATCGACTCGCCCGAACGCGTCTCACTTTGGCTGCGGGAGGTGGCCAAGGCCGGCAATCAGGGTCCGATTGGCCAGGCGCATTTCGTCGAAGAAGTCTATCCAGCGGTCAACGGCGGAGCTTTCAAGTCATCGGAAGACGCACCCTTCATCGAAGACTGGTGCTGCATCGCCGCCGGCGCTTTTACCGAACTCGTGATCGATTCAATCTTCGGCGCAGAGCCGACTCTCTCGGATGGAATCAAAGTTAACTCCCGTCTCGCCAGCTTCGATTCCGGCGCGCGGCTGGAGGGCCTGCGTTACCAGGGAGGTTTGTACACGATCACCAAAGGTGGAGCACAGCGCGAAAACGCGTGACGTTCTCTGAAGACGATCTACTCAGACCCGCATCACCTTAACGCCCAGCTTCACAAACGGCCCAACCATCTCGTCGGTGGCCGCAGTATCGGTCACCAGCACATGCAGCTCTTCCGGTTTACAGATTCGCCAGTTAGCCACTTTGCCGAGTTTGCCGCTATCGACCACCGCCACGCGCCGGCGCGCCAGCTTCATCATCGCTGAATTCAGTTCCGCTTCGTCTGCATTGAAACAACTCGCGCCCCAGGTCGCATCCATGCCATCGGCCCCGATGAACATCGTGTTGATCAGCATGTTGTCGAGCGATCGCAACGCGGCCGTGCCAACCAGCGAGAACCATTCACCGTGAAGGTGCCCGCCCGTCACGAAAACGTATACATCTTTACGCTGCGAAAGCTCCATCGCCACGTTCACCGTATTTGTTACAACCGTGATATTGGAGTTGATTGGCAGTCCGCGAATCACTTCGGTGGTTGTGGTCCCGGGAGTCAACGCAATCGTCTCTCCCGCCGTGATGAGCGCGGCGGCGGCTCGCCCAATGCGGCGCTTCTCATCGGCAGCGTGCTCCACCTGCGCCATGAATGATTGATCGCGCCGGAACGGCTCGTAAAACAGCGGTTCGATCGACACCGCCCCGCCGTGCGTACGCCGCAGCAGTCCCTTCTCCTCCAGTGCATCCAGGTCGCGCCGGACCGTCACGACCGACACGCCCAGTTGTTCGCTGAGAGTTTCCACCGCAACCCGTCCGGTTTGCTGCAAGCCGGTCAGAATCGAGGTGAAGCGCACCCGCTGTTTATCCTGGGTCGCGCCTTCGGACTCCGGTTGCGCATTCGCGCCCATTCCTGGCCGTGTGGACCGTTCACGATGCATATGAATGTCGTCCCTTTTACATCTTTCGCGCTCAACAAAACGAAACTCTTGCAGTCCCGCGACTTGCGATTCAGCCCAAAACGAAAGCTGTTGAAGCATACTACTCCGAATTTCCGGGATTACAAAAAAGATCGTATCGCAGAACAAATGCCTTCCAACCCCTTATGAAATTTCTATTGCCCGACTTTCAATCACAACTCTGGACGTTTTTTAGCTAAACAAAATAGTAAAATGATCGATTTCCGGTCGCTGTAGTCAGTTGGGTACCGGCCGCACACCGCAATTTTTGTTTCGCGAGGAATAACCAATGTCTTGGGACCTCCAAAAGCCAGACCGCCAAAAACTCGACCGCCGACAATTCGTCAGCGCCTTGATCACATCCGGCGCCGCCGCCACCTTGCAAGTACCGACCGTCGCCGCGAATCTCTCTCCCGCCGCGTCTCCAACATCCCCTGCGACTTCTTCCAGTCCGAAAATTGATTTCCGCTATGCCCCGCGCAACCAGCAATCCACCATCTGTTTTCCGGACGACCCCAAGAAAACCATCGTCGGCCAGGCTGGTGACCTGCGATACGGATACTCGAAATCGCTCTCCGCCGGTATGGAGAACTTCAGCACCGTCGTAGAATTTTCGCTCGCTGGCTTTCAAGACGACAAAGTTCTTCGGCAATCGATCGAGTCTCCTGCCGTCCCCATCGTGCATACGCTCATCGACCGTCCCGCCGCGACCTTCGAACTGATCACATTCGCAACCCGGCATGCCGGCGAAGGCCGAGTCGACAACGTCCTTCTCTCAATTAAGCCCAAGCCGAACTCCAAATCAAAGCCTGACCACATTGCAGTCCTTCCGAAGATCCGCATTCGAACTTGTGAGCGTCTTGAACTTCAGAGCTATACCGTCCCCACAGCGACCGTCTGCGCGCACGGCAAAACCTCGCCTCTGCTGGTCGCCGCGCAACTCAACAGCAATCTTGGGACTTGCATGCTGTGGGAAGAGGAGGGCTTCACTCTCTATCTCCCGCATGGCGAGGCCGCCGGAGAAATTCCGGCGCGTTATTTCGTTCGGCTTCCTCAAGAGAACCAAGCAGCGGAGACCCTGACCGACAATTTGCACGATCCCGAAATGCTTCTAGCCGAGGCCCGCGAGTTCTGGAAAAATTGGAAGCCCTTCGGATCCACGAACTCGAGCTACCCCGGCCGGCATGGCGAATTTCTCACCGCTTGCGCTCGCAACATTCAACAGGCGCGCGAGGTCAAAAATGATCGGCTTGTCTTTCAGGTCGGTCCCACACAATACCGCGGCTTGTGGATCGTCGATGGCAACTTTCTTCTCGAGGCGGCGCGCTATCTCGGCTATGACCATGATGCCGACGAGGGCTTGCGCTCCGAATGGTCCAAGCAGGCCCCCACCGGCCAGGTCATCGCGGAAAGCGGCGGCGAGCACTGGAAAGACACGGCGATCGCCATGTTCACGCTCGTCCGCCAATGCGAGCTGAAGCAGGACTGGACTTTTTTCCGCGAGCTCGAGCCAAACGTCGTCCACGCTCTCGATTTCTTGATCAGCCTGCGCGACAAGGCCCGTTCCGGACCCAGCATCAACGGGCGCTATGGACTGCTGGCTCCCGGTTTCGCCGACGGCGGCATCGGCGGTGTCCGCTCCGAATTTACCAACACCGTATGGACGCTAGCCGCCCTTCGCGCCGTCGCCAACGCCGCCGATCAATTCAACATGCCATCGCTGGCCCGCGCCCGCACATTCTTTCGCGAGCTCTACCAGGCATTCCAGCAAATGGCGAAGCAGGAAATCGTGCGGCATCCCGCGGGATTCGAGTATCTGCCAATGATCGCGCACGACGACCCGTCCGTCGCCGATCCCGATCCGTGGAACCGCCCTCGTCCGCAGACCGCCCAGTGGGCGCTCTCCCATTCCATTTTTCCCGGCGAAGTCTTCGAGCAGAACGACCCGATCGTGCGCGGACACATTGCCCTGCTTCAATCATGCACGCAGGAAGACATTCCTGCTGAAACCGGTTGGCTTTGGCACGACAGTCTGTGGACCTACAACGCTTCGTTCGCGGCGCATGTCTACCTGTGGGCCGGGCTGCGCGATTGGGCGCATCGCACCTTCACTGGCTTCCTCAATCATGCCTCGCCGCTCTACTGCTGGCGCGAAGAGCAACCGTTGCAACACGCCCTGGCCGGTCAGGACTGGGGCGACATGCCTCACAACTGGGCCAGCGCCGAATGCGTCCGCTACCTCCGGCACATGCTGGCGCTCGAAGACAATCAGTCGCTTCGACTGCTCAACGGGATCACGTCAGCAGAATTGGCTCCCGCCGCTCGCTATAGCCTTCAGAATTCTCCTACCCGCTTCGGACGGATCAATCTCGAACTCGAACCAGCCGGTGCGCAGGGCTGGCGGTTGCGGTTCGACCGAGCCAGTGGACCTTCTCCATTGTCAGTCTCATTGCCGGCCAACATCGGCCCGCTCCAAACAAAAAAAGTAGTCGGAGCGGGCTCAAAGTTAAATGGTGGGCTCGTTGAAGTCGATCCACTCGCAAAGAAATGGGATGCGTTTCTTAAGTAGAAACAAACTGCTCGCACATTGGATCATCCCGCTTCATCTCACTAGGCCGCCAACGAAGAAGATGATGGCGTCGTTTCAGTTGCCTTGCGCGCCGCGAATGACATCATCACCCGCGCAACGCCGCTGAAGATCATGCTGATGCCCACCAGGGTACCGATCGCCCACGCAGAACTTGAAGGCCATTGGCTGTAGATCATCCCCCCAAGCAGCAGCGTAATAATCCCGTCGACCAGCACCCAAGCCGACCCATGTATCGGGCGCATCCTGAAATACAGAATGATGTTCAGGACGCCTTCAATCAGAAAGAGCGATGCGAGCACCAAAGTGAGAGATGCCACCCCCAGCACAGGGTGCACGATCAAGTACGCGCCGAAGCACAAGTACGCGATTCCTACTAACAGCTTCCAGATCATGCTCCCCGCCCCATGGACGCGAAATGCAAGCATAATGTGAACGACGCCTGCCAAGACAATCAACCAGGCGACGACCGCGCTAAGCGCAACCGCGGCAAGGAATGGCGAACCGATCGCCAACATACCGAAGACAATCAACAAAACGCCCCACAAGATGGAAACTGTCGAAGCATGCCGCACCAGCTCGGCGGAAGTGTTGTGTGCCATAGAGACCTCCTCAAAAGGCGGCCTAAGCGTACCTCAAAACGGAGATTAGTTGAAGACCACAAGACAAATTTTCTACCGCAGTCGGGGGCAGTTAACTTGATCGTAATTCTTGGTCTAGCTGGAGAAGAAGCCTCCAGTGCCGATCCAGAACTTCGCGAGGAATTTGAGGTTCTTCTTGTAGGTGCGGGTGACGGTATATTCTTTTCCGCCTTTAATCTGTAGACCATATTCTCCCGTCGGATATGGTCTGATCCCTTCCACAAACGCTGCGTTCACCAAGAGCGAACGATGGATGCGAATGAGCCCGTAAGGCCCAAGTTTCTCCTCCACCACCGAGATTGAGTCACGAAGCAGATGCGAACTCGATCCTAGCTGCAGCAACACGTAGTTTCCCTGAGCCTGAACGGACACCACGTCGCCCAGATGGATGAAAAGAATCCCTCCCCTGGATTTGATGGCTACCCGGAGAGATTGCAACTTCGCAAGCGCCGGCAACCCTGGAAATGTCTCTGTCAATCTCGCTGCTTTTTCTCCCATGTCGCGTGATATGCCCAAGGCTCCGAGTGAATGCTGCTGCCCGCCGCCAACGAGAGAATCGCTACCGTCTTCCAGGATTCGATACTGCATGTCCGGCCGTACCCTTCTTCAAATGTGTTAGTCGTGGAGCACCCGCCCGGAGTACTCCATGCGAAGTCCTACATTACCGGGGCCGGCGTTCCATCCGACCACTTGCTGGTGGGAACCATGAACACGTCGATCGGCTCCGGATCGCCACCGAACTGTGGATTCAACATGACGGGAGACTGGGGCACATCTGCACCCCAAACCGCTCCATCCATGAGCGGGGTGTAAAACATCAGGTGAGCCAACCAGCGGTGATGCCCCTCGTCGCTCAGGTACTGGTCTTTCGACATCATGTAGCTCATGGCTCCCGGCTCAAGGGGCGGCAGTTCTTTTTTTTGGTATGCAGCCTTGAGAGCGTCAATGACCTGTGCTTTCGACTTCCCTGCCAGAATCATCTCGGTTCTCTTGTAGGTCAGTGGCAGGATCGATCGCGCGGCTGGCGGATTAAAGCAGAGCGGGCCTCGAATCTTGGGGTTCCAAAAATTCGCGGATAAATCTCCGTCGAATGGGGACATCCATCCTCGCTCCACCACACATACGAAACCATTTTTCCCTTTGACCGCGGTTTCATAGCCATGCCGACTCAGAACCAGAACGTCAGCATCGCGCGAGATAGCCTCCGGAGCTGCACTTCGTGCCAAGGCGATCTCGGCATCCCGATCGGTCATGAGGTATTGATCGAGAGGAGCCATACTCGGATATGGCGTTGGATGATCCTGCGCCCGCGCCCGCCGGGCCGCGAACAGGACAAGAATCAGCATGAAGCTTAGAAGGGCAATCATTCGAAGTCCGCCTCGGTTCATCACTTCCTCCCACGTCGACTAAATTTCGCAACAGTTGCTGTCCCAAGGAGACGGATTTGATCGTTTTCTCCATCCATCGTCAATCGTCTACCTTGACTGCCGTGCCTCGTTGATGTGAACGTCGTATTGCATACAAACCGATTGGTATGTAATATCGCAACCACTTGTTGCAAGTGATGCGGTCAAGCTCGTTTGCGGTTGCCCGGCTGGCGCAAAGACCGCAGCCAATCCACTATGGTTCTAATGCCGGCTTTCATCACATTCGGATCCTGAGCGTTCTTGGCGAGCGAGGCATAGCCTTCGACCATCGCGACCAACAACCCGGCCGCGTCAGCGGGCTCGATGTCTCGGCGAACTTTTCCGTGGTTCTGTCCCTCGCGCAAAACGGAAGTCACGGCCTCCCGCCAGGCATGAAAGGCTCTTGCCAGTCGTTTGCGGAATTCCGCGTCAAGAGGAGACATCTCCTGCGCCAGGTTATTCAGGGGACAGCCGCCCCGCACATCTTCGGGCCGCACCGATATACCTTCAACAATGCCAATCAAGGCGTCGACAGGGTCCTTTCCTCTCTGGAGAGGCCGCACCCATATGCTGCGGACATCGGGGGTGATGACCTCATCGACCACAGCGTGCCCTAAGGCCTCCTTGCTTTTGAAGTGGTGGTAGAGCGCTCCTTTGGTAACACCGGCCGAGGCCAGAATTGTTTCCAGGCTGGCACTCTGGAAACCTGATATGTAGATTTCGCGGAACGCCGCCTGGAGCAAGCGCTCCCGCGTGCCCTCCGGGTCGCGCAGCCTTGTGGCTTTCCGTTTGGAAGTTTTGCGCCCTGCCAACATACCATCCAGTATGTACTGATCGCTTTTTTGCGTCAAACAAAATCAAGTATGCGTCGATCGCGATCGTTTGACCGGCAGATTGCTCGAAGCCAGCCTTCAGTCGGTTGTGCCTTGCTGGCTGGCATCAACACGCGTTCCGGATATCGGCTTTGGAGTATTATCTTTCCGCGCTGAGAAATCGGAGGCGAGCATAGTTTGTGATTGGAGGCCTATGAGTGCCGTCCTGATTGGAAGGCTGCTTGCAATGAGGCACGAAGCGAAGAATGAAGCTTCAGCTTATGTGCTCGCTAAATCCAAAGATCAGCGATGATGTCTTCACGCAGCTATCGAAAATCTCAGCCGTCTGTCGTAACGCGCCAGTGCTGCCGAACGGAGGTTGATGTCTTGACCGAGTTGCCGTTCCCAGGTGAGCAGGAGTATTTGAAAGGAGATGCCCATGATTCGTGATCGTTTTGGTTGGCTGCAATTGGACCGCAGGCGTTGGGTGAAACTCGGACTGACTTCGGCAGCAGCGGCTTGCGTGCCCGGCGCGCTCATCGATGCGCAATCGGCGCCGCAATCCTGCGCTCCTCCCATTCCGCAGAATCACGAACCATCAAACGGTGGAGCGTGCCCGTATCCCATTCCGTGGCTCGACAAGAACGGCAATCACAACCAGCCCGCGATGCCGAATGTCGAGCTCTCAAGCATCTATCACTTCAAAGGACAGCTGGCGCGGTGCAGCGGCTTCCATGGCATGGGTACAGATAACAAGGGTAACCGCCTCGCATGGGGCACTCCCACCACCGACTACAGCTACATGGCGGGTGAGTACTGGGCGGCACGCCAGCCGCGGCAAGCGATCTTCGCGCACACCTGACTCACCGTATTCCGGGGACCGGCGGTCCCCGCGAATCAGATTCATGATTTTCATTCTCCGATTTCACCCGAGGGCCTGTATTGGGTGACCCCTGTGCCGTCCGGCGGGCTGGCGTTCAGCGAGGATGGCAAAACGGCTACGCTCCAGATGACGAACCTACCCATCATTGACCAGCCACGCTGGCCGGCAATGGATGCGGAAACAACTCCGGCATTTCTGGATTTCAAACTGATCTTCAAGTCGACCGATGAGCCGGTAAAGTATGAGGACGCAACACGGCAGTATCGGTTTGAGGGGTTCAAGGCGATTGCGCAACTCGAAGCCGTGGTGCGTGTGCCATCAATCGACTTCACCTTCAAAACCGATGCGCTGGAGACGTCAAAATGCGACTTCGCGGTCACGGGCTCAGAGGTAAACGGCAGATACTACGAACCGAGCATGGCTGAAAAGAAGTGAGATCGTATGAAGAAGATGGTCGAATCTCCCTGCTCGACGTTGAGAGCCACGAGGAGGCGGCTTGTAGATAGCTTGCGGCAGATGGGAGCCAAATTGGTGTAATCGCGATGTTACGCCAACCAGCGAGCCCGCCTCGACTATCATGTGTCCAATGGAGTCGTTGCTGATCATTACGGGCACGATGGGAGCAGGCAAGACTAGTGTTCTGGGCGAAGCATCGGACATCCTTACACTGCGGGGTATTGCTCATGCGGCGATCGACTTGGATGCGCTCGGTCTTGCCCATCTTCCGTCTGCAGCAGGCGGCGATGGCGTGATGTACCGCAATCTTCAATCTATCTGCGAAAACTACTCCTCCCTTGGCGTGAAGCGACTCTTGCTGGCGCGTGCGATAGAAGACTGCGCCGAACTAGAACTCTGCTGTGGCATTGTTGCAGCCTCAAACACAGCCATCTGTCGTCTTACCGCCAGCATCGGAACGATGGAGCAACGCGTCAAGCAACGGGAATCGGGAGTTTCGCGGGGGAACTACGTCGCTCGCGTCGCGAAATTGAACACTATCCTTGAACGTGCGCAATTAGAGAATTTCACCGTCTCCAATGAGGATCGCCAGTTGAACGACGTTGCGCACGAATTGCTCCTCAAGGCTGGATGGATTTCAAACTGAAATCCCTTGACGGGTCAATGAGTGTAATGGCGATGTTACAACAACAACGCAGGAAGCGAGTGGCATAATGGCTTGTCGTGGCTTGATTGAAAGTGCTCGCACTCGGCGTTTCGCTGGACTTTAGAGAGAGTCACTCGTCTTGGTCTCGTACGGAGGATGATCGAATGCGACCTCTCGCGTCTGCTATTTTCACTTTGCTCCTTGCGATATTGCCAGTCTCGGCTCAACAGGCCACGTCGTGGCACGATCCATCACCGCACAAGGTTCAGTTCGTCGTGGTGGAAAAGGACGTGAAGTTGGAAGTGCTTGATTGGGGTGGCTCGGGCCGACCCATCATGCTTCTAGCAGGTTCTGGGAATACTGCGCATGTCTTCGATGATTTTGCACCGAAACTCAATTCCGAATTTCATGTTTATGGCGTAACGCGACGTGGCTTCGGTGCTTCCAGCAAACCTGATTCTGGCTATGATGACCAACGCTTGGCTGATGATGTTCTTACCGTCCTGGACTCACTGAAAATCGACAAGCCCGTTTTGGTGGGCCACTCAATGGCCGGGTCGGAATTGACCACCATAGGCGGCCAGCATTCTGACCGATTGTCGGGGCTGATCTATCTTGATGCGAACGACGACCCGACCGACACTTGCTGGAACAACCCTGAATACCACTCACTTTTTAAGCTGCTCCCTAGTGTGGTATCAAATCCTGTCCCACCAACCGATGCAGACAAGAAATCCTTCGAGGCATTTTACGGCTATTGGAAAAGGCGCACTGTTAACTTTGCTTTTCCAGAGTCGGAGCTGCGAAGTGAGTACGATCAAGAGCCGAATGGATCAGTGGCTTCTGTCCGGGCTCCGGCGTCTGTCAGGAAATCCATCGCCCAAGGCTCAAAGAAGAGAGATTATTCCAAGATCAAAGTGCCCATTCTCGCGTTTGTCCCGATTCCGCCCGATCAATCGACTGGATGGTCAGAGTACTACCGATTTCAACCAATGACGGACGAAGAGCGTGCCGCGCTGAAGAAGATATACGCGACGGATAGGACTTGCACGAGGCAGTTGGAACAAACGTTGACGGCCGAAGTCCCCAAAGCTCGAATCATAGAGTTGTATAACGCAGATCATTACGTGTTCTTCAGCAATGAAGCCGATGTGCTCCGCGAGATGCGTGCCTTCCTTCAGTACCTGCCGTTAGTCAAGTGACGCTAACAGGCGTTCACACTAATGACTCGCGGGATCTGGGCTCTCAAGCTGCTTCCGCGTGCTGGCGAATGTAGCGGAGCTTGTCTTCGGATAGGCCGCGCAAGTCTTCCGGGTCGAGCTTGCCTTCCCGAACAATATCCGCGAAAACAAGTACGAGGGTGGAGTACTTGTACTCATACTTGCGGTCAATCTCCTTACGAAGCTGCTTCAGGTGACGCTCCAGTTCCCAGAGTTCCGACGCGTGCCTGATCTTTGCCGCCATTTTCTGTGCTGATTGGATTGCCTCGTTCAACTCCCGTTGCAGAGCCCGATCGAAGCAACGTCGAGCAATGGCCTTTTCTGTCGATGACCATTTCAGCTGCCGCATCGTTGAGTAGAAATCCTGAACGGATGGGGTGAGATCGCCATGCGGGTAGGCATTCTCTATCCCCGAATTTGAGGCCTGGGGTAAGGGACTTATTCAACACCCACGCCTGATAACAGAAGTTACGTGCTGTACTCGGCGTGTCGCAAGGAAGAAGCCGTCCAAACATCGGGCGGAATCGAAAATTTACCGCTGCAGGCTGCCGCTGACAACCGTGTCAGCGTCCGTTTCAATGGCTAGCATTTCCTTCCCGCCGTCCACAATCACGAGGTGGAAGTGCATTTCGGGGAGCCCCTTTGCCTTTACGGTAGCCCAACCCCTACAGTCCGCGCCGACCTTGTAAGAACCGGTGACGGGCTCGAACGTTAGGAACGTGCCATCCTCGCTACTCGCCACTTGTCCGCTTACCGCTCCGTCTCCAGAAGGGTTGACCGTTAATTTCAACTCACCAATGAAAGCCACCGCCCCGGTTGCGAGGAAAACGCCGGTTGTTTCAAAACTAAAGCTACCCTCAACTCCGGCATTGGTGCAGGTCGGGGAGCCCTGCTCCACGGCGAATCCCTCCGCAAAAAGGTGAAGGGCCAAAAACCCTGTCGACGTAACCACAATTGAGAAAGGACTGGCTCCCATGGGCGTACCCGTGCCGGTGCAGTTCGAGGCGACTGCGTATGTTCCGGTGAGAGACTCGGTGACAATCACGCCGTCATGGGATGCTGTCTGCTCTCCAGTAAATGTGCCTGTGGTTGAGTCAAACGTGAGCTGGGTCACGGCGGCGGAGGTAGGGGTGCCGTTGCTATCTGTGCCGTCGTGCAGAAACCCGTAGGTTCCACTCAGAGAGGCGTTTGAACAAGTCGCCGCCCAGGCAGCGGAACTGAGCGTTAAGCTGGCAAGAACAATCATTCGAGCGATGCGAAGCGTTTTGGAAATCATGGTGCTCTCCTCTTGTCTGTTTCTTGTTTGCTTTAGAGCCATCCCTTTCATGTGCCTATTGTCCCAATAAGCGTCAAGGCCCCGGTGGCGCTATCAATGCTGTACATGGAGACGCTGTTCGAGCCGGAATTTGTCACATAGGCGAACTTTCCGGACGGATGGATAGCTATCGCGGTAGGAGCTAGCTCCGTAGCAATCGTTCCTATGGGCGTTAACTCCCCGGTCGTAGCGTCGATGGTGTACATCGAGACGCTACCTTCAGTGTCATACTCCGTCCAATTTGTTACATAGGCGAACTTGCCCGCGGGATCCACCGCTACCGAGACAGGGTCTATTCCTGCAGGGATCGACCCTATAAATGTTAGAGCCCCGGTCGTTGCGTCTATGGTGTACATGGAGACATCGTTCGAGCCGGAATTCGTTACGTAGGCGAACTCACCGGAAGGATGAACGGCTATCAAGGTAGGAGATATCCCCGTAGCAATCGTTTCTATGGGCGTTAACTCCCCGGTCGTAGCGTCGATGGTGTACATCGAGACGCTACCTTCAGTGTCATACCCCGTCCAATTTGCCACGTAGGCGAACTTGCCCGCAGGGTCCACCGCTACGGAGATAGGATCTGTTCCTGCGGTGATCGTTCCAAGGGACGTCAAGGCCCCGCTTGTGCTGTTGATGGTGTACATCGCGACGTTGACACCACCTTCATCCGCCACAAAAGCGAACCTGCCGAATGGATCAACCACCAAGGACGCGGGAAGGCACAATCCGGGACAATTTCCGTTGATCGTTCCTGTGGAGGTCAAGGCCCCGGTCGAAGCGTTGACGGCATATATCGCGACAGTGCCATCGGCTTCATCATCGTAATCCCAAATATCCCCCGAATTTGTCACGTAGGCGAACTTGCCTAAAGGATCCACGGCCACCGACCCGGCGTAGAGACCGGACCCGTTGTCGACACCGTAGCCGTTTGATGATATTGGCGGTCCTATTGATGAAAGCGTCCCCGTGGTCGAGTCGATCGTGTACATGGACACGTAGCCACCATTGCCACCGGCGCCGGCATCCATCACATAGGCGAACTTTCCGGCAGGGTCCACTGCGATGGATTGCGGATCATCTCCTCCTGACGTAATGGTGAAGGTCAACGCATTCGAGATACCTCCGCCCGGTCCGGGGTTAAAGACCGTGACTGCTGCTGTTCCGGCTGTCGCAACGTCACTCGCCGAAATCTGAGCAACGAGCCCGTTAACGCTGCCATTACTCATGGTCGGCCGGTCGCTGCCGTTCCACCGCACGACCGAACCGGCCTCAAAATTTGACCCTGGGTTCGGCCCAATTACCGTCAACTGAAAGGCCTGTCCTCCTGCGGGAACGCCGCTTGGAGAGAGAGTAGTGATTGTCGGACCGGAGCCCTGATTGATCGGAGACCCACTGCTGCCGCCGCCTCCGCATCCGGCAAGGAGCAAAAGGCTTACAATCCCCCCAACTGCGAGCTTTCTCAGCAGCACTGTTTCGCTTTTCACGGCACCCTCCCGTTCCAGTTACCCACTTCCACATCACCGACCGTCGGCGAGATGCACAACCGCTTCAAACGAAGAAGTGTGCATCCAACCTAGTCAGGCCACCGTTAGTCCTTCTCCTCGTCAAGCCTCGTCCCCTCTCCCGTGATCACCTTGCCCGTCTCCTGTGGCGCGCTGAGCACGGAGAATCTCTTGCCTCCGTCAAGGACGATTATGTTGTTGGCTTTTGTACCGTCCGCAGCGAAGAACGACCCGGTACAATCCGGATGGACCGTGTAGCTTCCGTTCGGCCACGAGGAATCGGTCCAGTCGTAGGATTCATCAAGGCTGACTCCGGTCGCGCGAATGATGCCGCGCGTCCCGTCTCCGTTAAAGACGTCGATGCCCATCTCGGCGGTCGGGCCACCCAAGGATTCGTTCACGCCCGACCTGAGGTAGGCATAGGTCCCTTTGAGGCTGGCAACGCTACAGCCGTTATTGTGGGCATGAACGTTGATGCTGGCCCCTGGAATGCGGCCAAAAGTCGCAAGGAGCGCGAAACCTGTGACGAGAAGAAAATACTTTCCGAACTTGCTCATTTTTAAATCTCCTTTTTTTCGGCTCAAACTTGAGTTCGTGTCTCTGGGGCGACCGGGTCCGAATATCCAAGTGTGTTTCCACGATCTTTCATCGGATCCTCCTCCAAGACGACTTCAAGTGGATGGAGTGCAACCCGCCCAAGGAATCCCATGTGCAATGTCGATCTCCAGCTTTTTTCGCATATCGAACTCCTTTTGGCGTCGTCGTCTGGAATCGCTTGGACGGGCCGCTACGGTTGCGGGATTATTGATTGCACCCTCGTTTTCCGCCATAGTCGCGACCTTATCGTTTCCTTGAATTTGTATTACCGCGCAAACCATAGTCAGCAGTGAGCTTGCTCATGCGGACGAAGCGTTGTAAAATCTCCGCGCTTGGGGGTGAGCATCTTTGGGATCGAGACCCAGTGAGCTACCCGCCTCTATCAGTTTTGGAGGCGATTTCCTGCTGGATGTGCGGGCCTACGAACTGCGCTCGGCCGGAGTTGTCATCAAACTCAAGCCGATGCCCATGGAACTCCTGCTTCTCCTGATTGAACACCGGGGAGAGCTGGTCACGCGGGAACAGATCGTCGAACGGATCTGGGGTAAAGGCGTCTTCCTGGATACCGACAACAGTATCAATGCCGCGATCAGCAGGATCCGGCAGGTGCTCCGCGATGATGCCGAGCAGCCTCGCTTTGTCCAGACCGTCACGGGCAAGGGATACCGGTTCATCGCTGCCGTCGAAAACGGCGTTCTGCACGCCCCGGCTGCCATTCCGGAACAGCGCGCGCCAGTTCTCCCTCTGAAGTCCGCTGAGGGTTGGTATTGGAATTGGAAAAAGCGCCGCTTTGCCGTTATAGCTGGTGCCGCCTTCCTCATTCTTATTGTTGCCGGTTTCGCGGCGTGGCGGGTTGTTTTTCCCCGGCCCGCGCTGACCGGAACCGACGTCATCCTCATGGCGAGCTTCGTCAACAAGACGGGCGATCCCATCTTCGATAACTCGCTGGATAAAGCCCTCGAAGTCAAACTTACCGAGTCCCCCTTCTTGAGTCTGTTTCCGGACGCAGAGGTCCGACGGACGATGGGGAGTATGCGCCATGAGCCTACCGAGCGCGTGACCGAGGAACTTGGTATCGAGATCTGCAAACGACAGGGGCTCAAAGCCGTGGTGGTGCCGGAAATTGCTGCTATCGGGAGCAAATACCTGATCACCCTGGAAGCGATTGAAGCGCAGAACCAAAAGTCCATCGCACGAAGTCAAGAGGAAGCGGATTCCAAGGATAAGGTGATCGCCGCCCTGGGCAGAGCAACTTCGGGATTGCGAACGCAATTAGGGGAAAAGCTGAGCTCCCTCGAAAAATTCGATGCACCTCTGGATCTTGCGACCACCAGCTCACTCGAGGCGTTACAGGCTTACCGGGCGGGCCAACTACAGTTTCGTTCTGGAAAGACGCGTGAGTCCATTCCTTTTTTTGAGAGGGCCATCGAACTCGACCCGCAGTTCTGTTCTGCCTACGCCATGCTCGGCCATGCTTATTTCAGCATTGGTGACGGGGAAACCGCCAAAAAGAATTTTGCTAAGGCCTTCGCGCTCAAGGATGGCCGTGTCACGCAAGAAGAGAATTTTCAGATCACTGACTATTATCATTCCTATGTAACGGGCAATCTGGAAAAGGAAATGGCCGTGCTGGTTTTGTACCAGCAGGCATATCCACGCAGCCTGATCGGCAACGGATTGGGGATCGTCTATTCGAAGCTTGGCAAAAAGGAAGAAGCCCTGGAGAAATTCAAGTGGACAATCGAGCATTCCCCAGCACCCGCTGCTCACCACTACTCTAACGCCGCCCAAGCCCTGTTAGTCCTGGACCGTATTGACGAGGCAAAGAAGCTGCTCGATGAATGGGCGCAGAAGGGATCCCTGGCTCCTTTTCAAAGAGAAATGCGCTACCGGATCGCCTGGTTCGACCACGACACCGCCACCATGGAACGACTTGCCAGCGAGATGCCCGCCGATGATGGACGCTGGCAGGAATTGCAGCTACAGCTCGCATTCTTGCGCGGCGACCTCGGCAAATTCCGTTCGCTGAGCCAGACCATGGTTGACCAGGACAGGCGCGCGAACCGGAAGGACAGCGTAGCCGCCGACCTTGCCTTGCATGGCTGGCTTGAAGCCTTCCTGGGAAACTCCGGCTTGGCGAGCAAACTTTGTCATGAGGCGAAGAAGATGGATCAAGACAGTGCTTCCGAGCTCTGGCGATGTTCCGAGGCATTCGCATATGCCGGCGAAGTAGCCCAGGCTGAATTATTGACAACGAAACTCGATCAGATGTTTCCCGAGAACACCATACAACAGAAGGTCTTTCTGCCGGTGATGCGCTCGAATATCGAACGCGCGCGAGGAAACGCGGTTAAAGCCGCAGATTTGCTCACCCCGGCCCTCCCATATCGAGCAAGCCTGGACGTCAATTATCACCTCGCGCAAGCTTACCTGGCGGCAGGAGAGCCCGCCAAAGCCGCCGCACAGTTGGAGGAACTCCTCGGCCATCGTGGCTCGGGATGGTGGCACATCTACGTTCCACTAGCGGAACTCGGTCTCGGACGGGCCTATGCCATGCAAGGCGAGCGTGAGAAGAGCCTGAAAGCCTACGACGATTTCTTCATCACCTGGAAAGATGCTGACCCGGACATCCCGATATTCCGTCAAGCCAAAGGCGAATACAAGAAACTCGCCGCGCGCGCGGTTGCTCCGGCCCTTCAACATCAGGAACGGCAATAGACACCTCATTCTAAGGAACGACCTTGCGATGGAACCGCCGAAATCAAGTACGCCGCGCCAAGGCTTGTAACTAAATTTCAACCTCCCTTTCAACCGAAGATCTCAGCTGCGGCGCACTTGAGTCGGGGAGCGTATTGCTTCCTGGAGTTAGCCCTATCAATCTCCAGAGACGCGTTTTATAAGACCCAACCCGGAGATACTACCTCCGGATGTCCCGGTCATTCTTGTGGGAAGCGTCGAGCGATTGTTCAAGGCGGATGTCAGCACTCCGGACACAACTCCCAAGTGAGCGATTTGCTCGCCATGATTTCGACTCCATAACAATTTTCGCAGGGAACCGGGACAGGAGATTGTGCAAAAGATAAGTTGACCCCTACTCCTCGCTCCCCGCCCGCTCGCTAGAGGGGCGTCCAGGGCGTGAGGCGGGGTCAACGAGTGAATCGCCTGGTTACAACAGCTAATGGAAGCACGCCTGTTGAGGATCGTTTTTCAGGTTATTGGATGGTCTCAGCTTGTGATAGAACACTTCTGAGATGAACCCCCCATGAGCACGCATTCGTGGAAGCGTTCGTTCAACCCACTCGCCGCGAGCGGGCGGCATTCTGTCTATCCAATCCGAAGAAACGCCATGAGTTTATAAACAGGTTTGATCATCACGGAACAGACATTCTCATCCCACAGCACTTGAAGAGTATCGAACCAAGCCAGCAGAATCCGAAGTCGATCTACGCTATCCTTCGCGGTCTCGGTGCTCCGAGGACGTGCCACGTCATATCGAACCACAAGAGCGACAGCGATATGGAATTGCTTTCCGCTTTGGAACAAGTGGTGGGCTGTGGACGCGGAGCGGTCATTTCCTGCATCCCCGGACGGCTAGGATATTTCGAGGGCGAATGGAAGAACGCTTTGTTCTGAAGAAGCCGATGAAGCGATGACTGTTGTTATATATCGCAATTTCACTGATTGACCCGGATCGTCCAAGTTCTCAGTTAATGAAATCGCCTGTGGGTGTTGAAAAAGTCACGTCGATTACCGAGATGAGATTCAGCAGAAGCATGGTAGAAGAAGGCATTCGCCCATGCTCTGTTTGATTCTGATCGTCGGAGGCCTGCTGATCATGATGGGGCAACACGACCGCTCCGAAGCGCTGTTCTATTACTTCCGCCTGGAAGATCAGGTTCCTGAAACCCACCTGTTGCGGCTAATCGAGAAGCACATCAGTTTTGAGTGGGTGCGCGAGCGATTGAGAGACAGCTACAGCGAGATCGGTCGCCCCTCGATCGATCCCGAACTTCTGCTGCGCATTCTTCTGATCGGCTATCTCTACGGCATTACCAGCGAGCGCAAACTAGTCGAGGAACTGCGGATGCATCTGGCGTGGCGCTGGTTTACCGGTCTGGGCTTCGATCAAGAGATCCCGCATCATTCCACGTTCTCGAAGAATCGGCACGGCCGTTTTCAAGAATCAAAACTGTTCGAGCAGTTGTTTGAAGAGATCGTGGCGCGCTGTCTGGAGGCCGGACTGGTGCAAGGAGACAACCTGTCGGTGGATGGCAGTTTCGTGGAGGCCAACGCCAACAAGGGGAGCCGGATTCCCCGCGAGCAACTCGCGGAGGCGGCGCAGGCAAAGCAAACCGGGCGCCAGTACCTGGTGGAACTGGAGCAGCAGAATCCAACCGAAGAACCGGTGCATGAACAGGAGCAAGTGTCGACCACCGACCCGACTCGACTTATGCGACCAAGGGTGGAACTCCGGCTCGGCTGGGTTACTACGACAACTATCTGGTGGACAATCACAGCTGCGTGATCATTGGCGTACAGGCGACGACGGCGCGCCTGAGTCAGGAGACGGTAGCCGCGCAAAACATGATCGCTCGCTTTGCGGAATGGCAAGGACGAAACCCCGCGTCCGTGGCCGCCGATGCTACCTATGGCAACGGAGAGTTCCTGCAGTGGCTAATGGATCGCGACATCACACCCTATATGCGCACGCGGGACAGTGCTCTGCGCAAGAACAGTCCGCTCTACGGTCCCGAGCGTTTCACTTAGGCGATGATGGCCGAAACGATTGCCGCCAAAAGAGCTAAAAGGAACTGCACGACAAAGTACACGATCGAGTAATAGGGTGACATAATGCTGGTCAGCAGCGACGGCCCTGTCTTGGACGATGCCGCGTGGATCTCGCTCAGCATCGTGGTCGAACCATCCGACCCGATAAGGTTTACAAGATTGATCGTGCCGCCGTCGATGAATCCCTTAATGGAAAAGCCGAGTCCGGGGATAGCGCTGTCGTAGTAGTTGACCATCGCGTAAGCGAAGGTGAGCAGCATGAAGAGGTTCAGAAACCTCCCCATGCTGAATCCGGCCTCTCCGTGCGCCGATGCGAGTGCTTCCTGTACGCCGAACCAAACCAAAACGATGGTTGCCAGTGCGAGGACGATGCGAATCCCCATCGCCGTAACCGAGGGTGCCACGGTGGCTGCGAGCGATTGGCACGCTTGCGCGATAAAGTCGAAGAGAGGGCCCCGGCGGGATCGCTAAATAGCCTGCTAAATGCTGCACTCACGCCGGTCTTCGATCTCGCGCCTTCGAGCAGAATGCAGTAGAAGATCTCGACCTGATAAAGATGGTCGCGCTTCGCCTCAAAGAACTTGCGTCGCTGCTCGATGGCCGCTGCCACAATTGGGTCGTCATACTTGGCGAACGGTATGTCGGGCCGGTTCGACTTGAAGAGATACTGGTAAACATGGAAGCTTGGGCCAAGGGCTTTAGAGCGGCTTCCAATCGCTTTACCGCATATTCCTGTTCCGAACGGTCCAGGCTTTCATAGTCCACGCCGGGAACACTGAGCACCATGCCGACATCGCCGCTTTTAGTCAGGAAGGTCGTTTCATCCCAGAAGCCATAGAGGTTGATGTGGTCGTTGAGACTTGCGCTCTCCTTCCACGGCTTGATGACCTTATCGACTCGTAGCATCACAGCACCTCCACGCGAGGGATCAGCTGTTTGGCTGCGTCATAGCGCAGCTTGTAGCGTTCGGACCTCCCCAGGATGCGAAGGAACGCCGGATCGCTGTTCGTCACCCAATGTCCGAAAGCGAAACCGCCAATGAAAACGGCGATAGCGGCGAGGATGGAATTGAAGAGATTGAAGGCCCCCACGGCGCCGACGCACACGAAGTAAAACAGCGTCCGCTCCACGCCCAGGTAGGTGAGGGGCTTGTGTAGGCTCTTAAAGACTCGATTTGTGCGTTGCTTCTGTGTTCTGTCTGTCATAAGTCTCTCGCCGAACGATTGCGTGTCGAATGAAGGAATCGAAAGCGGCTCAGTGAGGCGCTAGACACCCCAGAGCCAACTCAGGACATTGACGGAGAGAACCGCAATGCCCGTTCCTGCGGCGACGCCAGCCAGCGCCTTCTTCGCGCCTGGTTCGCCATGCGCGAAGCCGTAGCCGCCGATGACAATCGCAACCAAACTGGCAACCTTGGCAATGGTGCCGGTGAAAAGGCTTTGGATGGCGGTAAAGCCAGTGTCGAACGGTGAGTTCTGTGCCAGCGCGGCCACAGGCATGAGAAAAGACAGCGTGAAAGAAACGGCGGTTAAACGCGCCCACTTCGACCGAAGAACGGGTTGGAGTGGGCGAATGAGATGAAGTTGGAACCAAAGGGATGACATTTGCGCCTCCAGGAGCAGCGAAAATCCGCTGCGTGTGGCGCAAAACTAACTTGACTCAATCGGGATGTCCAACAACTTCTCGTCCGCGAGATATTCCTGGTAGGAATAACAGCGACCACGGTGTAGCAATCAATTAGATCGCGCCACTCGATTCGATACTCTCGGTAAAGAACTCTCCTCAAAAAGCGATTCATCGGCAAATGCGGTTCGGACACCTGTACCGGAAGCCCTCTAGTTAGGAGTCCTTGAGAAGCCGTTATCGTGGCGGGCGCGTAGTCGTTTTCCATGCAAATCAGCTCCCAACTGCCTGCCAATGAAACAGATGAGACTGTCGTTGTTTGCTTGATTCGGCGCGTCTGTAACGCCGGCTCCGCATCCGCGAAGAGATTTGCTCAAGGAAATGTGAGGTTACGAATCGGCTCGCTGCCGTCTGATAGTCCCGGCAGGAATATCTCGCGGACGAGAAGTTGTTGGACATGGCGCCAGTAATCCATCAAATTTGCACCCACGATAGGCGATGTCGCCACGTGTTTGTTCCGCCCCGGACTGAATTACAAGAATGGCCGCTATTTCGAGGACGATCGGACCTGTGAACGATTGGCACGAACAGAACGCCCTGCTCACGGCGTTGCCGGTTCGTTTGCCGCGGGCTCAGAGCCATGTCGCCGCCACCCCTAACCCGTTGCAATTAAGCGCCATCGATACTAAGGTTTTAACTGCGACACCAGTGAAGCGGAGAGGAAAGAGCATGTTCCGCAGAACTGGTCAGAGCGGTCACATTGAATCAAGCGGTAGATGGTGGGTTGTTCGGTGGTGGATGGATGCACCGGGACTAGAAAAGAGAAAACACATGCGGGAGAGAATTTGCCCGACCTCAGGCCCCGGTAGCCTGTCCAAGACCGTAAGGGAGCGCCGCGCTCGTGAAATCATCACGAACAGCGGAGCCGACACCGTGCAGTATTTCACGAAGTCGTGAAGCAAAACAACGGTGTCACGTTCCGTGAACAAGCAAAATGGTGGCTTAATCACGTCCGAAGTCGGAAGCGCAAGCCCGTTGCAATTTCGACCTTGGAAGTCTGGGAGGCCTGTCTCAATAACTGGCTTAACCCAAACATTGGAGATTTGCCCCAGTCCGAAATCAACAATGCGGTCTTGAAGTCCGTCGTTGCAAAGATGTCGGAAAAAGGCTTATCTCCAAAGACCATCGACAACTATGTTCCGGTTGTGAAGATGGTCGTGGCTTCTGCCGTCGATGAACAAGGAGAGGAAATTTATCCTCGAACATGGAATCACGAATTCATCGACCTGCCTGTGGTCGAGAAGGACAAGCAGAACACGCCGTCCTTTTCGTCTGAAGTGATGACAGGTTTAGCACGGTGGAAGAAGGAGCGGGAGCGGATGATTTTCGTTCTGTGTGGGGCTGGTGGTTTACGAGTCGGAGAGGCGCTTGGGATCGAGATTGACAAGCACATCTCCTCTGACTTTCTGACTATCTTTATCCAACAGAAAATTCATCACGGCAGGATCGAACAACGGCTCAAAACAGCAAGTGGTTGTCGCCAGGTTGACCTCCACCCGACGATCGCCACTTTTCTCAAAGAGTTCGTTGGCAAACGAGCATCGGGCTTCCTGTTCTGCACTCGACAAGGGAAACCCGTCTCGCCGTCAAACATCATCCGTCGCCATTTGCACAAGGCCCTTAAGGAACTGGGCTACATCAATCCGTTTACCGGAACGCACAAAGCTGGAAACCATGCGTTCCGTCGTTTTAGGAATACGTACCTGCGGAACTATGCGGAATGTCCCGAGGGCCTATACAAGTACTGGATGGGCCATGCTGGAAAGGACATGAGCGACCTCTACGACAAGATCAAAGAGGACGTTGCATTTCGTAGGAAGTGGGCGGAAAGATGTGGCTTTGGGTTCCAACTACCCTCAGTTGTACCGAGTGTACCGAAATGTACCGAAAAAACTGAAGCGGCAATAGCCGCGTAAACAACTGAAAGAGCGAGAGAAAGATTGGTCGGGGAGAGAGGATTTGAACCTCCGACCCCCTGGTCCCGAACCAGGTGCTCTACCAGGCTGAGCCACTCCCCGACGCGTGCGGAATCCGATTCGCGGCTGGGCGCCGCAATCATCTGGACGCTAACAGTATAGCATTCTGCGTTTGGCCTTTCTTCAGTCTCCTGGGCTTCTGTGCGCGATTATGGCTGCTGCCAGCTCGTACCATCTTCGCGATCTCCATCCAATATTGATTATGATTTTGTCCGGTATTGATTATGATTTTGTCCGGCTTCTTGTAAGTCCTCTTCCAGTTTCTTGTCCCTTTGCCACTGTCTTTCTCAGGCTATAATTACGCGCATCGATGGCGTTAACCTCTGGCACTAAACTTGGACCTTACGAAATTCAATCGCCGCTTGGGGCGGGCGGCATGGGCGAGGTGTATCTGGCTCGCGACACCCGTCTCGATCGCACGGTCGCCATCAAGATTCTGCCCTCTCATCTTTCTTCCAATCTTGAGGCCAGGCAGCGCTTCGACCGCGAGGCTCGCGCAATTTCTTCGCTGAACCATCCCAACATTTGCACGCTACATGACGTCGGGCACCAGGACGGAACGGATTTCCTGGTAATGGAGTATCTCGAGGGCGAGACGCTGGCCGACCGGCTGCTGAAGGGGCCGTTGCCTCCCGAGCAAGTGTTGCGCTATGGAATCGAAATCTGCGATGGCCTCGAGAAAGCGCATAAGAGCGGAGTGATACACCGCGATCTGAAGCCCGGCAACATCATGCTGACCAAGTCAGGCGCCAAACTGATGGATTTTGGATTGGCGAAAGCGGCGCCGGCGCAGCAGGCTCCAGCCTCAAGCCTGACGATGACGATCTCCAAGCCGTCGGCGAATCAGCCGCTGACTTCGCAGGGCATGATCGTCGGCACTTTCCAATATATGTCGCCCGAGCAACTAGAGGGCAAGGAGGCGGATTCGCGCTCCGACATCTTCGCGCTGGGAGCGGTGCTCTACGAGATGGCCTCGGGCAAGCGCGCTTTCGGCGGCAAGACGCAGGCGAGCATTGTGGCCTCCATTCTCGCCTCCGAACCGCAGCCGATTTCCGCCGTGCAGCCGATGTCACCGCCGGCGCTTGATCGCGTGGTGCGGATCTGCATGGCAAAAGATCCGGACGACCGCTGGCAAACCGCGCACGACGTAAAACTGCAACTGGAGTGGATCGCGGAGGGCGGATCGCAGGCGGGAGTGCCGGCTCCGGTGGCGGCACGGCGCAAGTTGTCGCAGACGGTGGCGTGGGTAGTGGCTGGAATCTGCCTGCTGGCTGCGTTGACGCTCGGCGCTGCTTTATTGTTGCGCGCGCCCCGAGAGAATCTTCCGTTGCGGGCGTCGCTGTTGCCGCCGAAGAATAGCGCGTTCGATCCTTACAGTTTCGCCATCTCGCCCGACGGCAAGCGACTGGCTTTCGTTGCGTCGGCAACGGACAAGGTGTCGGGTACCTTGTGGGTGCGGCCATTGAACTCGCTTACCGCCCAGGAACTTTCGGGGACCGAAGACGCGTCGTATCCGTTCTGGTCTCCAGATGGCGCGACAATTGGCTTCTTTGCGAACGGAAAGCTGAAGAAGATTGACGCTGCCGGTGGTCCAGTGATCGCGCTGGCGGATGTGACAACCGGCCGAGGCGGCACATGGGGACCCGACGGAACGATTGTGTTCGCGGGTGCAAGTGCGGCAGAAGGCCTGTCACAGGTATCGTCAGCGGGCGGCCCGGTTTCCGCAGCCACTCATTTCGACAAGGAGCGCAAAGAAGACAGCCACCGCTTTCCCTGGATGATGCCCGACGGCCGGCATTTTATTTTCTACATGAGCAGCGGCCTCAACGCCGCTAATGTCGATCAGGACCCGGTTGCGGGTCTTTATTTCTTCGACCGCAAAACCGGAAAGCAGACTCGCCTGGGGCCCGCGGATTCATTTGCCGAGTATGCGAACGGTCACCTCTTTTATTTGCGCCAGCACAACCTGATGGCGCAAGGTTTTGATCCGGAAGCGGGCAAATTTCTGGGCCCGCCGGTTCCGGTCGCGGAAGCAGTCTCTTATTACCCGGAGCGGTGGAGCGGCGCATTCGCCGTGAGTGCAAGCGGCGTGCTGGGATACCTGACCGGAGCGAACGCAGACAGCCAACTTGCCTGGTACGGGCGCGATGGAAAAGAACAGGAAAAGGTGGGCCGTCCGGGGACCTACACGGGAGTTGGACTTTCTGCCGACGGGCAGCGCGCGGCAGTCAGCGTGGGGGATCAGAGCGGCTCGTACGACGTCTGGATTTACGAGCTGGCGCGGGGAACCATGACCCGCCTCACCTTTGAGGGGGCGCAGGCTTCGGGTCCGGTCTGGACTCGCGATGGCAAGACCATCGCTTACCACACCAACCGTGGAGGCGGCGATCTTTACTCTAAGGCGAGTAGTGGGCTGGGTGGCGAGGAAATGCTGGTGACGTCGGAGGATCTGAAGTATCCCTGCGACTGGTCGCCCGACGGAAAGCTCCTGTTGTATATGAGTTTCAAAGGCGGCAAGGGACCGCATCTGTGGATTCATGAGACCGCGCCGGAGAAGAAAGACTACCCTCTGCTAAGCACCAATTTCACAGAGGAGAGTGGGCGCTTTTCTCCCGATGGGCATTGGCTGGCTTATGTGTCCGAGGAAACCGGCAAGGACGAGATTTTTGTGGTTCCCTTTCCGAGTCTGTCAGCCAAGTGGCAGGTATCCACGACCGGAGGAGAACAGGTGGTGTGGCGTGGCGACGGCAAGGAAATCTATTATGTGACTCCTGACAGAAAGCTGATGGCGGTAAGTATCGATACAAGCGGCGGCACCTTCAAACCGGCTCAACCGAAGGAGCTGTTCGCAACTGCCATCACCAGAACGCACCACGTGCTACACCAGTTCGATGTGACACAGGATGGACAGCGCTTCTTTATTAATAGTCGTCCCGAGCAGAGTTCGGAGCCGATTACGATTTACGCTAACTGGGAAAGTGAGTTGAAGAAGTAAGGTCATTTTTGTAATTGAGTAATTTTGTAATTCAGAAATCGAAGATCGGTTTGTCCTGGGTTTCAAACGACCCAATGACCCGATTACAAAATTACCAAATAGCGTTCCGCCGCCCTGTTCATTCGCGGACACTCTCGGGTGAAAGCGGACATCGGACCTGCCTTCTCGGCAACATCAGGAAGGCGCAAGTCGCTCACCCTCATAGAGTTGCGCTCCCGATGCTTCCCTGCAGATTTGGCGCTCTAAGCGCAATTCTCTGGAGGTAGCGACCCCGTTGCTAGAGGCCTGACCATGACGACCCTCCTGCAGGATTTGCGCTTTGCCCTTCGCCAGATGCGGCGGTCTCCCGGCTTTGCTTTCACTGCGATCTTCACGCTCGCGCTCGCGATTACTGCCAACATCATCGTTTTCGGCGCTCTGCAGGCATTGATCCTGCGGCCGATCGATGTACCTCGCCCCGACCGGGTGATGACGCTTGCGCACGCCAATCGAACCTATCCGATTTTTTCCTATCCCGAGGTGCGCGATGTGCGGGATGGAAACACCGTGTTTTCTTCGGTCGCCGCAATGACCATCGATTCTTTTGGTCTGGAGGCCAATGGCACAACCCGCCCGGTCTGGGGGACCGCGGTGAGCGGTCAATACTTCGAGGTCGTGGGCATCAAGCCGTTCCTCGGGCGACTGCTGGAGCGGGCCGATGACGACCATGCGGGAGTTTCAGAGGCCGCGGTGCTTTCTTGGCCCGCCTGGAAGAGCGATTTTGGCGCAGAACCGAACGTCGTCGGAAAAACCATCCGCCTTAACAAGCAGCCCTACACGATCGTCGGCGTTACGCCGGAAGAGTTCGGCGGGACCGAGAAACTTGGGACGACTGACATTTATGTTCCGATGGCAAATGAAGCGTCACTGGATGGAGTCGACTGGATCGAGGCGCGGAGCGACCCGCGAGTCTACTCGATCGTGCGCATCAAGGACGGCGTCACCATGCCGCAGGTGCAGGCTGAACTGGACACCATCGCGGCGCGCATGAAGCAGCAATATCCCAAAGAAGAAGACAAGCTGGCGCTGAAGCTGACCCGTCCCGGCTTGATGGGCGAGTTCTTCGGTGCCCCGGCGCGCGGTTTTCTGGCGGGGGTGATGGGGCTGGCCGGGATTGTGCTGCTCGCGGCGTGCGCCAATCTCGGCAGTTTGTTCGCAGCGCGGACCGCAGACCGGACGCGAGAGATTGCCATCCGCATGGCGGTTGGATCAAGCCGCTGGCGCGTCGTCCGCCAGATCATGGTGGAAGCTGTTGTGATTTCGATCTTCGGGGGCGCGCTGGCCAGCGCCCTCGGGTGGATGGCGCTCAAGGGGCTGGCGAACTGGCATCCGCCGACTGAATACCCGATGCGGCTCCAGATCATGCCCCAGCCGTCTTTAATTCTTGTTGGGCTCGGTATCTCTTTGCTGGCGGGCATGCTCTTCGGGGTGATGCCGCTGCAGCAGATATTCAAGACCGATCCGAACGAGGCGATCAAGAGCAGCGGAGGCCAATCAGCCGCAGGGCGTCGCTGGGCGCTGCGCGACGTGCTGCTGGCGGTGCAGATTGCGCTCTGCTGCGTCACGGTCACGGCTGCTTTTGTTTCGCTGCGCGGCCTGGGCAAAGCGATGACCATGAATATGGGGTTCAATCCGAGTCATGCAGTGCTGGCGAAATTCGAACTGAGCCAGGCAGGCTACTCGAACGAAGCGGCCAATCATTTCCAGCGCCGGCTGCTCGACAGACTTTCGAACCTTCCGGGCGTGGCCTCGGCAGCGTACGGGAACACGACGCCGCTCTCGCTGGATACAACCGATTCCGATGTGTTCTCCGAGCAGACCACCGAATTCAAGCGATCCACACGGGCCTTTGACACCTATGATTACTTCGTTTCGCCGGGATACTTCTCGACCGCTGAAACTCCTTTGCTGGCGGGACGCGATGTCAGCTTTACGGACACTCCGACGACCCCGCTCGTGGCAGTAGTAAATCAGCATTTCGCGCACCACCTGTTCAACTCCGAGAGTGCGATTGGGCGGTATTTCAAAAACAGCTCGGGCCAGCGCATCCAGATCGTTGGCATTGTCGGCGACGGCAAATATTTTTCACTTACCGAAGACCCTGAAGACACCGCCTTCTTCCCAATCACGCAGCAACCAACACCGCATACATCTTTCATTGTCAGAATGCGGCCGGATGTTTCGGAAGTGGCGACGATCGAGATGGGCGGCACCATTCGACAGGTGATTCGCGATCTTGACTCCGCCATTCCGGTTCGCGAATCCAGCCCATGGAAGAACCAGCTGGGGCTGACGTTCTTTGTCTCGCAGGTCGCGACCGTCGCGCTCGGGCTATTCGGCGCTTTTGGATTGCTGCTCTCGATTACGGGCACGTTCGGCCTGGCGTCGTACACGGTCAGCAAGCGGCTTCGTGAACTGAGCATTCGAGTCGCGCTGGGCGCGCAGGCGAAACAGATTCTCTCGGCAGCGCTCGGGCGGATGCTGATCCTGCTGACGACCGGTTCGCTCGTTGGAATGCTGCTGGGGGTGGCCGCGAGCCGCATACTTTCGGCGGTCGTCTACCACGCTTCGGCGCAGGATCCATTTGTGCTGGCCGCGGTGGTGTTTACGATGGGGCTCACCGGATCGCTCGCGGTGGCTGGCCCCGTGCGGCGGGCTTTGCATATTGATCCGGCGAATCTGCTGCGCGAACAATAAGTTTTGGGCCGGCCCTGAGCGGCGTGACCTGTCCAACCTCACTCCACCGTGATAAGTTCGCGGAGCGCAAAGGGCGCATCCGGTCCGCGGGAAGGACAGAAGTCCACCTGGTCGACATAACTGAGGTTTACGAACTTACTTTCTGCCCGTCTATGCGGACCTCGGGCCTATGAAAGGAAGTTCGCCATGCCCGTACGACGCCTCCCATCGAATCCCAACCTCGACCATCTTAAGCATCAAGCGAATGATTTGCTGAAGGATCATGCCGCGCACGATTCAGGAGCGGCTCAAGGACTGCGCGAGTTTCATCCCCGATTCCGGCGATCCGCGGACACCGAAATTTTTGCCGCACATTTGAAACTGAGTGACGCGCAACTGGCGATTGCGCGCGAGTCGGGATTCCAGAGTTGGGCGCGACTCAAACGTCACATCGAAACACCCACACTGACAGACAAGATCGATTTGCCGCGCCATGAGCGCATCGAGGATCCAGTTTTTCGCCGCGCGGTCGACCTCATCGATGCCGGAGATGTGAAGGGTTTGCGCGCCTATCTCAACCAGCATCCGAAACTGGTGCTTCAGCACATCGTCTTCGAAGGTTGGAACTATTTTCGCAATCCTACACTGCTGGAATTCATCGCGGAAAATCCTGTGCGGCACGGAAAGCTGCCGGCAAATATCGTTGAGATCGCCAAGGCCATTCTCGATGCGGGTGCGGACAGCGATAAGGCCGAGATGAACGAAACACTGATGCTGGTCGCGACCGGTAGCGTGCCCCGCGAATGCCGCCTGCAGTTGCCATTGATCGATCTTCTTTGCGAGTACGGCGCTGATCCCGATATCGCCGCCCCAGTTGCGGCGGTGCTTGGCGAGATGGAAGCGGTTCGCCATTTGATCAAGCGGGGCGCTCGCATCACGCTGCCAATGGCGGCGGCGCTCGGACGGGTCGACGATTTTCGCCTTCTGCTTCCGGCGGCCAGCGGAGAAGAGCGTCATCTGGCTCTCGCCATGGCCGCGGATTCCACGTCCGACAAGGCAATCGAAATCCTGCGTTTGCTGCTTGACGCGGGCGAAGATCCCAATCGCTACAATCCGGTCGGCGGTCATTCGCATGCGACGCCTTTGCATCAAGCCGCAGGCAGAGGCAATTTTGACATGGTGCGGTTGCTGGTGGAACACGGAGCAAAACACGAACTAAAAGATGTTCTCTGGCGCGCGACGCCCGCCGACTGGGCGCAGCATGAAGGCAAGACGGAGGTTGAGAGATATCTTCGGGCACTTGAAGAAAACAACCAACAACGACCGGACTAGAGATAGCTCAGCCACCAATTACTGTGCGTGGATTTGTACCTAGCGAACCACCGGCACACCGGGTAAAGCAGCAGCACCACGACAATCCATAGGACATAGACCGCTCCCAACCCATGGCGAAAATTCGCGGCAGACTGCGCACCGCCCATGGAAGGGGCCGGGCCGAAGATAACGCGGGAGACCACCGTGCCATAACTAATCCATTCCAGAATTAACACGAGAAAGTGTATGAGATAAAAATGGAGGATGAAGTAGAAAAGCGGCACGCGTCCGAAGACGATCAGCGGATTTGACATCACGAACGCGCGTCGATCGAAGTACGCCAAAAGGATCAGGGCTGGGCCCATCGTCATCAACAGAAAGTCGAGCGATGCAGGATATTTAGTGCAATTCAAGAAAGACAGTAGCGTGAAGACCGCGGATTTTTGATGACTCCATTGAAATGGGTCTCCATAGCGGTTCACCGAACGAAGAACGATGAAGGCAATCGTCAGCGCCAAGCCAAGCCTCATCATGATTCGGCGCCGCCGGATGGGCTCGAGGAGGAAAACAGCTCCGAAGCAGAAGCCAGAGGCCATCACGGCAACCCACGGAATAAGCGTGTAAGGGGACCGCGCCGACCGTCCCGCAACCGAGAGAATTCCAGGGTCGTGGAGAAGATTCCAGATCCAGGCATACGATCCGAACCGCTCGGCCTGAATGCGATCCAGGCAATTATGAAATACGATCACCGCTGCGCTGAGAGCGGCGAGCCAGCGAACCGGCAGGTAGACGAGCGCGGCCATGGCGATCATGCAAATGCCGAAAATCCAGAGCACTAGAAGAAAAATCACGTAGCGGGAAGAAAAGCTGAAGTTGTAGGCAAATTGCATCACCGTCAGTTCGAGAACGATCAACCAGAGACCGCGCGTCCAGAGAAAGCGCGAAAGCTGCCCGCGAGTATGGTCGCGCTGGCTGAAGAAATACATCCCAAGACCAGAAGTAAACATGAAGACAGGCATGCAGTAATGCGTGATCCAGCGCGTAAAGAAGAGCGGCACGGTAGTGCGCGAAAGGTCGGTGGGAGAAAACGAGATAGCCGAGATATGGAAAAAATCTCGGGTGTGGTCGAGGGCCATGATTATCATGATCAGGCCTCGAAGCGCGTCCACGGACGAAAGACGCGCGCCGGGTGTAGCGGGCGAAGACATGGGGGCGGACTTATTGTCGCATTTTGCCGGAATCGAATCATCCCAAACCTTCGACTGCGCTCAAGGTTTGGCGCGCTAACGCCAGCAAAATTTCCGCCGATTGCTTATGATGAGGAATTGCAATCTTTCTTCGGGGTGGTAATAGAGTGGCTGAGACGCTGACGCAACCGACCAACGGAATTGAAGTTCTGGAAACCAGGGAATGGCTGGATTCGCTCGACTACGTGCTTTCGCACGGCGGCGCCGACCGCGCCGGACGCCTGCTGCAACACCTGGCGCTGCACGCGCGGCGCGAAGCCGGCGTCAACCTGCCGTTCACGGCGACCACGCCGTATCAGAACACGATCCCGTCGCACGCGCAGCCCCCATTTCCGGGCAGTCAGGAGATGGAGCGCCGCATCAAGAGTCTGGTCCGCTGGAATGCGATGGCGATGGTCGTGCGCGCCAATAAGATTCAGGAGGGCATTGGCGGGCACATCTCCACCTTTGCCTCGGCGGCTACGCTCTACGAAGTTGCCTTCAATCATTTTTTTCAGGCGGCCACAGCGTCGGGCGACCGCGACATTGTTTACTTTCAGGGGCACGCCGCGCCCGGCATTTACGCGCGCGCATATCTTGAAGGGCGAATTCCGAAACAAAAGCTGGAAAATTTTCGCCGTGAGCTGAAGCCCGGCGGCGGGCTTTCGTCTTACCCTCATCCCTGGCTCATGTCAGACTTCTGGGAGTTCCCTACCGTCTCGATGGGTCTGGGCCCGATTCAGGCGATCTATCACGCGCGCTTCATCAAGTATCTTGAGAATCGCGGACTGAAGACTGCCACCGGCGGCAAGGTCTGGGCCTACATGGGCGACGGTGAAATGGACGAGCCCGAGTCGCTCGGCTCAATCACTCTCGCGTCACGCGAGCGGCTCGACAATCTTATTTTTGTTGTCAACTGCAACCTGCAGCGGCTTGACGGCCCGGTTCGCGGCAACGGCAAGATCATTCAGGAACTCGAAGCGATCTTCCGGGGAGCCGGATGGAATGTGATCAAGGTGATCTGGGGCGGCGATTGGGATCCGCTTATTCAGGCGGATCGCGACGGGTTGCTGGTGCGGCGCATGGGCGAGATCACCGACGGGCAATATCAAAAATATTTTGTCGAGAGCGGAGCTTATTTCCGGCAGAATTTTTTCGGCACCGATCCGCGGCTGCTCAAGATGGTCGAGCATCTTTCCGACGAGCAACTGGCGCGGATGCGCCTCGGCGGACACGATCCAATCAAGGTACACGCCGCCTACCGTGCGGCGGTCGATCACACCGGATCGCCAACCATTATTCTGGCAAAAACAATTAAAGGTTACGGCCTCGGCGAAGCCGGCGAAGGCAAGAACATTACGCACCAGCAGAAGAAGCTGAACGACGACGAACTCGAAGTTTTCCGCTCGCGCTTTGGCATTCCGATCCCCGACGGCGAATTGCACAATGCGCCGTTTTATCGTCCGGCTGACGATAGCCCCGAAATCAAATACATGCAGGCGCGGCGACAGCAACTAGGCGGCTATATGCCCGTGCGCAAAGAGCGCGCGGAGCCTATGAAGCCTCCAGCGGACGCGGTGTTTGAAGAATTTTTCAAAGGCACCGAAGGCCGCGACGCTTCGACCACCATGGTGTTTGTGCGGCTGCTCTCGAAGCTGCTGCGGGATCCCGAGGTCGGGCGGTTCATCGTTCCCGTCGTTCCCGACGAGGCGCGAACGTTTGGCATGGAGGCGCTCTTCCGCCAGGTCGGAATTTATTCCAGTGTTGGCCAACTCTACGAGCCGGTCGATATGGATACGCTCCTTTATTACAAGGAGGCCAAGAACGGGCAGATTTTGGAAGAGGGCATCACCGAAGCGGGATCGATGTGCTCGTTTATCGCGGCGGGCACGGCCTATGCCAATCACGGCATCAACACGATTCCCTTCTTTATTTATTACTCGATGTTCGGATTTCAGCGCATCGGTGATTTGATCTGGGCCGCCGCCGACATGCGCTGCCGCGGATTTCTGATTGGCGGCACAGCCGGTCGCACGACCCTGGCTGGCGAAGGATTGCAGCATCAGGATGGACACAGCCATGTGCTGGCGCTTCCCGTGCCGAATCTGCTAGCGTACGACCCATCGTTTGCCTACGAGATCGCGGTCATTATTCAGGATGGCATCAAGCGCATGTATATGGACGGCGAATCGGTCTTCTATTACCTGACGGTCACGAACGAGCCGCTGCCGATGCCTGAGATGCCGGCCGCACCCGGCACGCGCGAGGGCATTCTGAAAGGCTTGTATCGCTACCACGTTTCCGAGAAGAAAGACGCGAAGCTGCGCGCGCAACTCTTCGGCAGCGGGACGATCATGTTCGAAGTGCTGAAGGCACAGCAGATTCTTGAGAACAATTACGGGGTGGCCGCCGACGTGTGGAGCGTGACCAGTTACAAAGAGCTTTATCGCGAGGCGAACGACTGCGCGCGCTGGAACATGCTGCATCCGACGCAGACGCCGAAGGTACCATATGTGACGCGGACGCTCCAAGGCGCGACAGGGCCGTTCATTGCGGCATCCGATTACATGAAGGTGCTGCCGGAGTGCATTGCGCAGTGGGTTCCGGGCAAATTGGTTGCGCTCGGCACCGACGGATTTGGACGCAGCGAGAATCGGGCGTCGCTCCGCGACTTCTTCGAGGTCGATGCCAAACACATCGTTCTGGCAACGCTGCACGCGCTCGCGACGGAGAAGCAAGTCAACAACGATATGCTGGAAAAAGCGATTCGCGATCTCGGCATCAGCCCGGAGAAGCGGAACCCGGCCAGTAGCTAGATAATGATTGGTAGAGACGCGGCCTGCTGCGTCTCCGGGTGCGGCACAATTGCCGCTCTTTGCAAGACGGGGCTGGCTCCGTCTCTCCGATAAAAAGGATACGCGCGGGACAGAATCGTACTTAGAGGATCATTAATAAGGATGGCGACGGAATTCAAACTGCCTGAACTGGGCGAAAATATCGAAAGCGGCGACCTTGTTCGCCTGCTCATCAAGCCCGGCGCCTCGATCGCTGAAGGCCAGCCGGTGATGGAGCTCGAAACCGATAAGGCAGTTGTGGAAGTGCCGTCGTCGCTCACGGGTACGGTCGGCGAAGTGCGGGTGAAAGAGGGCGACAAGCTGCGCGTTGGTCAGGTCATCTTCACGATAGAAAACGGCGCTGGCGCAAAGGTCGCTGCATCGCCTCAGCTCGCCAACCAGGTTTCCAGCCAGGCTTCGGACCGAGTGACCGAGAAAGCTCGCCCGTCTCAGACTGCCGACAAAACCGCGCAACCCGCGCCGGCTCAGTCTGCTCCGCCCCCTCCCAATCGCCGATCTTCCGATGCCTCTGCGCCAACCGAATTCAAGCTCCCCGAACTTGGCGAGAACATCGACTCCGGCGATCTGGTGCGGCTGATGATCTCGCCTGGTGCGCGGGTTGCCGAAGGGCAGCCGGTGATGGAACTTGAAACCGATAAGGCGGTCGTCGAGGTGCCGTCGACGGTCACCGGAGTGGTCCGCGATGTCAAAGTCAAAGAGGGGCAAAAAATAAAAGTCGGGCAGGTCATCTTTACGCTCGAAGGGGCATCGGCCGCGCCGGTTGAGGCGCCACGCCGGCACGCTCCGGTTGAGCACATTTCAGGACAGCAAGCCGCTCGCCTCGCCTTCCAGCTCGCCATGAAGGCCGAGGGCAAAACGGAAGAGCAGGCTCTCCCTCAGGATTTTCCCGAAGCGCAGCCGCAAAACGCCTCGCCGGAATTTTCCATGCCGGTGCAACTAGGCAAAGTTGCTGGCACCGAGCATCGTGATCCGGTCCCGGCGGCGCCACATGTGCGGCGCCTGGCGCGCGAGATCGGAGTCGACATCCACGGCGTGCAGGGCAGCGGGCCGGGTGGACGCATCAGCGAAGAAGACGTCAAACTGTACGCGAAAAACGCACTGGCCGCCGCAACCGCTGCGGCAGCGGCTCCGCACGTCGGTTTCGCTGAACCGGAGCTACCCGACTTTTCGAAATGGGGCAAGACCGAGCGCGTTTCGATGCGCGGCGTGCGCCGCAAAACCGCAGAGCATTTGCGCCAGGCGTGGAATACCATTCCGCACGTCACGCAGCAGGACCGCGCCGACATCACCGAACTCGAGCAACTCCGCGCACGATTTGCGCCGCGCGCCGAGGAGGCCGGCGGCAAGATGACCGTCACCGCCATCGCGCTCAAAGTGTGCGCGTCGGCGCTAAAAGTCTTTCCGCAGTTCAATGCATCTATTGATATGGGGAAAGAGGAAATCATTTACAAGCAGTACATCAACATCGGAGTCGCGGTTGACACCGATCGCGGGCTGCTTGTGCCGGTCATTCGCGACGTCGACAAGAAAAACATCGTCGAACTGGCGGCCGAGCTGACGCAGATGTCGAAGAAGGCGAAAGACCGCAAGCTGACCCCGCAAGACATGGAGGGCGGCACATTCACAATCACCAATCTCGGCGGCATCGGCGGCACGGGCTTTTCGCCGATCGTCAATCATCCCGAGGTCGCGATCCTTGGTCTCTCGCGCTCGCGCATGGAACCCGAGTGGGTGAACAATAAATTTGAGCCCCGCTTGATTCTTCCGCTCTCGCTCTCGTACGATCACCGGTTGATCGACGGCGCCGACGCCGCGCGGTTTTTGCGCTGGATCGCGGAAGCATTCGAGCAGCCGTTTTTGCTGAGTGTGCAGGGATAGTGAGTATTCACCGCCGAGACGCAGAGAACGCCAAGAAATTCTGGCCAGCCTCTCATTTTGTTAAGAGTTCCGCCGCGCGCTCGGCGTCTCGCGCGGTGTCATACGCTTGGGCTCAATGCATAGGTAAAGATAAGGATCAAAATGGCAACTAACTCCAATCTCCGTGTGGCAGTAATCGGCGGCGGCCCGGGCGGCTACGCCGCGGCATTCCTCGCCGCCGATCTAGGCCTGAACGTTACGCTCATCGATCCAGAAGTGAATCCCGGCGGCGTCTGTCTCTATCGCGGCTGCATTCCGTCGAAGGCGCTGCTGCATGTCGCCAGCCTGCTCGAAGAGGCTGAGCAGGCCAGGAACTGGGGCATCGAATATGCCGAGCCGAAAATCGATCTCGCCAAACTTCGCGGGTGGAAAGAAGGCGTCGTCAAGAAACTCACCGGCGGACTCGGCCAACTCGCCAAGCAGCGCAAAGTGACGTTTATCCAGGGCAAGGCTGCCTTCGTGAACTCGACTACGCTTAAAGTCACCAAGGTTCAGGGCGGCGATGAAACGCTTACTTTCGATCGCATCGTGATCGCGACCGGTTCGCGGCCCACGGTGGTGCCGAGCCTCAAAATCGACAGCCCACGCCTCATGGATTCGACCGGCGCGCTTGATCTCGCCGACATTCCGAAGACGCTGCTCGTCATCGGCGGCGGCTACATTGGACTTGAACTCGGCTCCGTCTACGCTACGCTGGGCACAAAAGTGACCTGCGTTGAAATGCTCTCCGGCCTTCTGCCCGGCGCCGACCGCGATCTCGTTCTCCCTCTGCACAAGCGGCTGGAAAAACTCTTCTCGGCGATTCTGTTGAACACTACCGTTAAATCGCTCAAGGACGAAAAGACCGGGATCCGCGTCACGCTCGAAGGTCCGGACGTAAAAGAGAAGGAGCAGGTTTTCGATCGAGTGCTTATGTCGGTAGGCCGCCGCCCGAACTCTGAAATTCCCGGCCTCGACAAAACGCAAGTCAAAGTCAATGCCAAGGGATTCATCGAAATCAACCTGCAACGCCAGACGGCGGACCCCGCCATTTATGCGATCGGAGACGTGGCGGGCGAGCCGATGCTGGCGCACAAAGCCATGCACGAAGGCCGCACCGCAGTCGAAGCCATCGCGGGACACAAAGTTGCCTTCGAGCCAAACGCGATTCCCGCGGTTGTTTTCACCGACCCTGAAATCGCCTGGGCCGGCCTCACCGAAACACAGGCCAAAGACCAAGGTCGTCAGGTCAGCGTCGCCAAATTTCCATGGGCCGCATCGGGGCGCGCCGTCACTCTCGATCGCCCGGAGGGCTTGACCAAACTCATCATCGATCCGAAAACAGAACGGGTACTCGGCGTCGGCATCGTGGGCGTGGGCGCAGGCGATCTGATCGCCGAAGGCGTGCTGGCCATCGAAATGTGCGCGCTGGCGGCGGATGTCGGCATGACCATCCATCCGCATCCAACGCTCTCCGAGACGATCATGGAGTCAGCGGAAATTTACTACGGGCTGGCAACGGATATTTATCGACCAAAGAAGTAAGCGCCTCTCGATTGCGCGCGGAGCTGGTTGATTTTTGATGGAGCGCGGTTGATTCTTACTCTGGCCTTGATTACAACGCTGGCCTTGATTCCAACTCCGGCAAAGATCAGAGATGAAGATGAAAAAGTTCGCGTTCCTGTTGCTGATTCTCGTTGCTGCAACGTCCTGCCTCGCGGCGCAGTCCGTTACTAGCCTGGTCGGCGGCGCATCCGCCAAGAACGCGACTTCCGCATCGACCGACACGCTCGGCCGTCAAACGCCCTCCGGCACGGCGCTGGGCTTTCTTCAGGCCGCGCAGTCGGAGGATTACCAGGCCGCCGCGGATTACCTCCAGATGAGCGCAGCCCGCCGCCAATCGCAAGGAGCGGACGTCGCCAACAAGCTCAAGGCGCTCATGGACGCTGCCTTCGTTGGCAGCCTGCGTCATGTCAGCACCAACCCCGAAGGCAATCCCGACGCGGGCGGGCCCGACCAACAAACCATAGGCGTGTTTTCGATCGCGAATCAGGGCACAGACACTGACGTTCCGGTTGTTCTGGTACGGGTCACTGATCCGAGCGCCGGGAAGGTCTGGCTGTTTTCTTCTGGCACCCTCAGCAAGGTTCCCGACCTCTACGACACGGTTGAAGCCCACCGCGTGGAGACAAGGCTGCCGCAGAGCTTGGTCAAATACACCTGGCTCGGGATGCCGTACTGGCAGTGGCTCGCGCTGCTCGTCGCGATTCCAGTGGCGATAATCGGCGGATGGGCGACTGTTCTCTTGCTTGCGATTCCCCGGCGTCTCTATCTCAAATTCAAACAGCGTCCCGATCTTCACTCCTACCGTCGCGTGTCAATGCCACTGCTGCTCTGCTTCTCGGCGATCGCGCACCGCGTTATCGCACACTCCTTCGGCCTGCCGCTGCTTACACGTTTTTACTACGCCCGCACCATCGGGGTGCTCGTCTGCATCGGCATGTTCTGGTTTCTGCTGCGCGTAACTAATGTCACGATGCAGCGCCTTCGCGCGCACGCCATCGGGATTGGCCGCCGCGGCACGGGAACGCTCATCGTCCTCGGCGAGCGCCTGCTCTCCGCGCTGGTTGTGGTAATCGGGGCCCTCGCGGTGCTTGCCATTCTCGGCTTCGATCTGACCACTGTGCTGGCCGGGCTCGGCATCGGCGGCATCGCCATCGCTTTCGCGGCGCAGAAAACGCTGGAAAATCTTTTTGGTGGAATCTCCGTCCTGGCCGATGAGGTCATTCGCGTCGGCGACTATTGCCGTTTCGGGGACAAAACCGGCACCGTCGAAGACATCAGCTTGCGCTCGACGCGCGTGCGTACCGACGCGCGCACCGAGCTTTCGATTCCGAACGGCATGCTCGCCACCATGAGTATTGAAAACTACACGCGCCGCGACAAGATTATTTTCAATCCCGTGCTCGCAATCCGCTGCGAAACGACGGGCGACCAACTGCATTATCTGCTGGCGGAGATTCGCCGCCTGCTCTACCAGCATCCGAAGGTTCAGCCCGAATCGGCAAGCATTCGCTTCGCGAATGTCGACGCGAGCTCCCTGCGCCTTGAAATCTCTGCCTACGTGCTCACGATCGATGCGAACGAATACGCCGCCATCCGCGAAGACCTGCTGTTTCGCATCACCGAAATTGTGGGGCGTTCGGGCACCGGCTTTGCGTTCCCGAGCCAGACACTTTACCTGGCGCGCGATCACGGACTGAACCCGGAAAAAACTGCGGCCGCGGAAAAACAAGTGGACGAGTGGCGCGAGCAGCATCGGTTGCCATTTCCGGATTTTGCGCCGTCCGACAAAGCGTCTTTCCGCGGATCAATCCCTTATCCTCCGCCTGAATCCGCGATAGGCAAAAAGCAAACCTGAGCCTTTGCGTAAGGACTCTGCTCGGATGTGCGAAAAGACGCGTCCGTCGGGGCGAACGCGCGCCGTCTTGCCCGAGGACCCCGCCGCCATCCTGCTTACCAATGTAACTTGCCAGCTTGCATGATGGTTTTTAGCATTGGAAAACCATGCCTCTCGCTCTTTTACTCTCGCCCGATGACCAAGCCGTCAGCGCCATCACTGCCGTGCTGGAAGAAATGTCCGTAACCTGCGAGCGCCCTCTGGACGGCGCCTCGGCCGCACAGAAGCTGAACTCCAATCGCTTCGATCTCGTGCTGGTCGATTGCGAGAATCTCCCCGCCGCCAAGCTCATCTTCGACGTGTGCCGCAACCGCAAGGACGGCACTCACCCCGTGCCGGTCGCAGTTGTCGATGGACGAGCCGGCCTGCCAACCGCCTTTCGCCTTGGAGCGGAACTGATTCTGACCAAGCCGGTCGCAAAAGATCAGGCTCGGATCACGATTCGCACCGCCATCAGCCGCGTCAAGAGAGAGGACGCCCAAGCCGCAGCAGCTTCGCCGCAGGAGAGTGCAACGCATGCAGTAGCCGCGCAGGCGAGTCCTGTCGTTGACAGCCCGGAGTCTTTTGGCGCGCCGCAGGAGCGCGCATTCGCAGCCGCTGCCAGCGCCGGTTCCACTTCGCTTACGTCGGTTTCGGACGCGCCTCCAGCTCTGGGCGATCCCAATACTGCGATGACAATGACCATGAGCGCGGCGGTTGCTGAACCCGAGCCAGAAATCGTGGAAGCGGATTCCTCTCGCAGTGACAATCTTGCGACAGGCACGAACAATGAGTCGGGTGCAACCGCGCATCTTTCCGCAGCGCGGTCTTCTGCAATGAGTGCAGACGTAAAGACTGCGACGGCAAAGAGTGCGCCAATCGAGACGGAAGAAAAAGTCGAAGCAACAGCCGGCACGAAGGATGACGAAGCCAAGGCGGAAGCGAAAGCTGAGGATGTCGTTTCAGCCACGCAGCAGATCGCAGCGAAGTCCAGCGCGACCGAAAAGAAGAGCGAAGAAAAAAGCGGGCAGAAAAGCCCAAAGAATCAGGGACAAAAATCGCACGGTCGCGTTGTTACCCTTGTGGTGTTGCTGGTCGCATGCGGCGCCTTCTACGCCGCATGGCTCTACGAACCCGGATTCCAGGCGCTTGCGAAATCGCAGATCGACCATTTCCTGGTCGTTATCGGCATGGCACCCCAGCCGCAACCTACGGCTCCGGCTCCAGTTCGGCCGGCCGTTCCAACCGCGAAACCGAGCGCCGGGGTTCCAGCACAGACCAGCACTCCGGATGCTGCCCTGCCGTCACAACCGGCGGGCGCAGACCCGAACACCGCGCTGAGCGTGACGTCTTCACCAGCGGCTTCTTCACCGGCAGCATCTTCGCCCGTCTCTTCTTCGCCAGCAGCTTCAACAACGCCGACATCGCCGGCGTTATCGATCAAGCCCACCGCGACAGCCGGCGTACAAGCAACGCCCAGCGCGGCCGGTCAATCTGCTCCAGCCGCGGCTGGGACTGCTCAATCCGTTTCTGGCGCGGCAAATCCCGCTGCGAAGTCCGGTGTCACGCGGATCGATCTTTCGCCCGCGGCAGTCGCGCAGCCCGCGCCTAAAACCGTAAAGCATGCGCCGCCCGCGACACCGCCGCAGAACTAAGTTTGGGCTCGAGTGACTTTCGGGACGGTCCAATCTCCTGCATGCCTGCTGGAAATCGAGCTGATTCTTATTACGCCCGTAACTTGCCGGTACCTACCGACCTGCCTACGATTGCCTCATTATGGGTTACCAAGCTTTACTCTTCTGTGCGGATGAGAAACTCGCCCGGGTCGCAAGCCAGCTTTTCAGTGAACTCGAATTCGCCGTCACAACTGTCAACGATCCCTTCGCTGCCGTAAAGAACGTGATGGCGCAGCATTACGATGCGATCGTGGTTGACTGCGAAAACGAGCAGAACGCTGCTCTGCTTTTCAAGAGCGCCCGTAGCTCGAGCTTCAATCAAGGTTCGCTTGCCATCGGACTGGTCGAAGGACAGGCGGGAGTCGCCAAGGCGTATCGCATGGGCTCAAACCTGGTGCTCACCAAGCCCATCAATATAGAGCAGGCGAAGGGAACTCTGCGTGTCGCTCGCGGACTTCTACGTAAAGGCGCTGAAGCTGCGGCCAGTCACATCACATCGGCGGCCAAGCCCGCGGCATCTGCTCACCCCATCGAGTTAACGAATCAAAGCGTCGGTGCGAATTCCGAGCACGGCGCGCAGAACGCCCCGCGTTACGGTTCTCCAGCATACGGTTCGCCCGAAGGTGGCGGTCCCACAACGGCGGCACCCGCTTTTGCCAGCAGCGTAGGAACCGCCATTCATGTTCCGGCGGTCCAGGCGACGTCGTGGACTTCAATTGCCGGACAAATGCCGGCCGGGCAGACTCCCGCCGCACGACCCCCGGCAACCCCAACGCCCACCGTTTCCGCGCCGGGGCCAGCAAAACCGCGAGCGTCGGAACAAAGTCCGGCCGCAGTGACGTCGCCAAAACCGAGCATCGCACCGGTCGTTAATACGGCAACCGCTAATACAACAAACGCTATTATGGCGGGCTCCAATGCAGCAGGTGCTGGTGCGACGAGAAGTGCCAGCACTGCGAGCGGCGGGCTAGGCGCAGCGGCGGCGCCAGCGCGGGCCAGAGAAATCGAGATGCCAGCTCAACCAGCCTATGAAGACGAAGAGGATTTTCTGGAAGTAGATTCGCTCTCGGTGCCAGCCGCGCACTCCAACGGCGGCGCAGCGATATCGCAGGGGCCATCGTTCTCGACGATTGCAGAGAATACGGGCGGATCAGGCGGAAAGAAAGTTCTGATCGGAGCAGTCGCCATCTTCCTGGTGATCGCCGCTTATTTTGGCTGGACGAAATTCGGACAATCGAACTCTGCACCAGTTCTCGCTCCAACTTCGGCCGCGGTCGCGCCCGCGCCACTGACAACACCGGATGCCGCGCCCAATCCGCATTCGACGCCGGCGGCGGCGCAACCATCAGGTATTGTTGTTGCGCATATCTCCGCGCCTTCTAACGCTGCCCCGCGCACAACTTCATCTTCACTACCGCAGGGTGGGTCGGCGCAGAGCGGACCGCCGCAGACTGGATCGTCACAGGCTGGATTCGCACAGACTGCATCGGCGCAAACCGGTCATTCGCCGGCCGAGACAGCAGCGGCCCCTCAGAGCACGACATCGTTCGAGTCACAGAATGCCAAGTCCTCGCCCGCTGCAATCCTGGTGAAGCCCGGTAGTGCGGCCGGAAGTCAGCGGTCTCAAACTCAGAATCAGGTTGAAGAAGCCTCGGTGCAGCCTCCTAGTCCTCTGGGCGTGGCTTCACCGAGCGTCAACACTCTGAATGGCGTGCTTGTCGCCACCGCCGCTAAACCCGAACTTGCCCGGGTCAGAGTCTCTCAAGGCGTTTCACAGGGACTGCTGATCAAAACCGTGCAGCCGAGGTATCCTGCCAACGCGCTGTCAAGCCACACTCAGGGCGCGGTGCAGATCGAAGCCACCATCGACAAGGATGGACGCGTCGTCAGTCCGAAAGTGCTGAGCGGGTCGCCTCTGCTTGCCCAGGCGGCGCTCGATGCCGTCCGCCAGTGGAGATACAAGCCCTATTACTTGGATGGCGAGCCGGTTGCGATCCAGACGCAGATCACCATCAACTTCAAGCAGGATTAATTGGATTGGTGACGCTTGGCCGCTTCGGCGGCAGCCGGTCGCAACGCCAGGGCAGGCTCTGTCACCGTGCATTAGCCGAAGCCGGCTCTTCAAAACGTTTCTAATTCAACTTCTCATCCAGCGAACGCCGCCGGGGCCGGCCTGGATGCGCGCTCACGCTGCGAAACCGGTGATATAACCCATGGAGGCTCTCGCTTAGCAACTGAACGACCTGCATGCATAATTCCTGTTGCCCGTTGAGCAGTTGTATAAAATCCTTGCGCGCAATAAAGACTGCGCTGGTCGGCTCCTCGGCTTGCACCGTGACGCGGTAATTGTCGCCGGAAAGACTTTCACTCAGTCCCAGAATCGCACCCGCTCCAGCTATCTCCAACAACTGGCTCTTATTGTCGGAGGTAGGCAAAAGCACCCGAACAGCACCCTTTTCCACGAGATAAAGCCCCGAGGCCACGGCTCCATAGCGATAGAGCGTCGATCCCCTGGAAAAGTCGCGACGCGTCATGATCGGACGGAGGCCCTGCTCAAGCTCAGGACTCAACCTCACGCGCATAAATTCAGAGACCAATGGGTGCCTCCCGCGTGCCCGGTTCAGGTGTTTGATTATCGTGAGGCCTGGGCGCGCCGCGCGCGGTGACGCCTGTCACAAATCAGGAATAAATAGCGATTGTGGCTATGGGAGCCGGACGCGGCTGGTTGCGACTGGCAGGGATAGAGACACTCGGCCGAAAATACTGAAGGAACCTTCAGCGCGCAAAGTAGACCGGACAGCATGCGACAGAGACCGTCCGACATTGAACATCTCGGCCGGGAACTACGCCGGAGCGGCTACTCGCGCTCCAGTGTCTCGTCGATTACGACCTTGCCGTCTTTTTCGACGGTGATTACTTTGTGCACTGGCTTGAAACCGGTCAGCGTGACGTCGACGACATAATTTCCCGGCCCCATCATGACGTCGACGGGCGACATCTTGTCGAGAATGCGCTGGTTGATAACGACCTGCGCTCCCTTGGGCCGCGTATGTATGCTCACCGAGCCCATGCCGGCCGTACTCTCACCGCCGGAGCCAAAGAGCTTCTTGAACCGGCCTACGGTTCGGATCGCTTCCGAATCGCCCAGCGCGCGCAGTGTGGGCGCGTATTGGAAGTTCTGTCCCGGACCAAGATCCGCGCTGGTTGTCTCGTCCAGAAATCCCTGCTTCTTTAGAAAAATGGTGTGCGTTCCTTTCTCCACCGCGAATTGAGCGGGCGTCACCTTGTGAGTCGGCCTTCCGTCGAGCGTGATATCCGCTCCGGCCGGCGTGCTGTTTACGACGACCAGCGCATTCACCGGCGAAAGATGGAACAGAACGGAGATCTTGCCGCCCGAAACAACATCAACGGACCGGACCTCCGACGAATAGCCCGCTTTGATCGCCGACACGAGATGCTTACCTGGGGCGAGGCCTGTCACAGTGAAGGGCGTTACCCAGGAGGGATCGCTTTTTCCATCGAGTTCAAATTGCACGCCCTGCGGCATCGAGTCGACCAATGCTTCGCCGGGGACCACGACTGGAGTCGCAGCGAGCGCGGGCATGCGATTTTTTGCTGTGCGCTTCTGAACCTGCCGCAGTTTCAAATCCGGTTGCGGTTCGGTTGGTGGCGGGGCCGGGGTTTGTGCGAGCGGCGTTGCTGCCTGCGGAGCCGGTGCAGCCTCGGAAGGAGGTGGTGCGGCGTTCGAGGACGCGACTGCTCGCGGAGCCGCCGTCAGTCCATCATCTTCAGACCGCACGTGGAAGAACATGGCCACCGCAATCACGAGAATCACCGCAATCGCGCCCAGAATCGAATACAGCAAGAGCTGCGGCGGAACGGTCGTGACCTCGTGCATCGCCTTCTGCGCCAGTTCACGGGGCTGAATTTTGGGTTTTTCTTCTTTCTGTCTCGCGGAAAGGCGCTGAGAAAGCGAGGGCTCGAAAGCGGGCGGCGGCAACTCCACTGGCTCGGCCGCTGGCCGCGACTCAATCACCACCTCTTTCAGCGGAGGCAATTCGTCCATTTCGGAGAAGCTCACGTGCACCTGTTCGGGCGCCGGTTCCGACATCATGGGATCGCCGATCCGGCCTCTGGTCTGCGGTTCGGCCTCCTGTGGAGGAGCAGCAGCAGACATTGACGCGGCGGGCACACCACCCCCGGCCGAATATGCCGGGCTCCCAGAGGACTCTGCGTTGGAGTATTCGTCCCCTCCCCCAACAGCGGGATCTCCGATCAGACGCGCCCCTGAAGTTGAGCTGGCGTTCATCCCAATTCCCAAGCCTGGACTTGATCCCGGTCGCGCGCCGGAACTCGCGGCCTGGCCCGCGCGGGCGGCGTATGCTTTTCCCGCGGCTTCAGGCGAAGCAGTGGGCGACGAGGATGATGCGGAAGCTGCGGGTGTTGTCGAAGGCATGGAAGCCGCGGTTCGCGGAGCGGCGTTGGCG
>JBAWAI010000250.1:0-2945 GCA_049589215.1 Terriglobales bacterium | reverse complement strand
CTCAAAAACAACGCCCGCCAACTCAGCCGCGCTCTATCGCGAAAGCATCGAATCGCTCTTCGCCGCCTACCAGCAAGTTTCACAAAAGACTTTCGAATACCTGGCCAGCATCACGCCGCGCCCCGCGGACATGAAGCCCGACGCCTACGAGCGCACGCTCCGCGCCCGCGCCTTCGACGTCTCGCGCTACCTTCTACCGCTCGCAACGAACACCTCGCTCGGCGAGATCGTCAACGCTCGCACGCTCGAAACCCAGGTCGGGCATCTGCTCTCGCAGCCCCATCGTGAAGTGCGCGAACTGGGCGCGCTGCTGAAACGCGCCGCTACTTCGCCCGCATACAACGCCAATGAAGAATCGCTGCGCGCGCTTGTGAATCGGATCCGCGAGGTGTCCCCCGAAATCGCCCGCCAGGCCGAACGCGAACTTCTGCACGAGGTTCGAGTCGCGCCTACGCTCGTCAAGTACGCCGACCCAAATGCGTATGAGATTGAATCCCGCCGCGAACTGCGGCAGGCCGCCGCGGAATTAATGCAGGCCGCGCCCATCGATCCGGCGCCGCTCGTCGATCTGCTTGATACCGATCTGCTCGAAAAAGACCCCCTCGAAATCGAACTCGCCAGCACACTCCTGTACGGCCACTGTCATTATTCTTACCGGCAGATTCGCCAGGCAGTCGAAGCCGCGGGCGCCGCGCGACGACGCGAAATCATCGATCTCGGCCTGCGCCATCGCGGCAAGCACGACGAACTCCCGCGAGCCTTCTCAGCGGGTCACCAATTTCGTTTCGACATCCTCATGGACATCGGCGGCTTCCGCGACATGCACCGGCACCGCCGCTGCATCCAGATCATGCAGGACTTCACCACCGCGCATGGCTACGACACTCCCCCGGAAGTCGAAGCCGCCGGAATTCACGCCGAATACGCGAATGCAATGCAGCGCGCCGCCAACGCCGTAAAGCAACTGGACGAAGCCGGTGGCGCGGAAGCGCACGAAAACGCGCAGTACGCCATTCCACTCGCCTTCCGCAAGCGTACGCTCTTCAAAATGGATTTCGCCGAAGCCGTCTACATCTCAGAGCTGCGCACCACCCCCGCCGGACACGCCTCCTATCGCAACGTGGCCTATGCGATGTACGAAGCGGTGGCGAAGAAGTATCCATCGCTGGCAAAGTATTTTCGGGTAGTCGATGTGCGGGAGCCGGTGGATCTGCTGAAGCGGTAAACGTGGGCTCCCAGGTCTCAGCTCTAAGCTCGGAGGAACTCGACGTGGCAGATTTTTCCTTGGCGCTCAGAGCTGAGAGCTTGGAGCTTGCGACTAAGAGCTGCTCTCCTGAAATTGACGCCGCTCAACCGCACACCCTAAAATCTCTTCACCGATGCCCCTCTACGAATACCAGTGCAAAAAATGCAAGCACCGCTTCGAACAGATCCAGAAGTTCTCCGATAAGCCCATCAAGAAGTGCCCCAAATGCGGAGGCCCTCTCGAGAAGTTGATCTCGGCTTCAGCCGTGCAGTTCAAAGGCTCAGGCTGGTATGTGAGCGACTACGGCAAAGGTTCATCGGGCAAGTCTTCGTCGTCTTCCTCGGAATCCGATGGCGGCTCGAAGGATTCCAAAGACTCCAAAGATAGTTCGAAGGAAAGTTCGAAAGACAGTAAAGAAAGTAAAGATACGAAAGAGACGAAGGACTCGAAGAAGGACGATAAGCCGAAGTCCGACACGTCAGCCAGGAAAAACAAGAAAGACTGAACTCGCCTACCGTGGCCGGATTCCCGCCACTGCCATCATTCTCCCCGTTACGCCTTTGTCTCGGCGATGGCTGAACAACATATCGGTGTGGCAAGCGGTGCACGGAGCCGAAGTGTCGATATTCTTCTCCGCCAATCCCGCATCCATCAACTGGCGCCGGTTCGCCTCGACCAGATCGAGAAAAATTTGGACCGGCAGCTCGCTATGCCCCGGCGCGCGCGCCGTCAAAAACAGCAGCGGATATTTCTCCCGCACCGGATCCGACTCCTTCACCTCGCTAAACAGGCTGGCCGCATCAGCGAACTGCGATTCAAACCGGGTGCGGACTTCCTCGCCCACTTCGTAGCAGCATGATCGAATGCCCGGCCCAATCGCAGCCAGCATGTTCCGCGGATCGCTCCCGAAATGCCGGCGCATCTCGCCCACGCCTTTTTCCACGATCCGTTTGACGGTGCCGCGCCACCCGGCGTGAAACACGCCCACCGCGCGCCTTTTGCGGTCAACAACAATGATCGGAATACAGTCCGCAGCCTGCACCGCCAGCAACAGCTCAGGAGTATCCGTGATCAGCCCGTCGCCCGCCAACAATTGTGCGTGACGGCCAGCGGACCAATGAAGATCGACGCAATGAATTAAATCGGAATGAATCTGCCGCAGCCCCACCAGCGGCCAACTCCTCCGGCCAGCGACGCCCAGTTTCTTGAGGAGTAACCCGCGATTCCGTTCTACCGCCGCACGCGTATCATGCGAAGTAAATCCCAGGTTGAGTGCATGCCCGCCGTAGACGCGAGAGACACCGCCATGCCGCGTCGTAAACGCGTGCACCAGCCACGGCAACTTCTTCAGCTGCGGAGATTCTAAGAGCTGCAGTTTTTTTACGGCAATGGCCCCGGTCACCACTCAATGATGATACTGGCTAATGACGATTCCGGAAGCGGCCACCGCTTCAAACGCGGCCACGACCTCAACCCCTGCTTCCGCGACGCGCCCGCGTCCCACCCCTTACTTCTTTTTTACGATCTCCGCGTCAATCTCAATCTTCACCGTGTTGCCAATCGCCGCTTCGCCGCTCTTTAATAGATTGTTGTAGGTCAGGCCGAAGTCCTGGCGGTTAATAGTTGTCGTCGCAGAGAGGCCGCGGCGCGCGTTGCCCCATGGGTCGGTGATCTCTGGGGTCGGGCCATCGACATCCAG
>JBAWAI010000249.1:0-3453 GCA_049589215.1 Terriglobales bacterium | reverse complement strand
GCCGGTCCCGCGCTATCGAGTTCGGCAAGAACCTCGCCCGTCGCCGGATTAACCGACGCGATGCGCGAAATCGCGGGCGTAACATCGGGCTGGAGGTTGATCGCCATCTCCGGGAAAGTTTACGCGTGGCAGAACGGGCGCGCTACACCTTCGCCATCGAGCGAGACCTCGCCGTCCAATCCGACGTGTGAAGCGCGCCAAACGCTAGTACTCCACGTTCTCGAGGAAAAGACCGCTGGCAGGAGCGGTCGCACCCGCTGCCGAGCGATTGCAAGCCGCCAGAATACGCGCAAACTCATCGCGCGTTACAGTTCCCTTCCCGACCAGCATGAACGTTCCGACAAGGTTGCGCACCATGTGGTGAAGAAATCCGCTTCCGCGAACCGTATAAATGAATTCATCCGATTCGCGCGCCCAGGAAGAAGAAAAGATTCTCCGCACGTTGGTCGGCCCAACGCGCGCGCCCGCTTCTCCACTACCGTGGATCGCCCCCTGCCCAGCCATGCGTTCGACCCGTTCGGGGTCGACCGCCGCAAACGAACTGAAATCGTGCTCGCCAACCACCACATCGGCGGTCGCAGCCATCGCGTCCTCATCCAGCAGATACGGGTAATGCCACACATATCGCGCCAGAAACGGCGGACAAGTCGCGGCACGGTAAATCCGGTAACGGTAGCTCTTCGCTCGCGCCGACTTGCGCGGATGAAACTCAGGCGCGGCCTCTGTTACTCCCAACACGCGAATCGACGCCGGCAGATTGTGATTCAACGCCTGCGCCCAGTTTTCGGTCGGAATGCCGCATGAAGTCTCAAATGCCACAACCTGAGCCAGCGCATGAACTCCAGCATCGGTGCGTCCCGATCCCTGGGGCAGTACATTTTCGCCACTCAAACGTCCAATAGCCGAGGCCAGTGTGCCCTGAATGGTCGCGAGCCCAGGCTGCACCTGCCACCCGGCGAAGTCGGTGCCGTCATAGGAAAGGATCAGTTTGAGATTCCGCACGCGCTTTTCCGAGTCGCGGACGGCCCGCTCGTCATCAGAGTCTTGATCGGTTCTAAGCGGCATCGGCATCAGATTTGAGCGGCATCGGATTTTCGCCGCCTGCGCTGGCCGGCATCATCGAATGCGCCCGGACCCGTCAGATATACTATTGCACTTAAGACCCATTTTCTTGCGATCCAGCTACCACGACCGGTTTCTTCCTTCGGCAAAGAGTCTTGTTCCGCGGAAGAAAGCAAGGAACTCTGGCGTGGCGTTCTACGTAACATCCTGGGACGCCGGGGTGTGGATCGCAGAAGCGTAGTGGCGCTATTTCCGTTGTACTCAGGCCTGATTGATGGAGAGAATGCGAATGCAATGTTCTAGTTCTGCTTTGAGAGTGACTCGTGCGTTTCGAGCAGCAGCCACGCTACTGGTGGCAGCGCTGATGGTGACCGCAGGTTGGGCGCAGGATTCGTCAACCCCAGCGGCCCCGTCGGCGACCCAGAATATGGTGCCGTCGTCTTCGAAGCCCTTCGACGTGCAGGAATATTCCAAGCCGCGCTCGCATTTTCCGGATCCGATTGCTCCCTATACTCCGAGGCACGTCGAGGCGCCCAATCTCGCCAACACAGAGCGCATCGACAGCCTCATGCGTGACGGCAAGCTCTACATTTCGATGAACGATGCGATCGCGCTCGCGCTCGAAAATAATCTCGATATTGCCATCGCGCGCTACAACTTGAACATCGCCGATACCGACGTTTGGCGCGCCAAAGCAGGCGCGGCCACTCTCGGCGTGAATACCGGCATCGTGCAGAACACCCCGGGCGGCGGCGTGGGCGGACTCGGCGGGCAGGTCGGTTCGGGACAAGGCGGCACGTCGGTAGGCGCCGGCGGAGCAGGCGCTGGATCTGGCGGACTGGTAGTGTCGACGCTTGGCAGCGGCCCGCTCATCAATAGCTACGATCCCGTGTTGACTGGAACTCTTCAGCTCGATCATCTGGGCATCATCTGCACCAGCCCCTTTTGCGGACCTCATCAGAACACCAGCACTGCCAACTTCGCCTATAACCAGGCTTTCCAATGGGGCACGAACATGTCGCTAGCTTTTAATAACACGCGCGTGGCCGCCGACAATCCTTATAACGAATTCACGCCCCTACTGAACTCCTCTTTCAATTTTCGCCTGACCCAACACCTTTTGCAGGGCTTCGGTTTCGCCCCTAATGACCGCTTCATTCGTATCGCAAAGAATGACCGCGAAATTTCCGACGTTGCATTCCGGCTGCAAATCACATCGACCGTCGACCAGATCGAAAACATGTACTGGGACCTGGTTTACGCCTATGAGAATGTGAGGGTGCAGAAGGAGCAACTGGCATTCGCACAAAAGACTCTCTCCGATAACAAGAAGCAGGTCGAGATCGGCACGCTGGCGCCGATCGAAGTAGTACGCGCGCAGAGCACCGTGGCCAGCGATCAGCAAACGCTGACGGTGGCGTTGACCAATCTTCAACTCGAACAGTTACTCATGAAAAATGCGCTCAGCCGGACGCTCGTCGATCCGCGGCTGGCCGACGCGGAGGTAATTCCGACTTCGACCACGGCATTGCCGGGCGATGAACCGGTCGCGCCGACCCAAGACCTCGTGAACAATGCACTCGGCCATCGACCGGAACTGGCCGAGGCGCGCATCAACTTGACGAACACCGAAATCAGCAATAAGGCAATCAGGAATGCGTTGCGCCCAACCGTCGACCTGTTCGCCTATTATGGAGGCAACGGCCAGGGCGGCAATCTCAACCCGAACTTCGTCTGCATCAGCGATCCATCGTTCTGCGGCGAAACCTCATTCCCTACCATACCGCCCATCTCTTACACCTCAACCCTGAATCAACTGGTCAATTCGACCGCACCCGATAAAGGCGCCGGCATCTCCGTCAACATCCCGCTACGCAATCGCGCAGCGCAGGCCACGCAGGTGCGCTCGGAGTTTGAGTACCGGCAAGCCCAGTTGCGCATTCAGCAACTCGAGAACCAGGTACGGATCGAAGTTCGCAACGCTCAGTTCGGAGTGCAGCAGAACCGCGCCAGCGTCGACTCGGCACAGGCCGCGGTCGATCTGGCGAACCAATCGCTTGATGCCGAGCAGAAAAAATACGCCCTGGGCGCGTCGACTTCGACTCTCGTGCTGCAATATCAGTCTGGTATGACGCAGGCTGAGGTCACCCTCGTCTCCGCCAAGGCCGCCTACGAAAAAGCGCAAATTGAGCTGGACCGGGCGACAGGCCAGTTGCTCGACAATGCCGGAGTCCTGATCGGTGATGCCGAGCGCGGTCAGGTGACCCACATGCCGAATATTCCACACGTGGCCGAGCGGCCCGCGGATCAGACAGCGCCGGTGAATCCGCCCCAGCAATAGCGACCTAGGGCGAGAATGACCAGTAAAGGCCCCGAACTTTCGGGGCCTTT
>JBAWAI010000248.1:0-2110 GCA_049589215.1 Terriglobales bacterium | reverse complement strand
CCCGGAAGGTCATGCGTTAATGCAGAACACGGGGCTGATCCGCCAATTCCGTCCATGTGCTGGCCATACGAAGGAAGTGCGCCCTTAGGTCGGGCGCAGGAGCATCTGCTGCTAAGCCTCTACACTCTGCCGCCAAACGCATGCACATTAGTGCGTATTTTTGGATGTTGAACACGCACATTAGCGCCCTTCCTTACGGCGGGAGCGCTTGCATCTCTCAGTCCTCGGCTGGCCAATGACGGTGCCGATGATGAAGTTGAGATGGGGACGGGTGGGTTACTTGGCGAGTGTTGTTTTCCCGACCTTCGAGCACGTTCACGGCATCACCGAGTTCCCAACTCGGCCCGGCAGAGTGCCGCAGTGTAAGCGTGTCACGGATTGGTATGGGAGATAGATCCGGTATGCGGCGCGTCGTGAAAACGGTCGCATCGTGGCGGAGCGCGTCGATGTCTGAGGCCATGCACTTCGTGGCGCGCCACCGATGGCATAAGAGTCATCGAGGGCATCGGTGCTGGTCGGTCCCATCGCCTTCGCGATGTTTTGCAACACCGACATTGCGTGTTCGCCAGCAGTCGCGACTTCCGCCTCGGGTCATCTGCGTCGTTTGACGCATCTGGCGGCGACTCCGCTTTTCACCGGCGGATTCAACTGATCAGCGCAACACCTTTTAATCTTACGAGATGAGGAGGTGTGCCATGGTGACGTCAAGGATTTGGTTCACAGCAGCGCAGAAGGCCGAGCTGTGGGATCGATGGAAGAACGGTCAAAGTGCTGCGGCCATCTCACGGGCGTTGGACAGGAAGAACAAGACCGGCGTTGAGCGGATCGTCGTACTCCATGGAGGGATCGTGCCGGCGCCGCGCCGGAGAGCCTTGGCGGCACTAAGGCTTGAGGAACGAGAAGAGATTTCCCGTGGCATTGCGGTGGGCCGGTCGATCCGGCGGATCGCCCAGGGCCTCGGACGAGCGCCATCGACATTAAGCCAGCAGATCAGGCGCAACGGCGGCAGTCAGGCCTATCGTGCAAACCGTGCTGATCGGCGTGCTTGGGAGCGGTCGTTGCGCCCCAAGCCTTGTCGTTTGGCGCTGTACAGGGAGCTGCGATGGTGCGTGGCGCAGAAGCTCGCGCTGCAATGGTCGCCGCAGCAGATCTCGGGCTGGCTGAAGCAGGAGTTCCCAACCCACCAAGACATGCAAATATCTCACGAAGCGATCTATCGCAGCCTCTTCATTCAGACCCGCGGCGTGCTGAAGAAGGAACTGACCGCACAGTTGCGTACTGCGCGGCGGATGCGTCGCCCCAAGAGCCACAACGCGAAGAGTGGACAAGGACATATCCTCGATATGGTCTCCATCCGCGAGCGGCCCGCCGAGATTGAGGATCGCGCCGTGCCGGGGCATTGGGAAGGAGACCTTCTTACCGGGGCGAACGACACGCACATCGCCACGCTCGTCGAGCGCAATACCCGCTTCACGATGCTGGTCAGGATCGCCCGCAAGGACACGAAGACTGTTGTTGCTGCGCTAGCCAAGCAGATCCGCAAGCTGCCTGAGCAGTTGCGACGCTCCCTGACGTGGGATCAAGGCAAAGAGATGAATGCCCACAAGCGCTTTACGGTCGCCACCAACGTCCAGGTCTACTTCTGCGATCCGCGCAGTCCCTGGCAGCGCGGCTCAAACGAGAACACCAACGGCCTGCTGCGTCAGTACTTCCCGAGAGGGACCGACTTCTCGCGCATCTCTCAGAGCTATCTGAACGCGATTGCTCTGCGGCTCAATCAGCGACCGCGAAAGACCTTGGGCTTCGAAACGCCAGCCGATAGACTTCAAGCGGTGTTGCGCTGACCGGTTGAACGCGCACTCCAATCGCTACCAGACGGCTGGATTAGGGCAACGGACGAAACGGGCCATTACCGGAAGTGACTGCTAGCCCGCTTCGCCGCTGCGCTTAACAAGTGGCGCCACCTTCGCGACAAGCTTCTGATTTCGTTCAATTGCCATCCCTCCAGTCCGCGCCAGGTTTTTCTCAAGGCTGTGCGCAGGAGAAATTCGTCGCGCTGTTGGTATCGCCTTTGCCAGTATAAGTCGCGATCGCCGGATATGGGCAGAGC
>JBAWAI010000247.1:0-4211 GCA_049589215.1 Terriglobales bacterium | reverse complement strand
GTCGATCTGCTCCTTGTCGGCCGACTTATCCAGGCCAAGCAGCAAATAAGGCCCGATCTGCTCGCGCGACAGCGTGGCCAACTCCAGCACGACCGGGTCGGGACTCTTCGCCATGAAACGTCCTCAATGCAATTGAACCACAGAGGCACAGAGACACGGAGAAAACACAAGACTGTTAAAACCAGCTGGCAAAGGTTTGATCAAAGTTTTGGTTTCCTCCGTGTCTCCGTGCCTCCGTTGTGAACAAACCGGAAGGGCTATAATTGCGCCGAACATGCCCCTCACCGCTGGCACCAAACTCGGCCCGTACGAGATTCAATCGCCGCTCGGCGCCGGCGGCATGGGTGAGGTCTATCGCGCACGCGACACGCGCCTCGACCGCATCGTCGCCATCAAGATTCTTGTCTCCCATCTTGCCTCGTCGCCCGAACTCAAGCAGCGCATGGAACGCGAAGCGCGCTCCATTTCCGCGCTCAATCATCCCCACATCTGCCACCTCTATGACATCGGCTCGCAGGATGGCACCGACTTCCTGGTCATGGAGTTTCTCGAAGGAGAAACCCTGGCCGAGCGCCTGCGCAAAGGTGCGCTGCCGCTGCCGGAGATTCTGAAGATCGGCATCGCCATCGCCGAAGCGCTCGCCGTCGCCCACCGGCAGGGAATTGTCCATCGCGATTTGAAGCCGGGAAACATCATGCTCACGCAGTCCGGCGCCAAGCTCATGGATTTCGGTCTCGCCAAGCCGCTGGGCATACAAAATTCGGGTGTCTCCTCGGGAACAGCGGTTCCTTCGTTCACGGCCGCGCCCACCATGAGCGGCCCGAGCCCGCTGACGCCGCTCACCACGGCGGGGAGCATCGTCGGCACGATTCAATACATGTCACCCGAGCAAATCGAAGGAAAAGAAGCGGACGCGCGCTCTGACATCTTTGCTTTCGGAGCGGTCCTTTATGAGATGGCATCGGGGAAGCGACCATTCGGCGGCAAGAGCCAGCTCTCGCTCGCCTCTTCAATTCTGGAAAACGACCCCGAGCCAATCTCCGCCAGCAAGCCGCTGCTGCCTTCGGCCTTCGAGCACGTCATCACCACCTGCCTGCAAAAAGATCCCGAAGATCGTTTTCAAACCGCGCACGACATCAAGCTCGAGCTGCAATGGATCGCCACCGAAAAGCCTTCGGCCACGACGGCCAGCGCGCCAGCCCAGCCCTCAACATCAAATCTCGGCGAGCGCATTGGTTGGGCCGCGGCCATGGTCGCCGCCCTCATCCTCGGCGCGGCTGCCGGAATGTTTTTCTATCGTCCGCAACCGGCGCACGCCATCCGCACCGTCATCAATCCTCCCGAAAAAGCGGTGATCAATCTTGCCGGAGACGCGGCCGGGCCTCCGGTGCTCTCGCCTGACGGCGCGTCGATTGCGTACACGGCCACGGGCGTAGACGGCAAGGTCCTGCTATGGACTCGTCCGATGAACTCGCTCGACGCCCGCTCTCTGGCCGGAACCGATGATGCGACTTTTCCTTTCTGGTCGCCCGACGGCCAGTCGCTGGCATTTTTCAGCAACGGCAAGTTGAAGACGGTCGAGTTGAATGGCGGTCCCGTGCAGGTGGTTTGCGATACGCAACTCGGGCGCGGCGGCTCGTGGAGTCCGAGTGGAACCATCGCGTTTTCTCCCGGCCCGTCAACGCCTCTGCTGCGCGTTAATGCCACTGGTGGTACTCCCGTTCCGTTCACCAAAGTGGATGCGACGCAGCACACCTCGCACCGCTGGCCATTCTTCCTGCCCGATGGCAACCACCTCGTCTACTTCGCGATTCACCACGATCCTTCCAAGGCCGCCGACAATACTCTTTACTATGCGTCGCTCGATGGGAAAGAAAATCGCCCGCTCTTCCATTCCCAAACCAATGCCGTTTACGCGGCCGGATTTCTTCTCTTCGGGCGCGGCGACCAGTTGATGGCGCAAGCCTTCGATCCGGCAAATGGCTCGACGAGCGGCGAGCCGCGAGTTATCGCCAAAGGCGTGATGAACGACACCGCCACCTGGCACATGGACGCCTCCGCTGCCGACAATGGATTGCTGGTTTTTGGCAGCGGCGGCAGCGGCGATCTGCAACTGGCCTGGATGGACCGCGAGAAAAAAGACCTCACCACCATTGCCGATAAGTTCACAAATCTCCAGACCGGCGTTATTTCCCCTCAAGGAGACCGCATCGCGCTGCAGATCGATGTCGGCGTCAACGACATCTGGGTGCTCGACCTGGCGCGCGGCGTGCGCACACGGCTGACCTTTGGTCCGGTTGCCAACGTGTATCCGGTGTGGTCGCCCGATGGCAAGTGGATCGCCTATATGTCCTTTCGCGACGGGCGCTACGACATCTTTCGCAGGCAGTCCGACGGCAGCGGAGCCGAAGAGCTTTTGACCGGCGATGAGCGCCAGCTTCAGCCGAGCGACTGGTCGCACGACGGAAAGACTCTGATCTACTCGCGCAGCATTCCGGGAAGCCTCTACGAGGTCTGGGCGCTGCCGCTTGAAGGAGAACGCAAGCCGTCGCTCGTTTTGCCGATAGGTCTCGGCGGGAAACTCTCTCCAGATGGTCACTGGCTCGCCTATGCCTCGATTGAATCCGGCAGCCCTGAAGTCTATGTGGTGGCCTTCGGCGGCGGACAGGGCAAGTGGCAGGTCTCGTCGAGTGGCGCCACCGCGGCCAAGTGGAGCGCGGATGGCAAAGAACTCTACTACGTCAACACGACCTACAGCCTGTTCGCGGTGCCGGTAAAAGAAGCGGGCAGCGCCTTGCAATTTGGCGCGGCGGAGTTGCTGGTCGGCAACTGGTCGGCGCCGCAGGTCTTCTTCGATGTAACTGCCGACGGCAAAAAAATTCTTCTCGACCGCGTCTCGCAGCAGGTCAGCCAGTCGGTCACGGTAGTGACGAACTTTACCGAAGGGCTGAAGAAATAAAAACGGCCGAAGACGGCACTCTCCAACCAGCATCGCGCCAACCCAAATCCCGGCCGCGCAGATTTCTATTTCACTCCCAGCGCCCGCAGCAAATCCGCACGCGCTGTCGTCACTTCAATTCGCGCGGTGTTCACTCCTTGCGGATTGGGAGCCATGCTTCGTTCGACTTCCCCCAATTTTTGCAGTTTTGTTTGTATGGCCCCGACGTTGGGAGCGGCCTGCGCCGGCGGTTCTCGGAGCGCTCCTTCAACGACCAGCATGTATTCCCTAAATGCGTGAATGTCCTCGGCGGTTGGAGGCAGGCCCTGTTTTGGTGCGGGTTTGCTCATGATCGCCTCGTAGGTCGCATCCGCGTCGGACGCGGCCTGCAATTCGCGGAGAATGTCTTCGATGGAGACGGACTCAAGTCCCCACGCCGATGCCCAGTCGAATGCATCCTCAGGCATTGCTCTGACCACGGCGAAGACCTGCTTCTTCTCGGCCTCGCTCAACTGCCCGTTGCGCGCCGCCTGCGCGAGCAATCGCAGATCCGGCAGAAGAACATTCTTCGCCATCAACGCGAAAATCAGCGATCCTCCGTGCGTCAGATCTTGTGAAAGACGAATTCCCGCAAGCCAGGTATTGACGGCCGATTGCGAATTGCCCTTCGCGAGTTGCCGCATTCCTTCCAGCGTATTCAGCCGTGCCAGCGCTCGCGCTCGTGGCGCATATGCGATCGAAGCCTTCCATCCTCGGCCATATTCCAGTCCCCAGTCGCAGTCAGGGAGTTTGGTAGCGCGTTGCAGCACGCTGATTGCGTCCGCGTTCGCGTCGAGAATCGGCGCCAGCTTTCCCTCATCCCAGGGCGCATCGCCGGCGGCGGTTTTCTCCAGCAGATCCTGCGTCGCCTTATCGGCCCACGTATCCTGCATCTCGGCAAAGGCCATCCAGTAACGCAGAGCCGCGTTCCGTGTCTCGGGAGGATATTTCGCCGCGTGATCTTTCGCCGGACCATTTTTCGCAGTACCCGCACCCAGATTCGCAGCAAAAAAGCTCGCACAGAAAAACGAGATCAGTATTACCGGTAGTAATCGAATTCGCATCGTTCGCCTCACATCGCCCTCCTCGCATCCATCTTTATGATGATTTGCCTTCCATGGTTTGCTTCTACGGCTTGGCCAAGACGCGCAGTGCGCTCTGGTCCGCCTGCATGCCCGGAAACATGGTTCGCGACTCGCGCGCCAGCAGCGAGTCGAAGGCAGGGCTATCGTCC
>JBAWAI010000246.1:0-9682 GCA_049589215.1 Terriglobales bacterium | reverse complement strand
GGTCATGAACGCTCCCGAAAATGCCGATGCTCTCGTCGGCACCGGCAGCGGCGAAGATGCCACCGCCGAAGATCGAAGCCGCAAGGATCGCCTCGACCTCTGGACCCGTCAACTCCAGCGCGCTGGCGTCTTGCAGCAGGTAATCGCCTCCTACGAGGCCGTTCCTCTTCTCGCCGATTACGCCCGTCACGTCAACCCGCAACAGCTCAAGAACGCGCTCATCAAGCGCGAGGAAGCCGAGCGCGTCGAAAAAATTATCGCCGAAGCCCGCCTTCATCCCGATCGTCTTTTTGCCGCCATCGGCCGCGTTGACTCCTGCCGCGGCTCCGAGCGCGAGCGTTTCGCCGCCCGCCTTCTGCGCGACCTCTTCTGCTACCACCGCGACCTCCGCAGCCTCGAAGCCGTCAGCCTCGGCTTCGACAGCATCAACCTCATCAGCGACCCCAAGGTTCGCGAACTCTCCGCCGTCAACCGCATGTTGTACGAGTTCCTGCCGCCAGAAGACCAGAAGCCGGGCGAGGATCGGGTTGTGCATCACGTCGTTCTCAAGGCCGATATTCGCGACTCCTCGCGCCTTACCCGCTCGCTCATGGAACAGGGCCTGAATGCCGCCTCATACTTCAGCTTGAATTTCTACGATCCAATCAACAAGCTCCTGGCAAAATACGGCGCCACGAAAGTATTTCTCGAAGGCGATGCCATCATCGTTGCCCTCCTCGAGCGCGAGTCCGAGCCCATGCTAAGCGTCGGACGCACCTGCGTCCTCGCCTGGGAGATCGTCAGCCTGCTGCGCGAATACAACGAACTGCTCGAGCGCTCCGGCCTGCCTCCGATGGAAGTCGGTCTTGGGATTGCCTATCAGGACTCGCCGCCCCTTTACCTGATGGATGGCGAGCACCGCATCACCATCTCCGATGCCATCAATGAGAGCGATCGTCTCTCCTCATGCAGCAAACGGGTACGCAAAAAGCTGGCGGAAGAGGCCGGAGTTTTTCAGGTCTATCGGTTCGACGCCGTGAGTAATCAGGAAGGCGCGAATTCCAGCTCCGCCGACGACGCCGGAATCGAAGACTTGCGCCTCAGCTACAACGTTGGAGGTGTTTGCCTTGGCCATGCGGCCTTCAGCAAACTACAGGAAGAAATTTCGCTGGCGCCCTGTTTCACGGATTTCGCAAAATCGAATCCCGCGAAAAACAACAACCCTTGGGTCACCCGTTGGACTGACCCGAAGACTGAATTTTTTCTCGGCACCGTTCCCATCTCAAACGGTGCATTCCGCAAAATCGTAATCCGCAAGAGTCGCGTCGCTCAGGTCGATGTTCGCGACCTCTCCATCCAGAACTGGACCGCCCGCTGCTATTACGAAGTCTGCGCCAATCCCGCCGTCTACGCCGCGCTCCCGGGAGAAAAGTCCGCCGCCGCGCAAAAAACCTAAAACGCGCTTCGCGTTCGGAACGGAATCACCACCACCGCTTCTATCGACACCGGCCTTCCATCCCGCTCCGCAGGCGCAAACTTCCACCGCGCCAGCGCGTTCGCCGCATAACGATCCAGCCGATCGTCCGGACTGCTCAACACGCGTATGTCGCCCACTTTTCCGTCCGAATGAATCACCGCGTAGAGCGTTACTTGCCCATGCACATTGTTCTTCATCAGCTCCAGCGGATAGCCCGGATCCGATTTCTCCATCGGCACCGGCGCCAGCAAGTTGCCCTGCTTCTGGTCTGGCGTCATTTCCGCAAAACGCAGCACCCAGCTGCCCGTGAACGAATTCAGATTCGGCATGTTGACCGTCATCGCATAAGGGTGCCTGTCGCCGAAAACTTGGCGGTCGAGATCCGTGATCTTGTCGTCGGAAACAACCGACGCCGGCTTCTGGCCCGCATGTTTCGCAGCCAGACTATCCCGTGAAGCGCTCGCCGCCTCGCGGTCGGCGCCATCGCCAAAGCCGGTTCCATTCGGCGATTTCCCATCCCGTTGCACGTTGCCGGTCGCCCCCGCGCCCGCCCCCACATGCAGCCCCGCCGGAAGCGACCCGTTTCCGCGCCCCTTCGACCCACTTCCCGTCGCCGTGCCGCCCGCGCCGTTCGACGCCGATTTCGATCCCTTCAAATCGGGCGTTCCCGCGGCGCCAGCCTTTCCATTCGGACCCGCTTCAAACTGCCCTGCGCGACTTCCATTCGGCACCGCGACCGGCCCGGTCGGTGCCACCGGATGAATTCCCAGCGCGATCAGTCTTCCCTGACCTGCACTGCCCCCGCTCGCCGCAACACTCGGCGGAGGTCCAACCGGCTCAACGTTCCCGGTTAGCGCGCCCTTGCCGCCCCGTCCTCGCCCCGTCGTGTGCTGCTCCGCCACCGTCAACTGCGGAGCCGGCGCTACCACTTGGCTCGGACCAATATTCATAAGCCCCGATCGCCCCTTCGCCGTCGTGACCTCCGGCGGCGGCTCGACAATCGCTGTTTCCGGACCTGCCACCCCGCGCGCGCGGTCATGCACAGCCTCCGGCGGTGGTGGAATAATGTCCGATCTCAACGCCGCCCGATCCGCGTGATCCCGCGCGAAGTTGGCATCCGGCGCGGGCGCAACCACCTGCGTATCCGGCGCAGTCGCTCGGCTAGCAAGCGAGCGCGTGGCATCCAGCGGAACCACCGGAGCGATCGCTCCTCTCGCAATGATGTTGGGTAAAGGCACGTCGTGGTCAAGCCTCAAATTGCTGGGCGCAACGATCGTCTGCGAGCGGTTGTCCGCCTCGCGCGGTACAGAGAGTATTGGCTGCTTGGCGAATGCCGGTTCACCCTTCGGCTCTTTCGGGGCTGCCGCCGCGCCCGTGTCCAGGGGCGGCAAGTATTCGTTGGGCGAATAGGTAATCACCTGCGAGCGGTCAAACTGCGCCGGGCCCAGGATCTTCTCCTGCCGCAGCCACGCCAGCGACATTCCCCAGATCAGCCCCGCCGCCGTCGCATGCAGCACCGCCGACTGCAGAAACCGTCCCCACGGCAGCGGCTGCTGAACGAACACATCCTTCCAAAAACCGAGTTCGTCCCCCGAAACCGCCGGAACCGCAGAAAGCCGCGCTCCAGCGCCGCCCTTTGCCTGCCCGGACGACTCCCCGCCCGCCGGATCGTCCTCGAACGGGAACTCAATCTGTTTTTTCGCAGGGACTCCCATCCCGTATCCAACCACCCTTCACTGAAATGTGGCGGCCATGCCGCCGGCAGGGTATAGGAGCGTCTGGGGGTGTCGCTCCAGCCAGCATGATCGTTCCGAGGATTATACGGGAAACAAGCCCAGATAATTCAGCAGTTCGGGCAATCCCACCCGTGCGGGCTACCAAAAAGCCAGAAACGGAACCCGAAAATCAACCCAAGCCAGCCGCCAAGAAAGTTTTCCTGAGACCTGAGACCTGAGACCTTCCGCTGACAACCGACAACCGAGAACTGCCCCTAAAACGCTCCGCCCCCACCCCCGCCAAACCCTCCCCCACTGAACCCGCCACCAGAAAATCCTCCGCCCGAACCAAATCCCGATCCCCCGGAACTCGCCCGCGGCGCCGACACGAACGCCTGGTGCATATCCGTCGCCATGCCGTGCATCGCACTCGAAAAATACAGCGGGGTAAACCCAACATAACCATTCGGCGACACATACCAGCTCGGCGGATCTTTCACGATCCCCTCAAATGCCTGCGCCCAGTGGTTCTCAACGCCCAGAGCCATCGCGTACGGCAGAAACTTTTCAAAAGTATCCGGCGGCATCCTTTGAATTCGATCCTTGTCCACGCGATTCATGAACTCCTGAAATCCCAGCACCTCAACATGCAAACGCGCTCCGGTCACCGTCTTCGCCGTCATCTGCCGAGCGAACAGCCACCAGATCACCGTCGAAACCAGCACGCTCCCGAACACCAGCGGCGCCGACGAAAACAGGTTCATCCATCCCATCACCTGCACCGCAACCACCAGCAATCCAATCGCGACCGCAGCCACCAGGCTGTAGCCGTTCGCCGATTCCGGATCGAGCGCGTACACTCCCTTGTTCTTCAGCGCCGACATGATGTCCGTGCGGATCGCCGGAATCGCCGTATAGAACCGGTTCTTCAGGCTCGAGAGCCTCACCTCGTTCCCGCCCAGAAAAATGTTCTCCATCATCACCAGTTCATGTGGGCACAGTTCCGTTCCCCAAGCCCCGGCCTTCAGATTGTGAAACAGGTAATCCTTGTGGTGAAACACCAGAAAAGTATCGACCTTCTCCTCGATCCTTATATATCCGCGCACCGCCAGATCAATGATCGTCGACGTAATATCCCGCGGATGAATCCTGTCATCCAGCATCGTGCCCGCCTCCGCCGGCGTCATCCCCTTCGGCGGCTCATACAGCGGAGCAACAGACATTCCCGGATCCGGATCGCGCCCCACCGAATACCACAGCACCGCCATCACCACCAGCGTCAGCAAAGGCAGCAGCAGAATCGGATTGCTCCCCACGAACCACCAGAACTTCGTCAGCCCGCTCGGAGCCTTCACAATTCCCGGCGGAATATAAATGTCGATGGTCAGCCCGCCGCGCGCGGGAAGTCTGTGCACGGTCTCAACCGTAACGTCCGCCCCATTCACCTGCGCATCCGCGTCGCTTGCCTTCGATCCATACGCGCCCGTGAATGCCTGTGCCCGCAGGCCGGTCGCGCCCTCCGGCAGAGTCACAAATGCCGAGGCATGATCGATCGGCACCGCCCAATCGTTGCCCGTCACGTTCCAATAAAACTCCTCGTAGTCATCGAAAGCACGCACACCGTTGCGAACCGTGTAGTCAAGGTTGACCACGCGCGTAGTATCGACCGCGCCAGGAATATAAATTTTCAGATCGCGATACGTACCCGATTTCGAGGAGTCGTACTTGAGCTTGTTTCCGTTTTCGTCAGTCACGCCCACGACTTTGAGAAAGAGCGTGTAATTACTGCCGTTCGGCCCGGGATACTCCACCGGAATCGTGCGATGAATACCATGCCATTCGCCCACAAAAACCACGGTGATCTTCTCGCTCACCAGCGCCGACCCATCGGCGGAAATTGAGATCGAGTCCTTGAAGTCGGCGACATGCCAGCTCTTCCCCTGCGCCAATCCCAGCGCAGGCGCAAGCGCAAGCACAAACAACATCCAGCAAACGCGCTTCAGAATAGTTCCTGTAAACATAGATTGGGCGAAGGTCCGTTCATAGCAACAAGGTGAAGTGCCTGACACCTGAGACCCGTGTCTAGAATTTGACCGCCACCGGCGCGCGGTCCGCGGCGTCAGCCTCAAAAAATTGCCGCTGCTGGAAGCCATACATGCCGGCCAGAATATTTGTCGGGAACGACTGGATCTTCGTATTCAAATCGCGCACCACCGCGTTGTAATAACGCCGCGCGTTCTGGATCGCATCCTCAATGTCGCTCAGCGAAGTCTGCAGTTGCGTGAACTCCTGCGAAGCCTGTAGCTGCGGATAATTCTCCGCCACCGCAAACAGGCTCTTCAGCGCTCCCGTCAACTGGTTCTCCGCCGCCGCTTTATCCACCGGTCCCGTCGCCTGCATCGCCATCGAGCGGAACTTCGCAATATCTTCGAACGTGCTCTTCTCGTGGGTCGCGTATCCCTTCACCGTTTCCACCAGGTTGGGGATCAGGTCGTGCCGCCGCTTCAGCTGAATATCAATGTCCGACCACGCCGAATCGCAGCGCACCTTGAGCTGCACCAGGCTGTTGTACATTCCGATCAGAAAAATCCCGACCAGAACAATGACCGCAATTAACGCCCAGACCATAGATCGCACCTCAACCGCAATTCAAGCACAAGGAACACCGGGGCGCAATGCGACGGAAGATTCGTGGATAACGGACTGCGATGTGATTATTGCGGATCAGGAAGGTCTACTGCTTGGGCGCAAAATACCCGCGCCGCGCCCGCACTTGCAGATCTTTTTTCAGCGCCGTGATTTGAATCGACCGGAACCGCCCGTCCGCATCGAAATCGGCGGGTTTATAGGAAACGTCGTACTGGCTGCGCAATTCGTCTTCAATTGCGGCAAACGACTTCGTAATGTCCTTCATCTTGTACGGGAAAAACGCACGCCCGCCCGTCGCCGACGCCAGATCCTCGAGCACCTTGTCGCCGCGCAGAATCAGCCCGCTGTCGTCCGTTGAAATTGCATAAATCAAAACCTCGGCCCGCTGCGCCATTTCAATCGCCTGCGCCCGCGTGTACTCGCTCTGGTTGTCTTCGCCGTCGCTCACCACCACAATCGCTTTGCGAATCGGATGGTCCGAATGCTCCCGCAGCAACTTCTCTTTGCACGCTTTGTAAATCGCGTCATAAAGCGCCGTCCCGCCGCCATCGCTCATCCGCTGCACGCCCGCTGCCAGCGCCGGCACGTTGTCGGTGAAATCCTGCGCCAGGTGGCTATCTTTATTAAAGCCCACCACAAACGCCTTGTCGTATCCCGGACGAATAATATGTTGCAGAAATCCGGTCGCCGCCTCTTTTTCAAATCCAAATCGTCCCTGCACCGATCCGCTTACATCCATCAGCAGGCCGAGTTCGATCGGCAAGTCCGTCTCCGGACGAAACGCAATGATCGACTGCACCGGCTTGTGATCGTCGGTAAATGCAAAGTCCTTCTGATTCAAATTCCGCACGAACTTCCCGTGCCGGTCCGTCGCAATGAACAGCACATTCACTTCATCGACGCGCTTGCGGATAGTAAGAATCGAGTCGTTCGCATCATTGTCGGATGCATACGCCCCGCCGCCGTCCGAGGCGAGCATCGCCGCAGCCGCCGGGCCGTAGTCGCTGACCTGCGAAACACTGATCTGCGGAACACCGACCTGCGCATCACCGGCCGCGCAAAACACGCCCACCACCAGCGCCGCATAAACCGCCAACAGCCGCAGGTTCTTCAACTCGAATTTGCCCGTCTTCGTCATTCAGATCTTTTTCATCTTCTTCGGAGCTCGCCCTAGCCCGTAATCGAGACCACAGGCCCCGGCCGCTCCGAACACACTTCCGCTACACATTCGATGCACGCCGAGGTCCGAAAATCGCACCACCGACGTCCCCATGACTGTAGGCTCGAAGCACGTGCAACTCCAAGTTACAAAAGGTGTACGTAGAAAGCTCCGACTTTAACTCTCGCTCTCTCAATGGTTTGGGCCACCGCACCAAAGGTCGCGTCAAAACGCCCGCTGCGCTCGCGATCTCGTTTCACCCGCAATCGGGGGCACATCTCATTATTACCGCATAAATTCCCAAGGACATTTTTCCCGCATCCTCCCGCCCCTATGCAAAAACTGCTGCCCCGAGCCTCGCCCCGATTCCCGAACCCCTCTGCTCTTTTCGCAAGTTACCCGCCCCACCGCCGTTCGCGCCCTTGACTGGCGCTGCATAAGCGATAATCTTGAACACGGCCTTTGACTCGCGTCCGGCCACGGAGCCCCAATGTTCTTCGAGCAATTTTATTTGACCTGTCTGGCGCACGCGTCTTACATGATCGGCTCTAATGGCGAAGCCGCCGTCGTCGACCCGCAGCGCGACGTCGATATTTACCTGCAAGCCGCCGAAGAACAGCACCTGAAAATCCGCCACATTTTTGAAACCCACCTCCACGCCGACTTCGTCTCCGGACACAAAGAACTCGCCGCCCGCACCGGCGCCACCATCTACATTGGAGCCGAGGCCAAAGCCGGCTTCCCGCATGTCGCGCTCCACGACGGCGACGAAATAAAAGTCGGCGCAGTCCGCATTCGCGCCCTCGAAACTCCCGGCCACACTCCAGAAGGTATGTGCTTCGTCGTCACCGACCTCGAAGCCTCCGAAGAAAATGCGACTGCCAACAAATCGTCCGCAGCCGCGCCCAATCCCTACGCCGTCCTCACCGGCGACACCCTCTTCATCGGCGATGTCGGCCGTCCCGATCTCTCGCCCGCGCACACCCCGCAACAACTCGCCGGCCTGCTCTATGACAGCCTGCACAACAAATTACTCGCGCTCCCCGACGCCACGCTCGTCTATCCCGCGCACGGAGCCGGTTCGCTCTGCGGGCGCGCCATGCGTGCCGAAAAATCCTCCACCATCGGCACCGAGCACCTCACCAACTACGCGCTCCAGATTCCGGCCCGCGAGGAATTCGTCGCCCAGCTCACAACCAATCTTCCCACCCGCCCCAACTATTTCGCCGAAGATGCCGAGATCAATCGAGCCGGCGCTTCCGCGCTGACCGAACTCGCGCCGCTGCCCACGCTCTCGCCGAAAGAAGTTCAGTCGCGCCTCCAGCAAAATGCCTGGCTGCTTGATGTCCGCTCCGGCGACGATTTCGCCGCCGCCCACGTTCCGGGTGCCGTCAACATCGCGCTCTCCGGCCAATTCGCCTCTTGGGCGGGAGCGATTCTCGGAATTCACTCCAACCCGATTCTCATCGCTGACAGTGAGGCTCAAGTCGAAGAGGCCCGCATGCGCCTCGCTCGCGTGGGCATTGAAGATCTGGAGGGATATCTGGAAGGTAGTGTTACGGCATGGCAAAAAGCTGGCCTTCCTGTGCTCAGCACGCCGCAAATGTCAGCCCAGGAACTTCATCAGAACGTCGCCAACGCCGCCAACGATCTCGTCGTCCTCGACGTCCGTCGCGAAGGCGAATGGCACGCCGGCCACATCGCCGATGCCAAATGGCACGCCCTCGACACTTTTCCGCGAGGCTTGCCGCAGGTCGACAACAAGAAAACGATCGCGATCCACTGCAAAAGCGGATACCGCAGCATCATCGCCTGCAGCCTGCTGGAGCGCGCCGGCCATCGCAACGTAATCAACGTGACAGGAGGCTTCGACGCCTGGCACGCCGCCAACCTGCCAGAAGTAACAACCGAAGTCCCCGCCCTAAGCCACCGATAAGAAGCCCTGAGTTCCCGGCAAGACACGGTCCGCGTGCCAGAGAATTTCGCAAAAGAATTTCTCGGCGAACTCGGCGTCTCAGCGGTTCAGTTCTTGCCCTTCTTAGTACAGCCGTTCCCGCGACCGCGGGATCAATTCTTCGAGCCTCAACCAGCTCGAAAATCGCGCACCTCTTCGCCCGCGTGAAACAACGCAGGCAACCCCTGCCCCGAATCCCGCCGCGCCGCGCTCAGTCGCGAGTGCAGCTCTTCCATATCCTTCTTCGACCAGCCAACGCTGCTCAGCTCGATCGTCCCATCCTGCCCGATCAAAAACCACGACGGCACATTCGTCAGCCCGTACGCGTTCGAAGCCGCATAGCCATTCGGATCGTCCAGCACCGTCGGGAACGTGACCCCGTACTCTTTCAAAAATCCGCGCGTCTTGCCCGCGTCATCCTGCGAGATGGCAACAAACGAAACCGTCCCACCATGCGTCTTGTACAGCCGGTCAAAGAAAGGAAACGCATACTGGCATACCGGACAGGAAATCTTGAAAAATGCCGCCAGCACAGGCCCGCGCTGCAACGCCTCCTGCAACATAAACGTGCCGCCATCCAGACCCGCCAATGAAAAGTCGGGTGCTTTCGCCCCGGCCGTGAGTGCAGCCATATCTCTCTCGCCTCCGAATAAATGTTGGAGCCACTTCAAGCGAACGCCTCATTCCGCGAAATTACCAGCCACCTATTAGATGATCCCGCCCGCCTTCAGGATTTTCCGCGTCAATCC
>JBAWAI010000245.1:0-6902 GCA_049589215.1 Terriglobales bacterium | reverse complement strand
GGCCGGAGCGGAATCAGGATTGGAATGCGGCAAACCGGGAAGGGCACGAGTTCCACTCGGGTTTGAGAATCAGGAACCGGGAAGGGCACGAGTTCCACTCGTGCCGATTGCGGCATCTCCGATGATGGCGGCTTTAGCCGCTGGGGGCCACGGGTCTAGTTTGAATCCCGGGAAGGCGGAGCAGTAGCGGTACTCGGAAGGAGTAGCGACGAGTCGGGCGACGACAGGATTCTGATGAATGTAGTTTCGGTGATGAATAAAATCCTGGGCATCGCGAATTCGATGATCGGTGAAGCCGCGTTGCCAGACTTCGGTTTTACGGCTCGTAAGGGTTCCGGAGGCGTGCGAGTATCCGCCCTTAATTAGTTGGACGGCGCGTTCGAGGGTTACGTCTTGAGCAGGCGTGACTAGAAGGTGAACGTGATCGGGCATTACAACGAAGGCGTGCAAGAGATAGCGACTTTCGCAGCGGTAGTGAAAAAGGGTTTTGAGGAATAGCCGGGCATAGACTTCGACGGGAAACAGGTTGCGGTGATGCCAGGTACCCTTCGATGCCCCCGGCAACGTCGCTAGGTGAGAATGTGCCCGGCAAGTGGTAATACCCGACGAGGAAGAAGAAATGCCCTTGTATGAGTAAACGAGATCTGAAGCTAGGAGCTAAAGGCTAGAAGCTAATGGCTAACAACAAAACCGTAATCATCAAGATCAAACGCCAACTCACCCCCGACGCCTCCGCGACGTGGGAGGAGTTTGAAATTACCCACCGGCCGAATATGAACATCACTTCGGCGCTTATGGATATCGCGGCCAATCCGGTCACGCGCGACGGCAAAAAGACAACGCCCATCACCTACGACTCGAATTGCTTGGAAGAGGTGTGCGGGTCGTGCGCCATGATCATCAATGGCAAAGCGCGCATGGCTTGCTCGGCGCTGCTCGATCATCTTGACCAGCCGATCAAGCTTGAGCCGTTTTCGAAATTCCCCATCGTGCGCGACCTCGCCGTCGACCGCAGCGTGCTCTTCGAGAATTTGAAGAAGGTCAAAGCCTGGGTGCCCGTCGACGGCACCTACGACCTCGGCCCTGGCCCGCGGCAAACGGCTGAGATGCAGGAAGCGGCGTATCCGCTGTCGCGTTGCATCTCGTGCTGCTGTTGCATGGAGGCCTGTCCGCAATTCACCGAAGGCACGGGCTTCGTCGGCGCCGCTACGATCTCGCAGGTGCGCCTGTTCAATACGCACCCCACCGGCGCGGCCTTGATGCGTGAACGGCTCTCCGCCCTCATGGGAGACGGCGGCATTCAGGAATGCGGCTACGCCCAGAACTGCGTGGAAATTTGCCCGAAAGATATCCCGCTGACCAAGTCGATCTCCGAGGTCGGAGGGCAGGTGATGAAGCAGGCCATCGGAGACTTGTTCCGGAAATAAACACGTTCGCCCCAGCGGGGCTGAAAGCCACTTTGCGGGGCTGTCAAGGGGGCCGCGAAAGCCGCGCGGCTCGCCCTTTCGAGAAATGGGAAAACTCCCGAACTGACAAAACCCTCCGGGGCAGCGTCCTAAATCCCACATCCCAAAGGGTCTAAAATCCGCGCCCAGAGCCGGTACCCAGCGCCCGGTTACCGCGTAACTCTCTTCGGTAATGCGGTTTACGGTGATTCCCTCCCCACAAATTTTGAACGCTGGGTTACAATTGCCGCACCTTCAGAGACTATCGGGGTTTCCCCTATCGCTGAAGGCCTATGACCCACGGTACAGGCCACTTCGCAATTCGGTCGGCAAAGCCGCTCGCGCTGCTTGCGCTTTTGCTTTGCGCGCCGGCTTTATTGGCGCTGCATAGCATCGACCCGCACCACCGCGTCGCGCACTCGCGCCATCCGTTGCACCGCTTTCGTGGCATTCTTTGGAACCCGCTTTTCCGTCCGTCGCACGATTCCCTGCTGCTTCAGAATCAAGAGGTCGACCGCCTCCAACTTCCCCGCATCTACGACGACGCGCAGCTTCAACAATTGAAGGATTCGGGCGATCTGGTTCCGATTACACCGAGCGAGACCCTACGCATCGAACCGAGCCTCGATCCATCGCGCCGCTATTGTCGCGTCTGGGCGCGCGATTTTGTGCAGGATCTGTCCGAGGTTTATTACAACCGTTTTCATGAGCAAATTCAGTTGAACTCGGCCGTTCGCACTGTCAAGGTCCAGAAAAAACTTCGGCGCCGCAATCGTAACGCCGCTCCCGCTGAGGGCGAAACTGCTTCCTCGCATCTCGCTGGCATCACGGTCGACCTGCAACGGCGTGGCATGAACCCGCAACAGATTCGTTTCGTTGAATCGTATCTTTTCTATCTGCGTGCGATCGGCCTGGTTGAACCCGAGGAAGAGCGCCGCCACTGGTGCTTCCACATCATGGTCTCCGACCGCTACGAAGACTGGCGACAGACGCAGACGCTGTTGCCCTCGCACCAAGCGACGCATCCAGCCGAAGAAACTGCGGAAGCCATCGGCGCATCGAACTAAGCCTCAACCTAGACTCTTCAGTTCGCCCTTCTCATATACAATTCCTATCCGATCATGAAAAGCCGGCTGCCAGCGTTAATTCTCTCGCTCACACTTGTTCTGCCCGTTTACGCACAGACTGCCATCACCGCCAAAGCCCGCGAAATCCAAAATTCTGCGATCGTCATCGACACGCACGCCGATACACCGCAGCGCTTTCTCGACGAAAGTTTTGATATGGGGTCGACCGATCCGAACGATCACGGTCACATTAGCCTCGAGAAAGCCCAAGCCGGCAATCTGGGCGCCGAATTTTTCTCCATCTGGGTCGAGCCGGAAACCAATCAGGGCCACTTCGCCCGCCATACGCTCGATCTCATCGACTCCGTTTACGAGCAGGCGGCGCGCCATCCCGATCGCATGATGATGGCCTTCAGCGCAGCCGACACCGAGCGCGCCCACCGCGAGCACAAGCTCGCTGCGCTCATGGGAATCGAAGGCGGCCACTCCATCGAGAACGATATTCACCTGCTGCGCGATTACGACAGGCTGGGCGTGCGCTACATAACGTTGAGCTGGTCAAACACGAATGAGTTCGCCGACTCCTCCGGCGACATCGACAAGCCCAACATCGAGCACCACAATGGCCTGACCGAAGGGGGCAAGCAGATTGTCCTTGAGATGAATCGCCTTGGGATGCTCGTCGATATCTCGCACGTCTCCGACAAAACTTTCTGGGACACGATCGCCACAACGAAAGCGCCAGTCATCGCTTCGCATTCTTCGGCGCGCGCGCTCAGCAATCATCCGCGCAACATGACCGACGACATGCTGCGTGCCGTCGCCAAGAACGGCGGGGTGGTCGACGTCAACTTCTACAGTGCCTTCGTCGACGAGAACTACCGCAAAGCCAGGGACGCGCAAGCCGCGGATCGCGCGGCCGCCGAGAAGGCCTACACCGACAAACTCAAAACCGAAGGCAAAACTCCAACCTATCTCGATCTGGATCGCATCGACCGCGAATGGGCCGCCAAGATTCCGCGTCCGCCGTTCAGTTCGCTCATCGATCACATCGACCACATCGCAAAAGTCGCCGGAGTTGACCACGTGGGCCTCGGTTCCGATTTCGACGGCGTCAGCGGCGCAACTCCCCAGGGCATCGACTCCGCGGCCGACCTGCCGAAGATTACGCAGGCGCTCCTCGACCGGGGCTACAGCGCCAATGATATCCGCAAAATTCTTGGCGGCAATGTGCTACGGGTATTTGCGGAGGCCGAGCGCGTAAGCCGCGAGATGCAGTCCAGCAAGAATTGAAACTTGAAATAGCGCAATTCGCCTGCGCCCTGACCGTGCCGACAAGGTGCTCCCGGTGTGCTTAATCGTCTTGCCTTGTCGTACAATCAAATACGCAAATTCCCACAGGAGTCCTGATGCGAACTCTATTTTCTGTAGTGACGCTGCTCGCTTGTTTGTCGGCTTTTGGCGCTGCCCAGGCCGCCAAGCCGGCTGTCTCGACCGACCCGGTTGCCATCATTCACACGACCGCCGGTGAGCTGCATTGCACGCTCTTCCCCAAAGAGGCGCCGCTCGGTGTCGCCAATTTTATCGGCCTCGCGGAGGGCACCAAGGACTGGACGAATCCCACGACGCACGCGAAAAAGCATGGCGTGCCCCTCTATGACGGGACCATCTTTCATCGGGTCATCCCCGAATTCATGATTCAGGGTGGCGACCCGATCGGCGACGGTACAGGCGATCCCGGTTATAAATTCAAGAACGAAACGCCGTCCGATCTGAAGTTCGATCGCCCCGGCCGCCTCGCCTACGCGAATTCCGGCCCCGACACCAACGGCTCGCAGTTCTTCATCACGGAAGATGTGGCGCACAGCGCGCACCTGAGCGGCGGCTACACCATCTTCGGCCAGTGCGACGACGCGGCGGTTGAGCTCGTCAAGAAAATCGCCCGCATGGACCGCGACCCGAGCAATGACAAGCCCTTCAGGCCAGTCAAGATCACGCACATTGAGATCAAGCACGCCGGCGCAGCATCTGCCAAACCCGCGGCGAAAAAGACGGCAGGAACATAGGTCGTATTTTGCATGCTGCAACCCCGCTTTCCGAAGTCTCATAGCTTGTGAACCCTGGAACGCTTAATCCGACCTACGGCACGAAATATTAAGGAGACTCATGACCCGCACCCCCGGAACCTACGCCGTTTTCGATACCAGCGAAGGCACGATCGTGTGCCACTTGTTTGAAAAGGACGCGCCCAAAACCGTTGCCAACTTCACCGAACTCGCCGAAGGCAAACGCGAGTGGACGCATCCCTCAACGCGCAAGAAATCGAAAGACCCTCTTTATCACGGAACGATTTTCCACCGCGTGATTCCCGACTTCATGATTCAGGGCGGAGATCCGCAGGGTACGGGCATGGGCGGCCCGGGGTATCAATTCGAAGACGAAACCAAGGGCTCGCCGCACCGCTTCGACAAAGCCGGTAAACTCGCCATGGCCAACGCCGGCCCCAACACCAACGGCTCGCAGTTCTTCATCACGGTCGGCAACACCGAATGGCTGACCGGCAAGCACACCATCTTCGGTGAGGTTGTCGAGGGCTATGATGTGGTGGAAAAAATTGCAAAAGCGCCTCGTAGCCGCCAAGACCGACCCAACAAGGATGTAGTCGTGAAGTCGGTGAAGATCGAACGCTAGAACTCGGATCAGTGCGGCGCAGAGACGGGACCTGCCCCGTCTCTTTCGCCTTCAACAACTGGCTGCCGATAACTGCCACGCATCGATCAAGCCCGTTGTGATGACGATCAACGTGGCGGTGATAAGACGCGTCGAACTCCTCCGCGCCTTCCGTTATTCTTTATAATTGAGCTTCACCTTTTGGATTTGTGGAGGCGACCATGACGCAGTACAACGGAATTCCAGTGCCGCCGGACGGCCAAACAATCGCATACAGCGACGGCAAGTATCGCGTGCCCGACCGCCCGATCATCCCATTTATCGAGGGGGATGGCACCGGCCGCGATATCTGGAAAGCGTCCGTCCGTGTGTTCGACGCGGCCGTTGAAAAAGCCTACGAGGGCAAGCGCGCCGTCGCCTGGTACGAAATCTTCGCGGGGGAAAAAGCCAAAGCCAAGTTTCAGAACTGGCTGCCCGATGACACCATCGCTGCCGTCCGCGAGTTCCGCGTCGCCATCAAGGGGCCGCTCACAACACCCGTCGGAGGCGGCATTCGCTCCCTGAACGTCGCGCTGCGCCAGATTCTGGACCTCTATTCCTGCGTACGTCCGGTCAAGTATTACAGCGGCGTGCCTTCGCCCGTGAAGCATCCCGAGCGCATGGATCTGGTCATCTTCCGCGAAAACACGGAAGACGTTTACGCCGGAATTGAATGGGAGGAAGGCACGGCGGATTGCGCGCGTCTTATCGAGTTCATCAACAAAGACATGCTGAAGGGCGGCAAGAAACAAATTCGCCTCGACTCTGGCGTCGGCATCAAACCGATCTCCATCACGGGCACCAAGCGTCTCGTACGCATGGCGATCGAGCACGCACTTGAAAATAATTGCAAAAGCGTAACTCTCGTTCACAAAGGCAACATTCAGAAGTTCACTGAGGGTGCGTTTCGCAAGTGGGGATACGAACTCGCCACCGAAGAATTCCGCAGTCACGTCATCACCGAGCGCGAGAGCTGGATCATCGACAACAAGGATAAGAATCCGAACCTCACGGTCGAGCAGAACGCGCTTCTGATCGAACCGGGCCTCGAGTTTGCGACCGACGACTTCCGCAAGGCTTTATATCAAGAAGTAAAAGACTGTCTCGACTGCATCTACGCCACGCATGGACACGGCGCATGGAAGAGCAAGCTCCTGATCAACGACCGCATCGCTGATTCCATCTTCCAGCAAATCGTCACCCGCGCCGATGAATACAGGGTGCTGGCCACGCCCAATCTCAATGGCGACTACATCTCCGACGCGTGCGCGGCGCAGGTCGGCGGACTCGGCATCGCGCCCGGCGCCAATATCGGCGATGGCTACGCGATCTTCGAGGCCACCCACGGCACCGCTCCCAAGTATGCCGACAAAGACGTCATCAACCCCGGCTCCGTCATCCTCTCCGGCGTCATGATGTTCCGTTTTCTCGGCTGGACCGAAGCTGCCGATCTGATCGAGCGAAGCCTGGAGCGTACCATCGAGCAGAAAAAAGTGACTTATGATTTCGAGCGCCTCATGGAAGGCGCGACCAAGGTTAAGACCAGCGAGTTCGCCACCAGCATGATTGAAAACATGCAGGTAAGCGTCGCGGCGGACTAGTTTAGGTCCGTAGGCCTCTGTGTACTCTGTGTTAAAGCTTCTGACTTATCCGTGCGAAAGGAACTACATGCGTAATAAGG
>JBAWAI010000244.1:0-30783 GCA_049589215.1 Terriglobales bacterium | reverse complement strand
AATCAGAAGTAATACTTCAACGCAAATTGTACCAGCCGCGGGTCCTTGACCTGGGTGATCTGGCCAAACTGCGAGCCGTCGCTGCTGTTGCCGTCGGGGTTATAAAACTGCGTGTGATTGAAGACGTTGAAGATCTCTCCTCGAAATTCAAAGTGAGTTCTTTCGTTCACCGGAATATTCTTCATCACCACAAAATCCGTCTCGCTGATCCCCGGCCCGCAGCAAATCGTGCGCGGCGCAGTACCAATGCGGCCCAGCAGCGTCATGTCATAACAGTCATAAACCGCGCCCGCCGAACACGGAGGCTGGGTATTGTCGGTGGCATTCTCCGTAAAGCTGTTCTGATTGAAATAATAGTTACTATTGCCAGCGCCCAGCACGTTTGCCGAGCTCTGCGGATGCAGCCTCTGGAACGGCGCTATCTGGTCCGGTTCTCCCGGATACTCGAAATCATCGCTGTTCATCAACTCGTTGTCCGCAGCCGATGTCAGGTGGATCGGAAATCCCGTCTGGTAAGTTGTGATTCCCGAGAATCCCCAGTCATTGAGCACCTTCCCGGCAAACCCGCTGAACTTTCTGATCGGCGGATCCCACTCATAGCTGACCACAATGCGATGTCGCGCGTCGAACAGCGACAACCCGTTGTTGTCCGCGCCCGGAAGAGGATTCAGAATGCCCTCAAAACTCGACGCTTCGTCAATCGATTTGCTGAACGTGTAAGCCGCGGTGAATTGCAACCCGTGCCCCATTCTCTTTTCGAGCGACGCCTGCAACGAGTTATACGAGGAGCCGGCAATCGTATCCTGCGCGAAAACGCCCGTGAATACGGGTATGCCATTAGCCGGGCAACCATTGCCGGTCGTCGGATCGCATTGCGGCGAGGAATACGGGCGCAGGCCGGTGAAGCTCAGCGTCTGGCCGGTTCCCGTCACGACCGAGCCGTTGGGCATGTGGAACGGGAAGCCATTTGGCACGGTCACGGTATATTGGGAATCCTCAACGAACGGCCCGCACCCGCCACCCAAGGTATAAATATCCAGGCAGGTCTGCGGATTTGAGTAATTGACGTCATGCGTCGCCAGCAAACGATGGCCCTGCGATCCGACATAACCAACCGACAGCTTCATATCATTCGTCAGTTGGCGCTCAACCGTGAAGTGATATTGCGAAGCATACTGCGTCCGCATGTGCGGCTGGAAATCTCCGTACAAATCGATCGGCTCAAAAGTTGCCCAATCCTGCGGGTTGCCGCGCTGCGGATTCAGAATGCCATTGAAGGGATTCAGGTATGTAGTCGCTCCATCCTGCCCGAGGAAAGGCAAGTTGAACTGCGTCTCGGAAACAGTCGTGCTGCCTCCAAACGGAGGCTCAGCACCAAATTGCGACAGCACAAGCTGTTCGATTGGATTGTAGAAGAGCCCAAAACCCGCGCTGATGCTCGTCTTGCCTGAAGTGCCCGGGCTATACGCAATTCCAATTCGCGGCGCAAACGCCTTGTAATAGGTCTGCGTCATCCCCGGAGGCACTCCCGGATCGCCCGGCACAACTAAGCCAATCGCATCCTGCGAAGTGCAATCTGTGTTCGGGCCTCCACAGGGATAAACCGTAGACGATTGTCCCGGTCGGAAGGTTTCAACGTGCCGAAACTTATCGGCCAGCGGTGTATTCAGCTCCCAGCGCAGTCCATAGTTCAGCGTTATGTTCGGCTTGATCTTCCAGCTATCCTGCGCGTATAGATATAGTCCCGTGTTTCTGACCGCTTCGCTCTGCGCCGACCCTTGTCCATAGGTATCAGCCAAACCGAGCAGGTAATTCGGATAGAGATTTTGGCTGCCTTGAGAGTTAACGAGTAACGGGTCGTTGGGGCCGCCGCCGTAATAGTTGAACTCGCCATTCACGTTGTAGTAGTAAACCTGGTTGAACTGCTGCCGGCGAAGGTCTACGCCAAACTTCATCGTGTGCGTGCCTCTCACCTTAGTCAGGCTGTCTGACCACTGGAAAGAATTCCCTTGCTGCGGCAGTTCGCCCTCCCAGTCATTGCCAATCTCGAATCCTCCCGAGATCGAGATGAAAGGCAGCCCTTCACGGTTTGCCCCGAGAAATGGATGGATACCGTATTGACTTCCCAGCGGGTACGTCGAACCATCCCCGTAGAAGCACGGCACCGTCGCGCCCAGCCATGACTGCGCTGGCGGGCAGGAGTTCTGCACCAGCTCCGTGTTCTCGGGATGTTGAAACGTTCCCTGTCCCTCGCGGTTGTAGTTGAAGCGGAATTCATTCACTGTGTTGCTGTTGATTGTCCAGTTGTGCGTGATATTCCATTGCTGGAACCGCTCCGCCACAATGTCACCGAAGCCCGGAAGATTGCCCCCCGCGTTTTCGAACAGCGCAAATGGATTCAACGTGCGGTCGTCGTTGAAGTAGTAATAAATGCTGAGATTCTGTTTATCGTTCAGGCGATGATCCACCTTCACCGTAACCTGGTCGCCGCGAATTGCCTTGGTAGGCACTGTGCTGATGAGATTTTGTCCAGTGGATGGAGTCGGTACAAACTGCAAAAGATCGACCGCCGTGGGATCCATGCACGCGAGCGGGATCTGCTCATTCGGAAAGAGCGTCTGATAAGGCGTTCCGCTCGGTATGCCGCTTGGATATCCGACCGCTTGGTCGCACCCTGGACGATTGTCCAATAGCTGGTTATTCACGAGATTTCCGCCAAATGTTCCGCCCAATACTGGATCGGAAAAATCGGCATAAGACTGCGTGGCACTCGGCCGCTCCGCCGCCGTCGGTACGTTCACTGCCGGCGAAAGGATTCCCTGCCGGATCCGCCGCCCTTCATAGCTAGTAAAAAAGAACGTGCGATTCTTCACGATCGGTCCGCCAAACGTTCCGCCAAACTGGTTCTGGTTGAACTGCGGCTTCTCGCATGGCAGGCCTTGCGCGCCGGTCAAACAGTAGTCATTGGCGTTCAGCACCTTGTTACGGAAAAACTCAAACACGCTCCCATGCCACTCGTTGGTGCCGGATTTGGTCACAACGTTCACCACCGATCCCGAGTTGCGCCCGTACTCGGCATCGAAGTCGTTGGTCAGAACGCGAAACTCCTGAATGCTGTCCGGCGAAGGCTGCACGGTCGGCAGGTTGGCGAACAGGTCGTTCGCGTCGCCGCCATTCACGCTGAAATTATTTGAACGCCCGCGGCCGCCATTCACCGATACCGCGCCCGCCTGGTCGCTTCCGTAAACCAGCGAGTTGGTGGCGCCCACTGTCGACATCACGCCCGGCTGCAGTTGCAGCAACTGATAAGTGTCGCGTTCGTTGAGCGGCAGGTTCTGCACCTGCCGGTTGTCCATCACCGCGCCCAGTTGCGTACTCGTGGTATCGACCAGCGGCGCTTCAGAACTCACTTCCACCACTTCTTTGGTCTCGCCAATCTGTAGCGTCGAGTTCAGCGTCAACACCTGGTTCAGTTCGACCGGCACTCCTTTTCTTACGCTCGTCTTAAACCCCTGCAAATCGAAGGTCAGCGTATAGACCCCAACCGGCACCTCGGGAAATCCATAGTCGCCGCTTCCGTTCGTCTGCGCCTCATGGCTCACACCCGTCGCTTCATTGGCGAGCGTCACCTTCACATTCGCCAGCACGGCGCCGCTCGGATCGGCAACGCGGCCCACAATTCGGCCTCCAGTTCCCTGCGCGAAAACACCTGTTGAATAACTCAGGCACAGGCACACAACAGCCAGCCAACAGCTCAACCGGAACGTTCGCGACTGCGGCATAGACAGGTCGTCCTCCAGATCTCGGGGTCAGATCCGAATTTTCAAACTTGATTTTTGAATCTTGTGGAAAATGCCAACCTTGCTATAATCGCGCAAGGTTAGAGACTCTCCGCCCATCTGTCAAGCGGAAAAGTTCAGCTCCCGAACGCTTTCAGCAGGCCCAGTCAAACTCATGTCGAGCGGGGCGAAAGTCTTTCTCAAGATCGGCGATGTAGCGCGGCTTGTCGGCATCTCCGCCTCTGCCATTCGTGGCTGGGAGAGCCTCGGTCTGACGCGTCCGACCCGCAGCCAGGGCCGCTACCGTCTTTATACCAACCAGGACGTGCGACTGCTCAAGAAGGCGCGCTACCTGCGCAAAGTGCGCGGTCTGAACGCGCCCGCCATCGTCGAGATGCTCAAGCGCGAGGGCGCAATAAAACCGGCCGCCAACGGTCCCACCGCCGGCATCGGGCCTCGTCTGCGGCAGTTGCGCGCTCGCCGCGGCCTCAACCTCTCCACCGTCGCTTCCGCCGCCGGAGTCTCCGTCGGCTTTCTCAGCGCCGTCGAGCGTTCGCAGATGAGCGCTTCCGTTGGCACCCTGCGCCGCCTCGCCCGCTTTTATCGCACCAACATTCTCGAATTTTTTGATCCGCCCGACTCCAATCCTCGCCTGGTTCGTCCCGCCCGCCGCAAAGTGCTCGAAGCCGGCCCGGGCGTGCGCATGGAACTGCTCGCATGGGGCAACACCGCCATGGAGCCTCACCTGTTTCGTATCAAGCCCCACGCCGGCAGCGGAGAAGAGTACACCCACCAGGGAGAGGAATTTCTTTTCGTGCTCCGCGGAGAACTCAGGATTGCTCTCGCCGGCGAGGAGTACGATCTCAAACGCGGCGACAGTTTCTATTTTGAAAGCGCCACGCCTCATCGTTGGACGAATCCCGGCCCGAGTGAGACCTGGCTCTTGTGGGTGAATACGCCACCGACCTTCTAAGGAGAGTTCAGAGACCGTTCGGAAGAGAATTCTGATCAACGCTCTGATGCAAGCAGCCGCCGCACGAATTTCGCGCGACAAAAAACGCTGGCCGGAGGACTGACATGACATTGCGACAAACCGCGCTCGTTCTGCTGCTGGCCGGGCTCGTTCTCTTCAGCGGATCCTGCGCCAAAAAAACTCACACCCTGAACCTGCTCGTCTGGGAAGGCTACGCCGATCCCTCCTACGTCCGCGCCTTCGAAGAGCAGAACCACTGCAAGGTCTCAGCTTCCTACATGGGATCGAGCGACGAACTGGTCGCCAAACTTCGCGGAGGCAGCGCCGGCACCTACGACATCATCTCCCCTTCCAGCGACGTCGCCACCATGATCGCAACCTCGGGCCTGGCCGCGCCGCTCGATCTCGGCAAACTTCCCACCTACAGCGAACTCTCGCCGCAACTCACATCGCTCGCCCTCGTGCGCGTAAAAGGCGATGTCTTCGGCGTTCCCTTCATGTGGGGACCAGACCCGATGATCTATGACACCACGGTATTTCCGCAGCCGCCCGATAGCTGGAATGTAATGTGGGATCCAAAGCTCAAGCAGAAAATTTCCGTGTGGGATGATCTCTCCACCGTCTACATGGCCGCGCAGGTCCTCGGCTACGACAAGCCTGATCCCGGACATCTTTATAACTTGAGCGACGACGAACTGAACGCAGTCAAGAAGAAGCTCATCGAACTGAAACCCAACATTCGCAAGATCTGGTCGACCGGTGGCGAACTGACCAACCTTTTTCAGAATCACGAAGTGGTCATTGCCATGGGCTGGCCGCTCATAACCAACCAGCTTCGCAAAAGTAATTTCCCGGTCGGAGAAACAATACCCAAAGAAAACACGACCGGCTGGATCGATCACCTCATGATCACCGCCGGCAGCGAGAACAAAGACTTGGCCTACAAATTTCTGGAGTTCATGATCCAGGCCCAGACGCAGAAAAAAGTCACCGACGTAACCGGCTACACGCCCGCAAATCCGCGCGCCGCGCAGTTAATGACGCCCGAAGAAGTAAAAAGGTTGCACCTCGACGATGTCGACAATTACCAGAAGCGTCTCTACTTCTGGCAAAATGTCCCGCGCCGCGCCAAGTACAACGAGATCTGGAACGAAGTAAAAGCCACACAGTAGCTTGTGTGCTGAGAAATGTAGCGCGGACACTCCTGTCCGCGTAACTGTATGCGGCGCCAAAAAAGATAGCTATGGCAACAACGGTCGATCCCGCGATCACGGACCCAGCGCAAATAAGCGCCCAGCCCCTGCTCTCCCTCCGCGCCGTGGCCAAGCACTTCGGCAAAAACGTCGTCCTGCGCGACATCAGCCTCGAAATTGCCGAAGGCGAATTCCTCACCATCCTCGGCGAAAGCGGTTCCGGCAAGACCACGCTCCTCCGCATTCTCGCCGGCTTCGAGCAGTCGACCTCCGGCGAAGTCTGGATGGCGGGCGCGCGCCTCGACCAGCAACCACCCTACCGCCGCCCCATCAACACCGTCTTCCAAAGCTATGCGCTTTTTCCGCACATGACCGTCGAAGATAACGTCGGCTACGGCCTGCGCATCGCCAGTCGTCCCGGCGACGAAGTGCAATCGCGCGTCAGCGAAGCCCTCGCAAAAGTAAAAATGTCCGCCTTCGCCAAATACAAGCCGTCAAAAATCAGCGGCGGACAGCAGCAACGCATCGCCCTCGCCCGCGCCCTCGTCAATCGCCCGCGTCTCCTGCTCCTCGATGAACCGCTCTCCGCGCTCGACGCCAACCTCCGCCGCCAGATGCAGGTCGAACTCAAAGCCCTCCAGCGCGAGGTCGGCATCACCTTCATCTTCGTCACGCATGATCAGGAAGAAGCCATGGTCATGTCTGACCGCATCGCGCTCCTGCGCTCCGGCGAACTCGAGCAAGTCGCCAGCCCGCGCGAAATCTACTCACGCCCCGCAACCGCCTACACCGCACAATTCATCGGACACACAAACTTACTCCACGCTGAAATCCGCAACAGCATCGCGAAAACAATCACCGGCGCTCTCACCTGGCCCGCATCCCTGCCCGACGGGCCCGCGCTCTTCTCTCTGCGCCCAGAGTGCATCCGCCTCGCCGAAAGCAGCGCACTAACAAACGCTCCAACCAGCGCTCCCATCATCCGCTTCGAGGCAAAACTGCGCGATCAAGTTTTCCACGGCTCAAGCGAACTCTGGCGCGTAGAGTGCGCCGACGGCCAGATCCTCACCCTCCGCACCGCATCTCGCCCGCCGTCCTCCGGCAACGCCGCATTCGAATTTGAATTCTCCGCCGCCGACGCCATACCAGTCCGTCCCTCCGGAGAGCGTGCATAATGTTCTCCCGCGCCTATCGCATCGCCGTCACTGTTCCGCCACTCGCGTGGGTCGCGGTGTTTCTCGTCGTCCCCTATCTCCTCATGCTCTGCTACAGCTTCTGGTCGGTCTCAGAATCGCAAGCCATCATCCACGCCTGGACCTTCGACAACTATCGCGACCTCCTCATCAAGCCCGTCTACTGGCAAACGCTGCTGCGCTCAATGTGGATCGCCGCCCGCGTCACTCTCTTCTCGCTCCTCCTCGGCTACCCGCTCGCCTACTTTCTCTCGTTTTACGCGGGAGCCAGAAAAGATCTCCTCTACCAACTCGTCATCATTCCGCTCTGGGTCAGTTATCTCGTCCGCGCCTACGCCTGGAAAACAATCCTCGGCACCGACGGCGTCCTCAATACTCTTTTGCAATACGCGCATCTCACCAAACACCCGCTCGATTTCCTCCTCTACAGCCCCTTCGCGGTCGTCCTCACACTCACGCACATCTACACGCCGTTCACGCTTCTGCCGATCTACGCCGCGCTCGAGCACATCCCGCGCAATCTCGTCGAAGCCTCGCACGACCTCGGCGCCTCGCCCACGCAAACATTCTGGCGCGTAATCTTCCCGCTCTCCATTCCCGGAGTCCTAGCCGGCGCCACCTTCGCCTTTGTCCTCAGCCTGGGAGACTTCCTCGCGCCGCTCCTCCTCGGCGGCCCCAGCGGCATCATGATCTCGAACATCGTAGTCAGTCTTTTCGGAGCAGCCTACAACTGGCCGCTCGGCGCGGCCATTTCCTTCTGCATGCTGCTCATCGTAGTCAGCCTGCTCGTCTTCTCCGAGCGCCTGGAAAAGAAATGGAGCTTCCATTGAGCGCCAGAGCGTCGACAGCCGTGTGCCAAGATGCGGCCGGGTGCCCCATCTTTGCGCGCAAGTTGCGCAAAGGTGGGATTCCACAACTCCATCCTTCAAGGTTCTTCGCCCTATTCGGCAGCCCCATAACTCCGGATCGCCGAGGCTCACGCCGATGACCCGCCCCCGCCTGCTCACCATCCACGCCCTAGCCGTCTTCGCCTTCCTCTATCTCCCCATCGCCGTCCTCATTATTTATTCCTTCAACGGCCAGGGCGTCGGCGGGTTCCCCCCGCGCAATCTCACCCTCAACTGGTATCGCATTCTCTTTCAAGACGGCCCCATCTGGGATTCAGTCCTCAACAGCCTGATCGTCGCGGCAGCCGCCATGTTCATCGCGCTCGCCTTCGGAATCCCCGCCGCGCTCGCCCTCGACCGCGCGCAGTTCCCCGGCAAAGCGCTCTTCCGCCGGCTCGTTCTTCTGCCGCTGATTCTCCCCGGCATCATCACCGGCCTCTCGCTGCTCATGCTCTTCCGCGAAGCCAACCTCAAGCTGAGCCTCATCACCATCATCCTCGGCCACGGCACCGCGCTCATCTCGGTCGCCACCACCGAAGTTTTCGCCGGATTGCAAAAGCTCAATCGCGCCCAGGAAGAAGCCTCCCTCGATCTCGGCGCGAACTACTGGCAAACCTTCTGGCGCATCACCGTGCCCAATCTAAAGCTCTCCATCATCGGCGCGGGGCTCCTCATCTTCACCCTCTCCATGGACGAAATCGCCGTCAGCTTCTTCCTCATCGGCCGCGATAACACGCTGCCCCTCGAAATCTGGGGCCGCCTCCGCCGTGGCATCACCCCAGAAATCAACGCCATCTCAACCATCATCTTTCTGTTTTCGCTGATTGCGATCGTGCTGTGGTATCGCCTGCGCACGCGCGCGGAAGTGACTCCAGAAATCAGTACGGAGTTGGTCTGAATGGAGGACCATAATGGCGGTCTGCTTTTGATTAACCGCGCGAGGTCAGTCGTTCTTGCGGACAAGGCGGAGCAGCAAAGCGACGCCAACACCCAGCCCCAGCGCTCCCAGCACGAAGAACTTTCCGATGTCGAGCCCGACAGCGCCCATCACCAGAAAACCGCCAGCAAACAGTAGTCCGGCAAACTCCGAATCCACTCGCATCCCGCGAAATGGCCCCGGGTGCGGCGTTCCTTCGCGATGCTTCATACAATTCCCCCGAACTACGCCAGCATCTCCCAACCCACATCCAGCGCAGCGCCCAGCTTCTTCCAGGTGCTGACCGACCCGATGCTCACGCCAGATGCGGAGCGCGGGCTCCCCTCGTAGTCTTACTTCGTCCCATCTTCCGGCAGCAATCCGCGCTCTCGTAGCATCGGCTCAACTGGCGGTTCTCCGCCATACCACGCCGCATACATCTTGCCGAGATCTTCCGTATTGCCGCGCGAAAGCACCATCTGCCGGAAGCGATCTCCATTGGCCCGCGTCATGCCGCCATGATGCTCGAACCAGTCATACGCCGCATCGTCGAGCATCTCGCTCCACAAATATGCGTAGTAGCCAGCCGCGTAACCTGTGCTCCAGATATGCGAAAAGTAGCTCGAGCGGTATCGCGAAGGCACGTAGCTGATCCAAAGATGAGTCTTCTCCAGCGCCTCTTTCTCGAACTCATCTGGATTCTTCACTCCGTCGCTCGCCGGCAAAGTATGCCACTGCATATCAAGTTCCGCCGCCGCAACCACCTCCGTGAGCGCATAACCCGAATTGAACTTCTCCGCCTTCTTGAGCTTCGCGGCCAGATCAGCGGGCATCGGCGCGCCCGTCTTGTAATGCTTCGCGAAGTTGCTGAACACTGCCGGATAAGTTGCCCAATGCTCGTTGAACTGCGATGGAAACTCCACGAAGTCACGCGCCACCTGCGTTCCCGAAAGCGACGGATAAGTTCCGCTCGCGAACATTCCATGCAGCGCATGCCCAAACTCGTGGAACATAGTCGTCACATCGCCAAAGCTGATCAACGCCGGCTGTCCCGGCGCAGGCTTGCTGAAGTTCGCCACATTGAACACCACCGGCAAAGTGCCCAGCAGCTTCGACTGGTTCACAAACACATCCATCCATGCGCCACCGTTTTTGTTGTCGCGCTTGAAGTAGTCGCAATACCACAGCGCCAGCGGCTTGCCGTCGGCGTCAAACACTTCAAACGCGCGCACATCTGGGTGATAGACGGGAATATCCGTCCGCTCCTTGAACGTGATCCCATACAGCTGGTTGGCGGCATAGAACACACCGTTCTTCAGCACATTGTTCAGTTCGAAATATGGCTTGACCTGCGCCTCATCCAGGTCATATTTCGCCTTGCGCACCTGCTCGGAGTAAAACTCCCAGTCCCACGGCTGCACCTTGAAGCCGCCCTTTTGCGCATCGATCACCACCTGAATGTCCTTCGCCTCCGCCGCCGCCTTGGCCGTCGCGCCCGGCACCAGCGCATCCATAAACTTCAACGCGGCCGCCGGATTCTTCGCCATCTGGTCTTCCAGCTTCCAGGCAGCATAGGTGTCAAAGCCGAGCAGCTTCGCTTTTTGCGCGCGCAACTGGGCCAGGCGAGCAATCGCTTCGCGCGTATCGTCCGCTCCACCGCGCTCTGCACGATTCCACGAATTCTCAAAGATTGCCTGCCGCGTCGCCCGCACGCTCAATTCGCCCAGATCCGGCTGCTGCGTTGTGTTTTGCAGCGGAATAACATAGCCCTCCGCCTTACGATCCTTCGCCGATTGCTCCGCGCCTTCAATCTGCGCCGCGCTCAGGCCAGCCAAAGCATTCTTGTCGTTCGTGGCGAACGCCGCATTCTTCGTCGCGCTGAGCAGTTTCGTCGTGAAAGCATTGGAGAGCGTCGACTCTTCCTCGTTCAGCTTCTTCAATTCCTCTTTGTTCGCGTCGGAGAGGTTCGCGCCAGCGTGCACAAATTGCAGGTAGTCATACTCAACCAGCCGCAAAGCCTCCGCATCGAGATGCAGCGATGCCCGCTCTTTATAGATCGCCGAAATGCGCGCAAACAGCTTCGAGTTCAAGTAAATCGCATCCTGGTGCGCCGCCAGCTTCGGCGCTTCAATATCCTGCACCTTTTGCAGTTCCGGATTCAGGTTCGCCCCCGTCACGCCGTTAAAAACCAGCATCACGCGCACGAACAACTGCCCCGTCTTCTCGAGGGCGACCACCGTGTTTTCGAAAGTCGGCGGCGCGGGGTTCTCCGCAATTGCACGTACCTCCTCGATCTGTTGCGCCATCCCGGCCTCGATCGCCGGCTGGTAATCGCTGTCTTTAATCTTGTCGAACGGCGGCGCCTGAAAAGGCAGCGAACTCGCCGTATAAAAAGGATTGCTCGGGCCAAACTCGCCCTGAGCCGCCATCGCCACTTCATTAGTGATTAGCATTCCCATAAGTAAAATCGCCCATTTCATAAACGTGCACGTGCGAATCATGCTCATTCCCGTAATTTTCCTCGCATTTCATTGTAAAGGACGTCGTCCGCAGTTACACGTCCGCCGCCCGATTTGTTCATGTTTGGCCGCAAGGACACTGCCCTTTACCGCGTCCCAACGGCCCTCAATTCAATCCAACATAGTAAAGTAGTAGTGGTTCGTAAATTCGAAGGATCTCCTCATCTTGAGTTCAAGCATTCGCAATATCGCCATCATCGCCCACGTCGACCACGGCAAAACCACGCTCGTCGATGCCATGCTCCAACAGAGCGGCACCTTCCGCGCCAACGAGCACCACGTCGAGCGCGTTATGGACTCGAACGAACTCGAGCGCGAGCGCGGCATCACCATCCTCGCCAAAAACACGGCCATCTTCTATCACGACGTCAAAATCAACATTGTCGATACCCCCGGCCACAGCGACTTCGGCGGCGAGGTCGAGCGCGCCCTGAAAATGGTCGACGGCGTAATGCTGCTCGTCGATGCCAGCGAGGGTCCGCTGCCTCAGACCCGATACGTGCTCGGCAAAGCCCTCGAGGCCCATCTGCCTCCCATCGTCGTCATCAACAAAATCGACCGCGCCGACGCGCGCCCGCAGGAGGTCCTCAACGAAATCTACGACCTCTTCATCGATCTCGACGCCAAAGAAGAACAGCTCGATTTCCCCATCCTCTACACCAACGCCAAAATCGGCACCGCCTCCACGGACATCAAAGGCGGTGGCGAAGACCTGCGCCCCCTCTTCGACGCAATAATAAAGACGATCCCCGTGCCAAAAGGTGATCCGTCCGGCGCGCTGCAAATTCTCGTCGCCAACCTCGACTACAGCGACTATCTCGGCCGCCTCGCCATCGCGCGCGTCTTCAATGGCAAAATGCACACCGGCGAAGACGTCGCCATCGCCAGGCTCGACGGCACCTTCCATAAAACTAAAATCACCAAGCTGTTTTCATTCTCCGGCCTCAAGCGCGTCGACATCACCGAAACCGAGCTCGGTGACATCATTGCCGTCGCCGGCGTCGAAGGCATCACCATCGGCGAAACCATCACCGACGTCGAAAATCCCGCACCCCTGCCGCACATCGCCATCGATGAGCCCACCATCGCAATGCTCTTCACCGTGAACACCTCGCCGTTCGCCGGCAAGGATGGCACCTACGTCACCTCGCGCAACCTGCGCGAGCGCCTTGAAAAAGAACTGCTGACCAACGTCTCCCTCCGCGTCGAAAACACCGGCGCTACCGACTCGTTCAAGGTCCTCGGCCGCGGCGAACTCCAGCTTTCCATCCTGATTGAAATGATGCGCCGCGAAGGCTACGAGCTCATGGTCGGCAAGCCCGAGATCGTCACCCGGCGTAATAAAGAAGACGGCAAGCTGATGGAGCCCGTCGAGCACCTCACCATCGATGTCCCCGAAGAGTTCGTCGGCGTCGTCATGGAGCAACTCGGCTCGCGCAAGGGCGAAGTCGCCAACATGCACAATCACGGCTACGGCCGCGTGCGCATCGAATTCCGTGTGCCCAGCCGCGGCCTGATCGGTCTGCGCAGCCAGATGCTCACCGACACGCGCGGCACCATCGTCATGAATTCGCTCTTCGATGGCTACACCGAATGGCAGGGAGAAATTCCGCATCGTCCAACGGGCGCGCTCGTCGCCGACCGTGCCGGCGTTTCGACCGCCTACGCGCTTTGGGGCTTGCAGGAGCGTGGCGAACTCTTCATTGGCTCCGGCGTCGACCTCTACGAAGGTATGATCGTCGGCGAGAACGCGAAAGATACCGATCTCGACGTCAACGCCGTCCGCGAGAAAAAGCTGACCAACATGCGCGCCTCAACCGCCGACGAAGCCATCCGCCTCGTCCCGTTCCGCCAGCTCAATCTCGAACAAGCCATCGAATTCATCGCCGACGATGAGTTCGTCGAAATCACTCCCAAGTCGCTGCGCCTGCGCAAAAAAGTTCTACAAGCCAATCGTCGCAAGAGGAGTTCGTTCGCCACTGTTGAGGAAGCTTGACGCTCGCTGCCTTCGTTCTAAGTGTCCGGCTCACGACCGTCGAGACCATTTGCTTTGAAGTGCTGCTCGTCGCCATGTTTGCCGCGCTTGCCGCGTGGACCTGGGGCATAGTCCGCCGATCGTTCGGCACGATCCCCGCCCTGCTATGGCTCATCCTGTGCGGCGTGTCGCTGATTTGTGCCGCCATGATTGGTGTGCTTGAGTTCGTTCGCCGATAATGAATCGAGTCTATGCCGACTGACCACCTTCGCTACCCCAGCCGAATCCCAGCTGCCGGCAGTGTCGGCGCATCCCAATGACTTTGCCTGCCATGCCTTCGCCATTGCCCACCGCGCCATCCGCGCCTTCGCCAACAACGACCCTTCCGGCCCGTTTCGGCTGGCCGGCCGTGATCAGCGCAGCCCGCACCGCGATCGCCGCCGTGTCTTCGTTCCTCATCGCCCGCCTCTTTCGACTGCCCGAAGCCTATTGGGCGGCGATCTCCACAATCGTAGTCATGCAGTCCACGCTCGGCGCATCCTTACAGCTTTCCAGGGACCGGTTCATCGGCACCCTCCTCGGCGCAATTGCCGGCGGCCTGCTCGCACAATACTTTCCGCCGGTCTGGTGGATCTTTGCCCTCGGAATATTCTTCCTCGGCATTCTCTGCGCCTCATTCCGTCTTCAGAATGCCTACCGCTTCGCGGGCATCACGCTCGCCATTGTCGTGCTCATTCCCCATACCGCCGCGCCTGCGATCGTCGCGCTGCACCGCTTCATAGAAGTTTCAATCGGAATCATCGTCGGTCTGGCGGTGACCATAATCTGGCCGACCCCCGCGACCATTGAGCCCTGACAAGTTTCGTCTTATAAGTCAGAACCGTCCTCCTGAGCGAAGCGAGGACCCATGCGTTCCGTGTCAGGTCGATGGCTCCGCGGGCAAGCACGAGTTTAGCCGCACGAACCGGCGCTCCTCCCCATGAATGCTAAACTTGTCGTCGATTCAGGCGTCTCAAGAGCAAACACCGTGAGCGATCCCGCCATTGGCTCAAACCCGCTCCCCCCCGGCGTTGATTCCGATCCCGACGCAACCCTCGACGCAGGCGCCACCGCCGCAGACGCGCTCGCTCCATCCTCAAACTCGATTGGCCCCTATCACCTGGTCAGAAAATTAGGCGAGGGCGGAATGGGGCAGGTTTGGCTGGCTGAACAGTCCGCTCCCGTCAAACGGCAAGTCGCACTAAAAATCATCAAAGCGGGTTCCTACGACGGTTCCGCCATGCGCCGCTTCGATCAGGAGCGGCAAACGCTGGCGATCATGGATCATCCCGCCATCGCCAAGGTTTTCGACGCCGGTTCCACCGCTCAAGGCCAACCGTACTTCGTGATGGAGTACGTGCAGGGGATCGCGATCACCGAGTACTGCGATCGCCGGCGTCTCCCGACTCGCGATCGCCTCGCTCTTTTCACAAAGGTTTGTGAAGGCGTGCAGCACGCCCACCAGAAAGCCATCATCCATCGCGACCTCAAGCCCTCCAACATCCTGGTGGTAGAAATCGATGGCAAGCCCATGCCGCGCATCATCGACTTCGGCATCGCCAAGGCCATAGCCCAGCACTCGGACGACGAGACGATGGTGACGCGCATCGGCGGAATGGTGGGCACGCCCGGATACATGAGCCCAGAGCAGGCAGACCCCTCCGTGCTCGATATCGATACTCGCACCGATGTCTACTCGCTCGGTGTGGTTCTCTATGAGCTTCTTACCAGCGCGATGCCATTCGATGTCAAGGAGTGGCGCTCGAAACCGTTTCATGAGGTTCTGCGCCAACTGCATGAAGAGGATCCGGCCAGCCCGAGCACCAGAATCAGCGTAGATCCCACCTCCGACGACGTCGCAGAAAAACGGAGCACCGATCCACGACAGTTGGCGGGATTGCTCCGCGGTGATCTCGATTGGATCACTCTCAAAGCTCTGGAAAAGGACCGCGCTCGCAGGTACGGCTCGCCTTCGGAACTCGCTGCCGACATCGATCGCTATTTGCGCAACGAACCTGTAACTGCGCGGCCGGCAAGCGCCGCCTACCGAGCTGGAAAATACATCCAGCGCCACAAATTTGGCGTCGCCGCGGCCACCGCCATGCTGTTACTACTGGTCGCCTTCGGAGTAATGCAGACCATCCAATTACGGCGCACGACCCGCGAGCGCGATCGCGCCGACCGCGTCACCGAGTTCATGTCCGGGATGTTTAAGGTGTCGGACCCGAGTGAAGCGCGCGGCAACACCATTACAGCCCGCGAAATCCTCGATAAATCGTCCAACGCCATCGAGACCGGCCTGCGCAATGATCCGGAGCTGCAGGCCAAGATGATGTACACCATGGGCGATACCTACTGGGGTCTGGGTCTTTACTCCCGCGCGCAGGCGCTCATCGAGCGTGCCCTCGAAATTCAGCGCCGCGTTCTCGGCCCCGAACATCCCGACACTCTCCGCTCCATGCGCATCTTGGCTTCCATTCTCGAAGATGAAAATCATCATGCCGAATCCGAGAAGTTGAAACGCCAGACGCTTGACCTCGACCGCAAGGTCCTCGGCCCGGAGAACGACGAAACGCTTCGTTGTGAGAGCAGCCTGGCCACGTCCGTTCGAGTCGAAGGCCGATTTGCAGAAGCTGAGAAGCTGGACCGCGAGGTTTTCGAGGCCCAGCGCCGCGTCCTCGGACCCGAGGCCCGGTACACACTTCTATCGATGTCCAACCTGGCCTCTGACATCACCAAACAGGGGCGTTACAGCGAGGCGGAGAAACCCGAGCGCGACGCGCTCGACATGCAACGTCGCGTCCTGGGCCCGGAAGATCCTTATACCCAGGCAACAATGATCGATCTGGCGACCGTTCTGGTCGCGGAGGGCCGTTATCCCGAAGCTGACAAGTTTCTTCGTGAGGCGATCGAAATTCGCCGCCGCGTGCTCGGCCCCCACCACCCGAACACTCTTTTTGCGCTCCAGCACTTGGGTTCGGCTCTGCTCACCGAAGGTCACTACGACGAAGCGGAGAAGGTTGAGCGCGAGGTAGTCGACATCGACCGCCGCCTCCCCAGTGCGGAAACCTATATGCCTTACGATCTGACAAATGAGGCAGATGCTCTCGCGCGCATGGGTCGGTTCGCCGAGGCGGAAAAGCTATACCGTGAGGCGATCCACAGGCTCCAATCACTGGATCAGCCTGCCATTCTGGCCGTTGACTGGTACAACGTCGCGTGCCTGGCGGCTCTTGCAGGACGGCACAACGATGCGATCGATGATCTCGGCCAGGCCGTCGATCATGGATACACGGATGCCGCACATTTCACAGCCGACACCGACTTAACCTCGCTGCACGGCGACCCGCGCTTCGATGCGCTCGTAGAAAAAGCAAAAGAAAAAACCCGCCAGGCCGCCGCAGCAAAGCCGCAATGACCTCCTGCAACTGATCTCCTGCAAGTGATCCTGCTCTTGATCGCTCGTCGTCTTCTCCACGAGTCAATGCTCGGTGCCAACGGAAGGCCGGGCCTTGCACCCCCGGCCTTTTGATTTATGCAGTCATAACTGCCCGAGCGCCGGCGGGTTCGACCGGTTCTTTGCGACGGAGAATCGCAGCGGAGACAAGAGTAATGATAAGGCCAACGGGCAGCGGCTCGATAAAGGTGTAAGCCATGTTGACGAATGGGTTCTGGTAGAGCTGCTGAGAATGCTGTATCTCAGCGACCCGCGCGGCGATGGCGGCGGGGTCAAGTCCGGAGGACTGGACCTTGTGAATCTGCGCGGCGAAGTAGCCGTCCATAAAATGGGGCATGAAGTTGAAGTAGAGGATCTCCCAGGTGGCGACGTAGCAGACGGTGGTGATAAGGGCGATCAGGATGCCGCAGGCGAAAGCGCGGCCGAAGGAGATTTTGCCGGCCAGATTGTTGTCCCGGTAGCTGCGGATGCCGAAGTAGATCAGCAGGAACGACGCCACCATGATGGTGTAGCCGAGAATCATGCTGTGGCCGGAGCCGATTTTTTTGGCCAGGAGAAGCGAGCTGTCCATAAGGACGGAGATGATGACGCCGGCGATGAGGCCGAAGGTGAGAACGGTTTTCTTCATGTGAGGCTCCTTGTCGAAAACGAAAAACGCGAGTGAAGATGCGCCACAATACGGTCAAACGGGTCCGGTTGTCGTCATCCTTTCGAATGATTTCGCAGGAATAAGGCTCAAATCATGCTTTCGGGTGACGCGGTTAAGGCAGAAGGCCCAGTTCTTTGCCGCGCTGCACGGCCTGCGTGCGGCGGGCCGCCCCGAGCTTGTCGAAGGCGCGGGCACAGTGTGTCTTGACCGTGTTTTCGGAAACGAAAAGCTGCTCGGCGATCTCGCGATTGCTCAACCCGCGGGCGACCAGAGTAAGGATTTCGAGCTCGCGCGCCGTGATGCCGAGGGTCTGCTGCTGGGCCGTATTGGGAGCGAAGGGCTCCAGGGCGGGAGCTTCCGCGGGGACAAAAACTTCCCTCACCACCACCGTTTCGCGAATGGTTTCGCGACGCCGCGTGATGCGGAGGCCAAGCCAGATGCCGAAGGTCGCAAAGAGGATGGCAACGAGCGCGCCGTAGAGCTCGACCGAGTGCTCGATGACGACAAAGCGGTATTCAGTGTATTGAAGGGTGGCGATGAGCAGCCCGCCGACAAGACCAAAGATGAGGACGTGGCGCTTCATGATCGGGTTTCGAAGCAGTATATCCCCACCCACCCCCGGCTCCGCTCATAAATTCCCGCAAACCCTTCCTCCCCCTTCGCGTTTGATGCCCGCCCCTCAAGGTTGTAAACTCAAAAGGTTCCTTGCGCGCCCGTAGCTCAGCTGGATAGAGCGGCAGCCTCCGGAGCTGTAGGTCGGGAGTTCGAATCTCTCCGGGCGCGCCAGATTCCCTCAGTTTTGTCTTTGCCTACGACGCCCACCCGAAAAACAACGCCACCACCGCAGCCGTGTCAATGAAACCGTGCGCCAAAATGCAGACCCACAAATTTCCCTCCGACAAAACGTAAGCACTCGCAAGAATCAATCCCGCCACACCGGAATCAATCATCCCAGCCGGACCCTTATAGAAGTGTCCATATCCGAAAAGGACACCGACTACCAGCACTCCCGCCCAATACGCTGCTTTCGATCGCCCGCCCACATCTGCCGCCCGCCTCAGCAAATATCCGCGGTAGCCAATCTCCTCGCCAAACGCGGCAAACGTCCACACGATCCCCAGCCACTCCAGCGCCGCCTTCCAATGCCCGGCGATTTCGTTCATGCCGCTCGGTGCCACGGCCGGCGGCCAGAAGTGCGCCGTCAGCGGATCAATGACGAGCGCGCCCAGCGCGAGCCGCAACGCCGCCGCCGCCAGCGCAAACAAAATTGTTTTTCGCCACGAGACAGGCCAGCGCAACCCAACCGCCTTCCAGGAGCCGTCGCGCACCTGCGCCGAAATAAGTCCGAGCGCAAAAAGGATCGGCACTTCGTTTGGAATCACGTGATAAACATTGTGCCCAATTACAATCGCGCTCCCCACCGCAAGTTCCGCCAAAGATATCCATCGCTGCCCTGGGGAAAGCCGCCTCCCCAAAAAATATTCCGCCGGAACCTTGTGCGGCGTCGTTTCTGGCGCACCCGCTGCGCGCATTTCAACTAATTCGTCCATAACACTCCCCGACTTTCCCGACCATCATCACCCGCGGGTGACCGCGTGCGACCTGCGATAGAGGCGCGCGCACCAGAGGGCGCATCGCGTCGTCAGCCAACACAATCCGCCGCCGAGCAGCAATCCCACCGGCACCATCCACCATCCAAGCAACTCCGTGCCGCCCGCCGGCACACCTCCAAAACCCAAACGCAGAGAATACGAATGCGCCTCACCCGGCAACCGCCACAGTCCCGCGCTCAGCGGATGCAGCGGCTTCAGAATCGCGCACAGCATGAAAGCGGCGCCCAGAAAATAGCCGACCACGCATCCGAGCAAAACAAAAATTCCGCCCACGCTCAGGCTCGCCCACATCAGCAAGCCGCGCCAAAAAAGCCCCGGCGACCAACTGCTCGCCGCCCGCTCCAGCAGATCGTCGGCCATGTATCTCGCTGCCAGTTCCTCCGGTTTGCCGAGCGCCGCCAGCACATCTTCAACCGCCTCCGGAGTCGCCTCACCATTCGCCGCCGTCTTCTCCAGAATATGGCTGCGTAGTTCCTCCACGATCTCGGACGCGGCTTCGCTGCTCAGGCCGGCCAATCCCTTGCGCAGCCGTGCGAGAAAATCTTCCACGCGCGCATCAATCGCACCATCCGGAAATGGACCCGAGCCCCCAGCCACACTCATCTCACTTCTCCTTCGCCGGTTTTTCTAGCGCCAGCGGCGCCAGCAGCTTGCTCAAGCTCGAAGAAAATTCCTGCCACACTCGTTTCATTTCGAGCGCGCGCCGCCGGCCCGCTGCCGTCAGCCGGTAATACTTCCGTGGATGTCCGCCGCCCGACTCCACCCATTCCGAATCAACCAGACCCAGTGACTTGAGCCTGCTCAGCAACGGATAAACCGTTCCCTCCGACACCACCAAATCCGACCCGCTCTCGAGCCGTCGCAGAATCTCCAGCCCATACAGCCGGCCGTCCCAGAGCGAAGCGAGGATCGCCAATTCCAGGCATCCCTTGCGGAGCTGCACCTCCCACTTCTCTGAGGCATCCCGCTCCGCCGTCTCGCGAGCATCGCCGCGAGTTTGGCCGGCCCGCGCCCGGTCGCCACTAATCATGTACATACTATGCTATACAAGGTATCTTGCCGTCAATCACAATCGGGCGAATCGTCGCCAGAAACGTCAATCGGCAAAATCAGATGAAAACGGCAGGTAAGAATGAAACGAGGATTCAAGCGGAGCGAAGCGAAACAAATTCCACCAGCCGCAGCCGGCGCCGGTCAAACAACAGATTCCAGAAATTTACACGGCTACCAGATTACAAAATGCGCCATCCGTCACCACCTCAGCCCAAACGTGATCGGCCACTCCGATGTCTCCACGTCGCTGAAGTATTGCTTGTGATAGCGAATCTCCCCAAAGATCTTGGCATGGTGCCAGCGGCTCATGCTGTAGGTAAGGCCTCCACCAAAATTGTAACCGCCCGCAATCTTTGTATACGAGCCGAGCGACTGCTCGGGCGACGCCGGAACGAAACCATTTACGCAGTAAATATCCCACCATATCCACGCCGGCTGGCACACCGCCCCCGGTTGCAGCGGTCCCGTATTCGAATAAGTATTGCGTACATAAAATCCGATACCGAAAATTCCATATGCTCCGTACGGCCCCAGGTGATACGGCGACCTCACGATGCCGTTCAATGAGATCGCGTTCAGCGATCCGTTCGCCGTTCCTAAACTCTGGTGATCGGCAACGCTCGGCCGGAAGTTCAAGTCGTAGTACATGTACTCCGCGCTGACGCCAAACACCTTGCTCAGGTTCAGCCCTCCGCCCGCCGTTCCCTGAAACGAGTTCCCCGCAAACGCGCCCACATCGCCGCGGCCAATCCCGAAGCCTCCACCAACGTTGTAGTTAAACCGCGGAAAGGTCCGCTCCTCCGTTTGTGCCACTGCCAATGCCGCCACCAGTCCAAAGCAAATCACAAAAAACAGCGCACGATTCCAGCGATTCTGCAATCTACATCTCCTGTTGTCGACGAATTCTTTCGAACTAGATCCAGCTACCTGAATCTCAACATCTGAATCTCACTGTCTGATTCTCACTAAATAAGATGCGCCGGGCGGCGGCTCAATGGCACTCTTTTCAAGAACAGATCACTGCCCGGCTTCGTTCGTCTCCCCCAGTAGGCCCAGCGCCGCAGTCGTGTGCGAAAGTTTCCGGTAAACCACCGGCCAATACTCGCGCAGCATGTTCCCGCCCGCTCTCGTAGCCAGGTCCAAACCGTAGCGGAAGAACGTATCCCCAGCCGTCCGGTTGCGATCCGGCCAGTACACGTTTGCCAGCGCTTCGCCAAGCAGCGGACCCACCAGGCCCGGAATATTCACCACCCGGTTTCCGGCGTCATCCCGCGATACAAAGACCCTCGACACCGAATACGCAACCGCATGCTTAAAGCCGGGGTTCCTCTCCGGAAAAAACCGCGGATCATAATGCATCGCCGCCGCCAAAACAAACGTTCCGAAAAATTCGCCCGAGGCCCCGCGCGCCATTGAAGACCCAAAGCGATTGCCATACGCGCCCCAACCCTGACCGAACCCGGTTGGCGAATTGTCCGCCTGCCCCACCGCCGAACCGAGCGCCGACCACAAAATGGTGTGCACCGAGATGCTGTTGTCCACGAACAGCTCGAATTTTTCCGACGGCCTCAGCGGCTGCGCGCTGGCCGCAATATCTGGGAAAACAATCGATTTCTCATCCAGCAGGTTGAATACATCTACGGGTTTCTTCACTCCCTGGGCGATTGCTTCGCCCGCCCCTGTTGGCTTCTGCGTATCCTGCCCCCCCTGGTCGGGCGGCTTCGAAGTGTCCTGGGCAAGCGACGGCGCGCCCGCCGCCAGCGCTATCAGGATCAACAGCATTGCGAGGCGTGCGACCTGCCTGCGAAAGAAGCGCCGCTCGTGCCTCACGGCAAAAATTCTTTCGACCGCGCTTCGACGACTCGGCATCGCTAGAGATTACCGGATCGTAGCCAAGACAGCAATCGCTTTGCCTCGCGGGGCTGCTAGATCAAGCGCCAACTCCATCACTTCACACCCTGCTCTTGACCGGATTATCGACTCGCGCGTCGCGCTCACCGGTTCGCGTGCCCCGCCTTCAACTCCCGCGCTGCTCGCTCCAGATCCTCGGGTCGCCCCAGATCGCGCCAGTAATATTGATCGGCACGAAATCCAGAGATCGTCTCTCCATCCCCGGCCAGCCGCAGATACGAAGTGATGATCGAAAACGCTCCCTCCTCGGTCAACTTGCCAAGAAGTCGCGGCGATATCACGTGGACTCCCGAAAACGCCAGCGGCTTCACCTGCCGCGAAGCACGCACAATTTCCGCCGTTGCATCGTCGCCGATCCGCCGCCCGCAAAGCTGCATCTCCTCATCAAACAGCAGGTAGCGCGAAGTCTTGCGATCCTGCACTGCCAGAGTCGCCAGTGCCTTGTTCGCCACGTGGACTTCAGCCATGCGCCCCAAATCGATCGTGCTCAGCACGTCGACGTTATGCACCACAATCGGCTCGTCGCCATCGCCCTTCGCGGCACCCGCAAAACAATGCGCGGCCTTCTTCAGCCCGCCGCCCGTATCGAGCAGCACCTCTTCATGCGAGACCTCGAGCTGCATGCCGAAATCATCGTGCTCTTTAAGATAGTCAACGATCTTCTCCGCGAAATAATGCGCATTGATCACCACCTCGCGAATCCCAAACTCGCGTAGCCGCGCCAGCGTGATCTCCAGCAGCGTGCGCCTATCGACTTCAACCAGCGCCTTGGGGCGATCGTTCGTCAGTGGTCGCAGCCGCGTGCCGAGTCCCGCCGCAAAAACCATCGCCTTCATGGCTTCGCTTTCTCCAGTTCGCGATGATGAAGAACCACTTCCACTCCATTGCTCGCCCGCAGATGCTTTGCCAGTTGCTCGGCCAGATACACCGAGCGGTGCTGCCCGCCCGTGCACCCGAAAGAAACCATCAGGTTCTTGAAGCCGCGGCTCCGGTAACTGCTCACGCTCTGCTCGACCAGCGCAATCACATTGGCTAAAAACTGCCGCACGCTCTCCTGCTGCTCCAGGTACTCGATCACAGGCGCGTCTTTTCCGTTCAAAACCTTGAAACGCTCTTCCCGCCCCGGATTCGGCAGGCTCCGTCCGTCGAAAATAAATCCGCCGCCATTTCCCGAATCATCCGCCGGCAATCCTCGATGAAACGAGAAACTCGATACGCTCACGGCCAGCTTGCTCGCGGCAGAACTCACGGTCTGCAGCTTCTCCGACGCGACCATCGTCCGGAACGCCTCTGTCAGCGTCGGTAGCGCCACCGGCAGTTCGACATTGTGCAGCAGCCACCGGATATTTCGCAGTGCATAAGGAACGCTCTGCAGGAAATGCGTCTTGCGCTCATAAAATCCGCGGAATCCATACGCCCCCAGCGCCTGCATGATGCGTACATAAACGTACGCATAATAATGCTGCATGAACGCCGCCCTGATATCGGCCCCGCTCTTATCCTTGCCGTTCCCCCGCGCGGCCACCAGTTCCGTCAGCTTGTCGAGATAAACCTCGAGCAGTTCCTGCCGCAACTCCGGCGGCAGATCGGCCTTCGCGTCATACAGAAGCGATGCGATGTCATATTGCAGCGCGCCTTTGCGCCCGCCCTGGTAATCCAGAAAAAAAGGCTCGCCGCCGCACAACATAATGTTGCGTGACTGAAAATCTCGATACAAAAAATAATCCCGGTTCGTGCTCAACAAAAATTTCGTCAGGCGGCTGAAGTCATCCTCCAGCGCCTGTTCATTGAAGGGCACGCCCGCCAGTCGCAGAAAGTAATACTTGAAATAGTTCAGGTCCCACGCAATCGACTGCCGGTCAAAGCTCGCGCGCGGGTAGCACACTTTGTAATTCAAATCGCGTCCCGCCTCCACCTGAAATCGCGGCAGCCAGCCCACCACCTTGCGATACGCCTCCCCCGCCGGCGGCGCAATCGATGCCCCCGTTCGATGCTGCGAAAGAAATTCAAACAAGGTCGTGTCGCCGAGATCCTGCTCCAGATACGCGCCCTGGCTCAAATCTTCGCCGTAGATTTCCGGAACCGGCAAGCCATGCCGTCGAAAGTGCCGCGAAAATTCCACAAAGGCGGCGTTCTCTTCTCGCACGTCGTAAAGAATCCCGATCGCGCTCGCGCCCCCATCTCCCGATAAACGCACAATCCTGCGCCCCGAGCCGCTAAGCTGCCCTTGCAAAGGCTGCACCCGCGCCGCCGGCACGCGGAAATGCGCCTCAAAAAGCCTTTTGAGAACTTCCATGGATGTGTTTGAAGGAGACTACGGGACCAGCAGTTCAGTCAAGCGATGCGTCAGCACCAGCGTCGCGCCATAGTGGCTCGCAATCGCAACGCCCACCACCCCAAGAACAATCGCGGCCCACGGCCAGGTCCGCCGCGCCGCGTGCGCAGCCGCGCGCCACTCCAGCAGCCGTTCCACGCGCGCCGTAATAGATGAGTAATTACACACCAGCCCGCTCGCCAAAGCCGGCTCCGGAGATTGCTTCGCCGATCGCGACAACTTGATAAGCGCCGCCGCCAGGTCCAGCGCCTCTCGCCGATTCCCCACCGCCGCGTCGTCCGCCGCCAGTTCGGCCGCTTCGCGCCACGCCTTCTCGATACCAGCCATCCCCGGAAACGGCGTTGCACTGATAAAAACTTTTTTCAGATTGTCCCACGACCGCCGGTGCCCCAGCTCATGCCGGATCGCCACCTGCAACTCATCTTCGCTCAGCACCGCCGCCGCCGTCTTTGAGACCATCACCTGCGGCTTGCGAATCCCCACCAGCATCAGTGCCGGCGCCGTTTTCACGCTCTCGCCCCGGCCCGTTCCCGGCAGCCACTCCCTCACCGCCCGCCTAGTTCGCGCGTGGTCGCGCAGAACGCGAAACACTCCCGCCCCCAGCATAACCAGCGCGCAGCCCGCCAGCACAAATGTCCCCGCGTCTTCGTCAAGCGAAGCTCGCTCCATCAGCCAGAATGAAGGGAACGCGAAGAAAACCGCGATCACAGCGGAAACTGCAAACGAAAAAATTCGCAACCCAAAAAGCAGACGCGCCGACCGCACCTCGCTCGTCCTGCGCGCTAACCACGGGGACAACTCCACCACTCGCCATGCCAGCGCGATCAACGCCGCGAGCGAACCGTACACCACCGCAAAAAACGCCAGCGAAACGAGCAGATCCCGCGCCGCAAAGGTGGTCACGCCCGCTCCCCCTTCTTGCCCCGCAACTCCGCACGCTGGCGCTCTACCAGCCCCAGCAGTTCATCCAGCAGTTTGTCGTCGTGTTCGCCCACCGCCTCCACAAAATACGAAAGATGCAGCGAAGCATGCTCCGACTTCAAAAGATGACGGATCCCTCGCAGCGCCGACAGACGCTCCAGTTCCTCCGGGCTGCACCGCGCCGAATACCGAAAAGCCTTCCCTTCCTGCACCCGGCTCAGCAATCCTTTTCGATGCAGGCGGTCCATCGTCGTCAGGATCGTGCTATATCTCTGCCAGATCGCGCGATCCTGAATCACTTCGCGCACGGTCGCGCTGCCACGCATCCACACCGCCTGATGCACCTGCCGCTCCAGCGGGCCCAGTGGAGCCGCCAGCACCACATCGAAAATGGAATCACGCGAATCCACGCACACACTTTAATGTCTGCCGAATCGCCAGTCAATCGCCAACCCCAAATTTCATCCCGGTTTCACATTCCCGATTCAATAACTACCGCAACTAATTGCCTCGCCTGATGTTCTACCGCCAGTAGGAGGCTTTTCATCGAGCGTTAATGCCTCTCTGACGTACGATGAGCAATCGCAACCTCGTTTTGCGCGACTCCTGCTGCGTGGCACCGTTGTCGCTCCGCCACCAACGGACAACAAAATATGAACAGACAGGAATTCCCCCACCTTCCTATGACTAAACTTCTTTCTCCCGCCGTGCTCGCTTTCTCCGCCGTCATCCTTCTTCTATGCCTCGTCCCCGCATCCTTCGCTCAGGTCGATCGCAGCGGACTCAACGGCACCGTTGTCGATCCCGCTGGCCGCGTCTTGCCCGGCACGCACGTCACCGCCGTTCAAAGTGCGTCCAGCCTTCGCCGTGACACCACAACTTCCAGCACCGGCACCTACGCCATCCCGGAATTGCCGGTCGGCGTCTACACCATCACCTTCTCTCACGACGGCTTCAAAGATGTCACCTTCGTCGACGTCGTGCAGGTCATCGGACGCACCCGCACTCTCGATGCCGCGCTCCAGGTTTCCGGCGGCGACCAGCGTGTGGAAGTGTCCGCAAGTTCGGCCCTGATCGACCGCAACACCAGCGCGGTGACCGGTTTGATCGAGAAGGAGCAGGCCGAGCAGTTACCATTGAACGGCCGCGACTGGTCGGAGTTGACAGCGTACATCCCGGGCGCCGTCGACACAGGTGGCAGCAACCAGCGCTCCATCCGGTTTGCCGGGCGCGGTCTCGACGACAGCAACTTCACTTACGACGGGGTCGACGCCACCAACATCGTGAATCAGACACAGCGCACCTGGGTGCGCCTCGCCATTCCTTTGGACTCGATCTCAGAGTTCCGCGTCGATTCGCTGATGGCATCCGCCGAAGAAGGCGCGACGGGTGGCGCTCAACTGGACGTTTCTTCACCTTCCGGCACAAACCGCTTTCACGGAACCCTCTTCGAATACTTGCGCAACAATGTTTTTGACGCGAACCAGCCCGGATGGGCCTCCAACGGCGAAACCCAGCAACCCCTTCGTCTGAATCAGTTCGGCGGGTCGGTGGGTGGCCCCATCAAGCGCGACAAGACGTTCTTATTCATCGCTGCCGAAGCCTACCGCCAGCGCTGGGGCTATCCGGTGAGCGGAGACGTGCCCAGCGCCTCCCTCATTGCCACCGTTCCAACCTCGTCGCCCATCTACCCGATCATCACGGCCTACCCGGGAGCAGGTCCAAACACTATTCTCACGCCTTGGACGCCGATCACCGATCCGGGCGATCCAAACTACATGGACTACGACCTGCTCACCTGCGCCTGTACGCAGGTGGCGAATGAGGGCTCGGCAATGCTTCGCCTCGACCACCATTTCTCGGCCGCGACCACCGCCTTCATGCGCTTCAATTATGACCGCTCCGTCGATACCCAGCCGCTTTCGGCTGCCGCCACGGACTTGGAGCAAAGGGTGTCGGGGCCGGTCAATGGCGCCATTGAACTGCTTCACATTTTCAATCCCAACCTCGTGAACGAGGTCAAGTTCGGCTTTAATCGCTCCAGCTCCAACACCTATAACCTGGGTAAAAATGGCACCCCCTTTGAGATTGCAGTCTCCGCTGGACCGGGTCCTGGATTCGTAACGCAAAACTACGATTACTTCAGCATCTACGTGGGCAACTCATTTTCCTGGCAAGACAACCTCACCTGGATTCATGGCCGGCACACTTTAAAGTTTGGAGTGGAGGTTCGCCGCATCCAATTGAATCAGAGCTCCGAAGAGCACGGGAAAATTACCTTTTCCACGATCGAGAACATGGCGGCGAACCTCGTGTCCAAAGCGACCCTGACGGGCGCGTTACCGGTCAACCACCTGCGCAAGATCGATTACTTCGGCTATGCGCAGGATGAATACCGGTGGCTGCCCAATCTCACCCTCAACCTCGGCGTGCGCTATACCCTCTTCGATCTCTTTCATGAGGAGAACGGCTTGGCCAACCCGTTCGATTTCGGCACCTGCGGGCCGCAGGGATTCTGCGGTATCGGCGCCAGCTTCGGCCGGCAGAACTACGGCGATGTCGATCCCCGTGTGGGCTTTGCCTGGATGCCGATGGGCAGCAACGGCCACACAGTAATTCGAGGAGGTTTCGGCATCTACCATGAAGACGGACAGCTGGACGATCAGAATCTGCCGGCCAAAAACGAAGTGCCCTCCTATATGGTCAAAGGAGGCTCCTATCCGGTCGATTTCACCGGCGTCTCCGGAACCCTCTCGCCGAACGCCGAACAACGGAACCGCAAAGACACCTATGTCGAGCAGTGGAGCTTGTCGTTCCAGCAGCAGCTGCCCGCCAACTTCGTGAGCACGTTCTCCTACCTCGGAAGCCACGGCGTGCATCTGCTCGAAACCAATGTGGTGAACTTGATCGATCCCTCCACCGGACAGGTGCAATATCCGGCCTTCGCTCCCGCCATTCCCTGGCGCGGCTCCGTCGGCATGAGCACCTACAATGGTCTGTCGGTAGGAGTGCGCCGTCCCTTCACCCACGGACTCTTGGTGGCTGCCAATTACACCTGGTCGCACGAAATCGACAACGGCTCCAACGGCAGCGGCGACGGCGACGAAATATCGCCGCAGAATCCGTTGTGCCAAATCTGCGATACGGCCAGCGGCGCGTGGGACGCACGCCATGTGGTCAACGGCAATCTGGTCTACCAATTGCCATTCGGCCAAGGCAAGCCGCTGTTGAATAATGGCGGCATGGCAGGCAAAGTCGCTGGCAACTGGGAACTGAGCACGACCGCCCTCGCGCGCACCGGCTTTCCCGTGAATGTGCTGATGCCCAGCAATTACACGGCGCCCGACGGAGCCTCTGGCACGGAGCGTCCCGATCTGGTTCCCGGCGTTTCTCTCATTCCGCCCGGAGGCAGAACGGTTGCTGAGTGGATTAACCCGGCCGCGTTTGCCACTCCCGCAGGAGAGTTCGGCACCGCACCGCGCGACCTCCTGCGCGGCCCGGGCACCTGGCAAATAGATCTCGGCCTCGACAAACATATCCCGCTTACCGAGCGCGCCAGCCTCGAGTTTCGCTCCGAGTTCTTCAACATTTTCAATCACCCGCAACTAGGCCCGCCCCAGGCCACCTTCAATCCAGCGAACACGAACGGCTTCGGCAGCATCATCACTACGTTGAACTTGAACACGGCCATCGTAAATCCGATAACACCGGTGGGTTCAGGCACACCGCGCGAGATTCAATTCGCCCTGCGACTCACTTTTTAGCCGTAGAACCAGAACATCGAGCAAATAAGCAGCACAAACGTAAAGGGCTTCTGGAAGTCGCGTGTAAGACGCGCCCCACGAAGCCCTTTTTTATTGCGCATTTTATTGCGCAGAGATCACGGCAGAAACAGCTTAAGCGACTCGGCGGCGCTTCGCGCTCTGAACCACGGTGGATGGCAACTGCAGCAACCGGACATTCGGGTTCTTCCGGCTCTTGACCTGAACCGCTATCCCGTTCTCGGCAGGAAACGGCTCCGAAACAACCTCAAATTCCTCACCATACAGCCGCACCCGTCCCGAGGTCGTATACCCAAGGCGCTTCACGCGAGCACAAACTTCCAGGATCGAAGAAGAAGACTCGGCAGCCTGAAATGGATGATTGCTCAACTCAATGTTAGTCATGATACATCCATTATACGCCCGCAAGGGGCAGAGCAAACTTTCATATCCAATTGATTATAAAAGACATATTTCATAAAAATCCGGCCTCCGCCGCCCGGGTGCCGGCGACTGACGACCGGCGCCGTCAACTTTTCCCGCCCGCAACCTGAGCATGCCCCAACGCCGCCACCAGCGATACGCCTCCAATCACGTTCCCAAGGAGAGTCGGAACCAGAAATTGCGCCACATAGACCTTCCACGAAATGTATTTCACGACCACCAGGAAGAGCATCGTCGTCGAGCCCGCAATGATGTGGTTGAATCCGCCAATCCCGACTAAATACGTAACGATAATAATAATACTTACACGAGCCGACTCCGCGGCCGGCAGCAGCCACACCATCAGCGCGATCAGCCATCCCGCAAAAATCGCCTTCATGACCACGATCCCAAAGCCGGAGCCCAGATGGGCCGCGGCAATTTCCGTCAGACACTGCTCGGTGTGCGCATCGAAAATCCTGACCTTCCCCAGGCACAGGGCAAATAGAAATGTACCGAACAGGTTCGCCGTCAGCACCACCACCCAAAGCCGCATCATGCACAAAAATGTTTTCCAGTCCTTGCGCGCCAGGAATGGCAGAACCACGGTCAGCGTGTTCTCGGTAAAGAGTTGCTGACGTCCAAGAATCACCACCAGAAAACCCACCGAGTACCCCACGCGCGAAATCAGCAGACGCCAGGGCTGATCGGGCAGCCGCGACGCCAGCAATCCCTCCGCAATAAAGGAAAAGCCCATGGAGAGCCCGGCGGCGAACGCCGACCACGCCAGCGCCGATACCGGCCGGCTCAGTTCATCTTCACCCTCCCGCCGGATGGTCTCGTACACAACGTTGGCGCCGATCGCCACCCGCTCCTCAACCTGCTTCTTCTCCGCGCGGGTCGTGATGGTGGTGATCTCGGCGGGCGGCGGCGGCTCCGGCTTGGCTTGCTTCTTTGTCATGGTGGATGTCCGCGCTTAGCTGCGCTGGTGTCGGCGCGTCGTTGCCTGGCGCGCTACTGGCAGCGATAGAGAGTGTCTCCTCCACTATCGGCGGAAAGGCCATCCCGGTCAACTGTCCAGACCCGCATATGGGGAGGGATAATCTTGTAGGATGACTGGACCGGCGTGCGCCGGCAGACGCACGGGACAATTGCTCCACGTGGAGCAACTGACATTATTGTTAAT
>JBAWAI010000243.1:0-5646 GCA_049589215.1 Terriglobales bacterium | reverse complement strand
TCTAATACAGAGTGTCCTATGAGTACGGCCACCAAAACACCCGTGCCCGAACCGGATTGCGCCGAACTCGTCAAGCGCACCGTCGAGGCTTGCCAACTCGCCCGCGAAGCCGCCGCCATCGCCGCCGAAGGCGTGGCCACCGGCTCTATGTCGCGCCTCAATGCCATTCGCCAGTGCGAAAAAGATCTCGACGCCATTGATGTTGAAGTTGACTCCGACGTCACCCGCATTATCACCCGCGCATCGCCCGAAGAAACCGGCCAGCTTCTCGCCTGCATGAAGCTCATGATTGGCCTCGAGCGCATCGGCGACCTGCTCTTGAGTTTCGCCACCAGCGCGCAGGCAGCCGGTTCCCAGATCGATCCGCAGGATTCCCGCGACCTCACCCACATGGCGACCATTCTCGAAAAAATGCTCGCCGACGTCGGCCATTCTTTTTCCCAGCGTGATGTCAAAAAAGCCATCGAAGTCCTGCGCGCCGATGCCGAAATGGACCGCCTGCGCAACCTGGTCTTTCTTCGCCACATAGAAAATCCCGAAAACCTCGAACGCCGCTCCAGCCTGCAAATTATCTTTATGACGCAGTCGCTGGAGCGCGCCGGAGATCACGCCAAAAATCTCGCCGAAGAGGTCTGCCACTTCGTAAGCGGACGCAGCATCCGCCATCTCTTAATGGCCTACGACAAGCCCAAAGAGCAAATGTTCATCGAGTGGCTGCGCCACAAAGACGAACACGCGCGCTGATGAGGTCCTTATAAAAGATCCCTCAATGGTCATTGACCTCTCATTGAGTGCAGATTGGCTGAGAGCATGCCTGACAGTGCGGACCGTTTCGGTCCGCGCTCATCGCGCGGGTCAAATCCCCCTGGCCCCACCCTTGACAGTCCGGCCACGCAAGGCGAGACTCGGTTCAGCCACTTCCAAAGATGTCGACGATGCCCGGATCCACCCAATCCGAACTCCCGCTGCCGCCCGATCCCTCCGATCGCGCCCATCTCACATCCAGTCTCCCGGCGAACTTGAGCGAACTCGAACTCGAATCCGCGCTCCAACTCCTCGTCGAGCGCGCTCAATACATCACCGGAGCCACCGGAGCCGCACTCGCCCTTCCCCAGGCAGACGAAATGGTCTGCCGCGCCAGCGCCGGAGCCTGCGCCCCCACCGTCGGCGCTCGCCTGCAAGTCCGCTCCGGACTCACCGGCGAAAGCATCGCCCGCCGCCAACTTCTGCGCTGCGATAACGCCGAGACCGATCCGCGAGTCAACCTCGAAACCTGCCGCGCCCTCGGCATCGCCTCCATCGTTGTTCTTCCGCTGCTGCGCCGCAGCGGCGAGGTCCGCGGCCTGTTCGAATTATTTTCCGATCACCCCTACGCCTTCGAAGAGCGCGACCTCGTCGCCCTCGAACGCATGGCTGCCCTCACCATCACCGCGCTCGATCTCGCAGAGCAGCAACACGATTCCGCAACCTTCGCTTCTCCGAAACAATCATCCCGGCCGCCAGAGTCGCGCGCCATTCCAGCCGCCAGCGCGGCGCCACAAGTAAAAGAAATTCCCAGGCTGCAACCATCTGCGCCACAACCAACTCTGAGCGCAGATAAGCAACTGGCCGGTGCGGAGCCAACCCGTTCCGCCGCGGACAACACCAGGCCGCCCATCTCTTCGCCTGTCATCCCATCGCCGTTGGTCTCGGCGCCAGTTGTAGTGGCGCCAGTTGTCGCAACCCCCATCCCAACGCCTGTCGCGGCTCCAGTTATCTCGCAGCCACCATCAATCGCCCCGCCGCCAATCGTCTCGAAGCCAATCGAGCTCGAGCCGACCGCCGAAGGCAATCCGCCCCAACCTGTCCCCGAAGCCATGCGCCGCGTTCAAAAATGCGCAACCTGCGGATTCCCCGTCTCCGAAGGCAGAACGTTCTGTCTGGATTGCGAAAACCTCGAACGCCTCAAACTCGAAGCCGAAAAAAAGGCCCGCCAAAAAGCATCCACCAACGTTCAAATTCAAGCGAGCCCAAGCGAGGCTCGCGGACCCAGCCCAATCAATCCCGGAGAAGCCCAGACCACAAGTCCAGCCGAAACAAGTCCGCCCGAAATCAATGTCATCGCCGATCCCTCCGCCGACTCACGCCCACTCCCATCGCCGGAAGAAATTCTGCCGCCGTTCCTCAGCAACCCTCAGCTCCTCGAAGAATCCTGGCTGGCAAAGCACGTGAATTTATTAGCGTTCCTGGTCCTGTTAGCGGCAGTCCTCGTCGCCGCGGTAGTTTTCTTCCGTTAATCATCAACAAAATCCAAAACCAAACCAAGCCCCCCGAGATCCAGCGATTCGGCGACTTAAGGGGCCAGCACAAAGTGGCTATCCATTCGTAGCTGTCCACTCGGGAAGCTCATTAAACACCGCTTTTCCTTGACAACCCGCCGCCAAAACTCATACTCTGCGCATAAGCTCTCGCACGACAAAAGGTGCCAAAAGAATGAAAAATGTGTATGAGGTTTTACGCCAGAAGGAACTCGAACTAACCAGGCTGGAAAAAGAAGTCGAAGCTCTGCGCGTTGCCGCCCCGCTGCTCTCCGAAGAAAAAGAACCCATCATGGAGGCGCCGAAGCCTACCCTGACCACGGCGAATCCGCAGCAACCGATCCGCATTCCCGCGCCCGTAGCCGCTGGGGCCATAAATCCCCCGGTCCGCGCCGCCGGATGGGAAGACGCTGCCAAGCGCTGGCCATAGAAACAGACTTCGTGGAGCAGGGCGCGTGTGCGTTACCACTTCCACTCGTCAAGGTCAAAGTCGTTAGGTTCGATGTTCTCGAGCAAAAGTGGTTCCCGATCGGGCGCGCCCTCTGCCATAAAAGCTTCCCTCCACCCTTGTCGGGAGCGCCGCGTCGGACAATTGATCATATCCGTTAACTTCTTCAATCTGAGTTCTACCTTCTTCAAATCCCCTACCCCTGGGTAGTAAACGCCAAGGCCAGAATCGTCTTCTGCTCCACCTCATGCGCCTTCGCCGATCCCGTCGCCGGGCTGGCGCTCGCCGACCGCTTCACCGACAGCACCGGACGCTCCCCTGCAATCCTCTTCAGCCGAGGCACTATATAAAACAGCGCGCCCATATTCGCCGGCTCTTCCTGCACCCAAACAATATCCCGAGCGCCGCTATGCCGCTCCAACTCCACCGCCAGCTCCGCCTCGGGGAACGGATACATCTGCTCCAGAAAAACGATCGCCGTGCTCATGTCCTGCCGCCGCAGCCGCTCGGCCCGCAGCTCATGCCCGATCTTTCCCGTGCAGATCAAAATCCGTTTCGCGTCCCGCGCCTCCGCATCCGGAATCACCGGCAAGAACTGCTGATGCGTCAGATCTTCCAGCGGCGATAGCGCATCTGGATTCCGCAACATGCTCTTCGGCGTAAACACCACCAGCGGCTTCCTCCAGTTGCGCAGCGCCTGGCGCCGCAGCAGATGAAAATACTGCGCCGCATTCGACGGCTGGCAAATCTGGAAATTATCCCGCGCCGCCAATTGCAAAAATCGCTCAATGCGCGCCGACGAGTGTTCCGGTCCCTGCCCCTCATAGCCATGTGGCAGCAGCAGCACCAGCCCCGAGAGCAATCCCCACTTGTCCTCGCCCGCGCTCACAAACTGATCGATCACCGCCTGCGCCACATTGGCAAAGTCTCCAAACTGCGCCTCCCACAAAACAAGCGCTTCCGGATAATCGCGGCTATAGCCATACTCGAATCCCATCACGCCCGCTTCCGACAGCGGCGAGTTATAAATCTGGCAAGGCGCCTGTCCATCCGCGATGTGAGACAACGGAACATACTCGTTCTCATTTTCCGTATCGATCAGCACCGAGTGCCGCTGATTGAACGTCGCCCGCCGCGAATCCTGCCCGCTCAGCCGCACCGGGATCCCGCCCTTCACCAGGCTCGCAAACGCCAGCGCCTCGGCCATCCCGTAGTCGAGCGGCTTTTTGCCCGTCCCCATCTCCGCGCGCTGCTCCAAAAGCTTCTTCACCTTGGGATGAATATGAAATCCCTCCGGATAAGTCGTCAGCCGAGCCGTCAGCTCGAATAACTCCTCCCGCGCCAGACCCGTGGGCTTCTCGTACTCCGCCTCATATCGCCCGCCAAAATATTGATCCCAATAATTCGGCAACTCGCGCAGCGACGGCTTTTTTGTGGCCTGTGCCGCTGCCTTCTGCGCCGTTTCAAATTCACTCTTGATCACCGTCGCACGCTCGGCAAAATCCGCTATCCCAATCCGCTTGGCATAAATCTCAAACAGCGGCCGATGCTCTTTGATCGCCTTGTACATCAGCGGCTGCGTCACCGTCGGATCGTCAACCTCGCTATGTCCATGCCGCCGGTATCCAATCAAATCCACCACCACATCGCTGCCAAACGTATAGCGATATTCCGCCGCCAGCCGAGCAATCCGAATCACCGCATCCACGTCTTCGCCATTCACATGAAAGATAGGAATCGCCTGCCGGCGCGCCAGTTGTGCCGAAAAACGCGACGAATGTTCCTCGCGCGCATGCGTCGTAAAGCCCAGCAGATTATTCACGATCACGTGAATCGTTCCGCCCACCGTATATCCTCCGAGGTCCGCGTAATTCAGCGTCTCGGCCGTAATTCCCTGCCCCGCAAACGCCGCGTCGCCATGCACCAGCAGCGGCAAGTATTTCGCCCGTCCGCCTTCGCCCGCCCGGTCCTGCTTCGCGCGCGTCCGCCCAACCGTCACCGGATCCACCGCCTCCAGGTGGCTCGGGTTCGATGCGAGGTGAATATGAATCTTCTTCCCGCTCTTCGTCACGTACTCGCCGGTCGCGCCAATGTGATACTTCACGTCGCCCGATCCCAGCACGCTCCGCGGATCCACATCCTCGAATTCGGCAAATACCTCCGCCGCCGGACGCCGCGCCACGTGGATAATCACATTCAGCCGCCCGCGATGGCTCATTCCCATGACCAGCTCGAGCGCGCCATTTTCTCCGGCCACATCCAGAATCTCGTCTACCGCCGGCAACAAAGATGTGCCGCCCTCCAGCGAAAACCGCTTGTTGCCGAGATAGCGCGACTGCAACGTCTGTTCGAACAAGTCCGCGCGCGTCAGCAAATCGAGCGCCCGTTCGCGGTCCACGCTGCCCGGCTCGGTCTCCATGCGCTCCTGAATCCAACGCCGCCGCTCCGAGTCGGCCATGTGCATGAACTCCACGCCCACCGAGCCGCAATAAATCCGCCGCGCCTCGCGCGCAAATTCGTTGTCGTTGTCGTTTTCGAATTGCAACTCGGGATGCGGCTGCGGAGGCAACAGCCCCAGTGGATTCAGCTCTGCCTCCAGGTATCCAAATTGCCGGAACAGAGCGAATACCCGTTCCCGTTCATAACTTTCCATCAGTTCAGGAGTCCCGGCCAGCCCGGAAGCCCCCGCCGTATTGCGAGTAGAAGTAGCCATAATGATCTATATAGGATAACGGATGAGCGAAACCAAAGCGCGGATTCAAGAGTGGGTCTAACGTAACTGAAGGCACGGGCTCCTCCCCGCTCGTGCGGAACCGCTCCAGGAAACCGCCAGATGAGCCTTCGGTCGATTGAAATGGCACGGATTGAAATCGCACGAATCGAAATCGAAATGATCGGACG
>JBAWAI010000242.1:0-29925 GCA_049589215.1 Terriglobales bacterium | reverse complement strand
GGGAATTCGGAAGCACATGGCGGACAATCCAAAAAATTCACCCGAGCTCTCGTCTCGTCTGATGAAGACCAATGAAGAGCTGAAGAACCTGCAAAACTCAGTCAAGACCGGAATGATCAATGTGAAGGTGCTCATGGATTTCCGGACCGCCACCGAGCGAGCGCGCCAGGCGAGCACCGCCGTACAGCAATGGCTCGATTCGCAAGGGAAAGGCAGAGATCCTTACAAGCTGATGGAGCAGGTGGTGAAGCAGCGTGTTGAAATGGCCACCCAGCTGATCAAAGACCTCTCGGTTGACCTCGAAAGCCTCGACGTAGACTTCGATACTCCCGGGCTTCCCGCGCTCAATGAAGCCGTGCGCACGCTTGACGAACGATTGAAAAAACTATTTCCCCGGTAAGGTCCGCAGATCACGCTGGCCGCGCGAGCCGCTTCCTCGTTTCGGGTACCTTAGTACTCTTCCCTTACGTGTGTCCGAGTGGACAATAGATAGTGTCCGTCCGGTGGCGCCGCAAGAGTTTCTCTGCGCTAACCACATTAGCTTTCGCACCTATCGCCCACTTTGGAGCCTGCAATGGCCGAGCTGTTCCTCAAGTTTGAAGATCGGGTCCTACAAGAGCTGTTGCTTTCCGGCGGCACGGTAACAATCGGGCGACAGCCGGACAACAACTTTTGCGTCGACAATCCCGCCGTCTCCGGACATCACGCCACTGTTTTTGCCGAAGGCGATCACTATGTGATCCAGGATGCCGAGAGTTTCAATGGGACCTACGTCAATGGCCAACGCATCAGCCGGGCCGAACTCAAAGATGGCGATAACGTAACCATCGGCAAGCACACGATCGAATTTCGTGACGAGGTGCGGCAGCAAGTTAGCGCTCAGCAAACCGCCGTTACTGTTGACGGTCAACTCGCGAAGCCCAGGCCGCCACAGCTCGATCGCACGGTTGTCCTCGACACGGCTGAGGCGAAAGAAATGGTCTCGAAGCTGGCCGCGGCGGCCTCTTCCGCCGGGTCGGTTACGGTCAACAGAGTCGGCTTCGGCCAAAACCTGTCGCCCGTCAATGTCACGCGCGTGGTTCATCAGACCATCGGCACGCTGACCATCGTTAAAGGCCGAACCGACCAGCCGCGTTATGTTCTGACCAGCAAACTTACGCTGATCGGAAGGTCGAAGATGGCGGGCATCCGGCTCAAGCGATGGTTCGCTCCCCAGGTCGCGGCTTCAATTTACCGAGCCGAGGATTGCTACTTCATCAGCTCTTCCGGAAGCCGGGAAACGATCATAGTGAATGATGCCGTGATCGAAGGCGGCCAAAACCAACTCGCACCGGGCGACGTGATCGAGGTCGCGGGCATCAAGGCCGTGTTTGCTACATAGTCAGGCCGTCGGAAACGGCCTCCTTTAGCGCAGAGTTGCGTACTCCGCCTTGGCTTCTTTCAGAATAGGAATGCCGGAGTCGGCGTCTTTCCAGTGAGTCAGAAATTCCTGGTAGGCGCTCCGTGATTTAGCCGTGTCGCCCGTGAGTCGATAGGCCCGCCCAAGCTGGAGACGAGCCAGCATAGCTAAGGGACAATTGATCGTGATCCCGGGATGGCTAACGAACTTATTGAACTCCGCTGCCGCTTTTTCGCCATCCTTCAACGATAAATAAGCTTGCCCGCGTATGTACGCGGGATAGAGGTAGGCCCCGATCTCCACTTGTGGCAGGGGATTGCCCAGCTCATAAGGAACAGAGATAGCGAGCAGTTCGATGGCTTTCGCGGGATTCTTTCGATTGATCTCGATCGCGGCTCGAATGGTTGGCAACCAGTAGCGATTCACCACCGTATCGGCCGGGAAGGCCTGGGCGAGGCTGTCGGCAATTTGCCCGGCTCGTTTCAAGTCGCCCGCTCGCGCCAGCGCCAGGGCGCCCAGAATTTGCACTTCTCGACTGGGAGACTTGGCCAGCGCCGCGTCAACCTGCTGGCGAGCCAGTGCCAGGTTCCCGAACTCTGCTTCGCGGAGTGCCGCGTTCATCTGCCATCCCTCCGCGGCTTCCGGTTCGTTGTTTTGGGTGGCGGATTCGACTGCTTTCAGCGTCAGCTCTCGTGCCTGCCGCAAATGTCCCGAGTAGGCCTCGGTGTCCGCCTGCGCCGAGAGCAGCAAGTTCTCAGCTTGCGGTTTTCCTACTGCCCATGTTGCCTGCCGCTGCATTTCTGCTGTGTCGCTTTGCAGGAATGCGATGCCATACGAATTCAAGCGGAGCAAGGCGCCGTCCAGATTGCGCGCGCGCGCCTGGTCGTAGGCAGCTTTGGCCTCCTGCAAACGATCGAGAGCGGTGAAATGGCTGATCAGGTTGGTATAACCGGGAAGGCTATCGGGGTTAAGACGGATGTCTTCCTGCATCTCCGCCACGCCTTTGTCGTATTGCCCAAGGTAGCCATAAATTGCGCCCAGGTTGCCGCGGGGCGCTCCGTCACGTGGATAATCTCCGGCCCACAGCTGGTAAGTTTCGAGCGCTTTCTCGAGGTCGCCGTTCACCAGGTGATAGTAGTAAGCGGAGAACCGGTACCGCTCCCGGTCGCTGACCCGGTCCCGCAACTCATAAGCTTTTTGCAGATTGACGCTGGCCAGCGCCGGCTCGCGCAGATTGGAGTAACTGGTTCCGAGCGCCGCATAAGCCGCTGCGAAGTTAGGATCGAGTTCGATGGCATGTTCGAAGTAGGGAATCGCGGCTTCCGTTCCTTTTTCCAGTTGCACCTTCCTGCCCTGCGCGAGCGACTTCAGCGCCTCGAGAGATGACGTCGTCTCTTCGCCGATCGGCGCATCGAACTTCTGCACGCTGGCGAGCGATTCGCCCAGCCTGCCGCGTAACTTGGCAGTGGCTCCTCCGAGCGCCTTCAGAACTTTTTCTTTGCTCGCGGCCGTTGCCTGCTCCTGGGCCAGAAGATCGCCCGTCTCACAATTGGTCGCATCGACGCCAATCACGTACTCGCTGCCCAGCCGCGCAATCGACCCCGAAATATATGCTTTGCTGCCCGATCGCCGGCAGAGATCGCGCGCCAACTCGGGAGTGAGCTTCGTGCCAACGGGCGTGGCCATCAGCTTCAGAACCGCGCGAACCTTCGCATCGGAAAGAATATTTAGAAACGGCGACTGCGCCAGTTGCACGGATACAGCCTGTTTCAAGGTATCGTCGAAAACAGGATCGTCCGTGCTGTTCGCGAAGTCAGCCAGCACTACCGTGTCTTGCTCGGTTAATGGATGCGCCTGCCGCTGGCGGAAAAACAATCCAACCGCGATCACGACGGCGATCGCGAGCGTCGCCGCGGCGGTTACCCAAAGCTTTTGCCGCGATGCAAAACGCCCGGCCACCTGCGCTTTTCTGCCTGCGGCAATGGCCTTCAGGTCATCGAGCATCTCCGCGGCCGATTGATAGCGCTCGCCGCGATCCTTCGCCAGGGCTTTGGCGATGACGTGTGCCAATCCGTCAGGCAGTTGAGGATTGAGTTGCGCGGTTGGCAACGGATCGCGATTCAGTATGGCGTCGAAAACAATGGCGACCGTCGTCCCCCCAAAAGCAACCTGCCCGGTCGCCATTTCGTAGAGCACCGTGCCGAGACTAAACAGGTCCGTGCGGATATCGAGATCTTCTCCGCGCGCCTGTTCCGGAGACATATAAGCAACCGTCCCCAGCGCCATCCCCGGAGTGGTGAGCTGCTCCTTATTAATTCGATCATTCATTCGATCGAGATTGCTTCCATCGAGTGGCGCGCGGCCTCCCGGCCCGGTTGCCGCCATGGGACGCTGCGATGCGACCTTCGCCAGCCCAAAATCGAGAACCTTTACCTGCCCCTGCTTAGTCACAAAAATATTGGCGGGCTTCACATCGCGGTGAATGATGCTCTGTGAATGCGCGGCCTCCAGCGCCTCCACCATTTGTATAGCCAGTTGCAGAAGTCGCTCGCTCTCCATCGGCTGGGAGCCGATGACGTGCTTCAGCGTCTCCCCCTCCAGATATTCCATCGCGATGAAGGGGCGGCCGTTCTGCTCGCCGATATCGTAAATCGTGCAAATGTTGCGGTGGTTGAGCGAGCTGGCGGCGCGCGCTTCACGCTGGAATCTGACATTGGCGGTCGGATCGGCGGCAAAATCCCTGGGCAGGAATTTCAAGGCTACGGGGCGGCGCAGCCGTATATCGAATGCCTGATAGACGACGCCCATTCCGCCGCCGCCCAGCTTTTCGGTGATCTGGTAGTGGGAAATCGTTTGACCGGTCAGCGAGGCGATGCGGCCTTCGTCACGCAGCAAATCCTGTTGCTGCGCCAACTGTCGCGCGGCCACTTCGAGGGCGGGGGCCTCAATAAAATTCTCCGCTGCCTGATCGTGAATGAGCAGCGACTCTACATCTCTACGAAGAGCAACATCTGCGCCACACGCGCTCTCAAGAAACGGGCGGCGCTCGGCCTCGGCGCGCTCCAGTGCAGACTGGTAAAGCTCCTCCAGCCGCCGGGCTCGCTCAGCATCCATGAGCCTTTCCTCCGGCGCTTTCTTCGTTCTTCTCGCTGCTTTCTTCTTCGCCGGGCGACTCCCCGCTCATGGCGCGGAGCAGCCACGCTTTCGCGAATCTCCAATCGCGCTTCACCGTCTCCGGCGATATCTTCAGCGCCTCCGCCGCTTCGGTGACTTCAAGCCCGCCAAAAAATCGCAGCTCCACCACCTGGCTCTGCCGCGGATAGAGCACGGCAAACTCGGTCAATGCGTCGTCGAGCGCCATGATGTCCGCGTCTTTTTGTGGGCCGACAATGAGAGCCTCGTCGAAAGAAATGTCCACCGCACCGGCGCCACGCTTCTGATAATTCCGGGAGCGCGCAAAATCCGTAAGAATCCGCCTCATCATGCGCGCGGAGATGGCGAAAAAATGAGCGCGGTCCTGCCAGTCGACCGCATGTACATCCACCAGTCGAAGATAGACCTCATTGACCAGGGCGGTCGTTTGCAGCATGTGACCCGGTCTCTCCCTGGCCATGCATCGATGAGCCATCCGGTGAAGTTCATTTTCAACAACTGGCGTCAACTGCTCGAGCGCCTTGTCATCTCCGGAGCCCCATGCCTTCAACAGTTGTGTGACTTCCAGTTTTGTAGGAGCTTCAGGAATATCCGGCATAGATCCGGCCTTCTATTGGTTGGTAAACGGTGTAGAGGCAAATTATCACATTGATCCCAGCCATGCCAGCGGTCAGGGGCATCCTGTGAGTTGTGACTCTTGGCGTGGACAGGAGGTCTATTGCAGTTTTGCGTATTCGGCTTTCGCCGCTTTGTAGACCGGCACGTCGGGGTCCGCATCTTTCCACAGTTCGAGGAAGTTTTTGTAAGCTGCGAGTGCTCGCGCGCGAGCGGCATCGGCCTCGGCGCCTTCCAGTGATTTCGATTCCAGCACATTGGCCCGCGCTACGCCCAGGTGCGCCAATGCCCCGGTCCAGCAGTTCCAAACGATTCCGCTGTGGTCGAGGATCTTCTGAAACTCGCCGGCGGCAGCGCTACCTTTCCCGGCCGCGAGGTATGCCTCGCCGCGAACGTACGTGGGATAAAGACACGATGGATTCACCAAAAAAGGAATTATGGCGAATTCGATTGGCGGCAACGCGGCTTGCAAATCTTTGATTGCTTCATCGGGACTTTTTTGCTTGAGCGCCAGTTGCGCCCGAACCGGCGAAAGAAAAATGGACTGCATCTGCGTGTGCACCGGGAAACGCTGGTTCAAGTCCTCGACCAAAGATTTGGCTTGCGCGGCATCCCCCGCCATCGCAAATGCCAGCGCTGCTTCCGCGGAAACTCCAGCACTTTCCGGATCCAGTTTCCGGCCCGCAGCCGCTGATCGCCGGGCGGCCGCAATGTTACCGAACGCCGCCTCGCGAATCGCGGCATTCTCCAGCCAGATAGCTCCGGTCTCCTTGCTGTCAGCATGGGTTGCGGAATCCACGGCGCGCCTTGTCAGTTCCCGTGCTTTTTCCAGATGGCCGACGTAGGCCTCCGTGTCGGATTCAAGTGAGAGCCCATTGTTCTCCTCCTGTTTGCCCTCGAGCCATTTCTCCTGTTGACTCATCGCGGTAGAATCGCCGGCAATAAAAGCCAGGGCGTATCGAGCCTCGCGGAGTTCGAAATCATCCAGTCCTCGCGCCTGCGCCTGTTGAATCGTGTGCTGGGCCTCGTCTAAGCGCTGAAGGGCAAGCAAGGCGAAGGCAAGATTACCGTATCCGATGACGCTGTCTGGATTGAGGCGTATCTGCTCGCGATATGATTCGGCTGCTTTCTCGTTCTCTCCTTCCTCGTTATAAACAACGCCGAGGCCGGTGTAGGCCGGCATGTTCGGGTAACTCTGCATTTCCTCCTGATAGGTCTGTGCGGACTTATCCAATTCTCCCGTCACATTTTCATAGTAGATGGTGGTGATCATCAGCTTTTCCAGTCCACCGGCGCGGTCGCGCAACTGAAAAGCTTTGGCGTAATACTCATTGGCGCGCCCTGTCTCGCCCATGCCACCGTAATCCACGCCCGCCGCGCGATACGCCACGGCAAATCTCGGATCCAGTTCGATAGCTCGCAGATGGTACGGCAGAGCGGCGGCTTCTCCTTTTTCATTGAGAGCCTTTCTGCCCAGGCTGAACGCCTTCAAAGCTTCGAGCGACGGCGTGGTTACCTCGACCAACGGAGCATCAAACCTCTGCACGGTATTCAGGGATTCGCCCAGTCCAACGCGCAGCCCGGAGGCAGCGTGGCCGAGAACGTCAAGAACTTTGTCACGCGATGCAGCCGTACCCTGCTGCTCCGCCAGAGTACTCCCGCTCTGGCAATCAATCGCCTTTAACTGGAGAACGTACTCAGAACCGAGGCTGGCGATGGCTCCGGCAATGTAAGCCTTGCTGTCCGCCCGCTGGCAAAGTTGGCGGGCCACTTCGCCGGTGAGCTTGGTGTTCGCGGGCAGGGTCATCTGCTTCAAAGTCTTTGCGACCTTGCCGTCCGGGAGGACGTTCAGGAAAGGCGACTGCTTCAAAGCCACCAGCAATGCGGTCTTCAGCGTGTCATCGAATACTTCATCGCCGGTGGTATTGCTGAAATCGGTGAGCAGGATCGTGTCTTTTTCTGTGAGCCTTCTGATTCCGTAAGAACGATAGTAAAGTCCGCCGCCGATAACGATCGCAGCCAGCACACCGGCGACCAGCACGATCTTTCTCAACCACTTATTTCGTCGACTGAGCCTTACACTCCGCTCGTGCAACGACTGCCGGCCAACCTCAGTCGCGATCTTCTCAGGCTCGATGGTCGCGGGCCGCTCGTAGAAAACCGGCACGTACCCGCCTTTGGGTAACTCGATAACGACCGCATCGTTCGCGCCCGGCCCGGCGTAATACTCCGCCAGCTTCTTTCGCAGGCGTCCTGCCTCAATCCGAACAACCGGATCGTCTTTCGGGTCGTAATCCTGGGGACGGTCGAATACCTCCACCCCGATCAGATATTCCTTGAGGCGGTCTTCGCCGGCCAACGTCTCTTCGACGATGAACCGCAAAAATTGGCTGGGCCGGCGAGCATTAAGAAAGGTTGGAGACGCGAGGATGCGTTGCAGCTCCTCTTGGACGCTTGCCGCCGGTATCCGCGCCTGGGTTGTTTCGCGGCAGGCGGGCTGCCCAGGCCTCTCCTTCATACAAATTCACCCCACGCCGGCTGCTCGGAGCTGGCTCGAAGTCGACGGAATTCCTCAAGGGGAGGATAGGTCGGTTGCAGTGCCCACCTGGCACTTGACCCGTGCAAACGTAAGATATCACGGCTCGATACCGTAACAATACCCCTTCTTACTTGCGCCGTTGCCCGAACCGGCTGCATGCTTCCCGCGTAATAACTGGCGCATGCCCCTTCCCCGGCGAGCGCTGGGTCATATGAATCATCAGGAGGATGGAAATGAATAAGACAACTCAATGCCATACAGGAAATCATACTTTCGGCAGGGCAATGCTGGTCCTCTTCGCGCTCTGCGCTTGGGCCGTCTTACTGCCCGCGCAGACCGAGCCCCAGAAGGCGCCTTCGGCTTACGTCTATTGGACGAACTCCAACAATGCCACGATCGGCCGCGCGACGATCACAGGCACAGGCGCAGACGAAGACTTCATCACAACCGGCGAGGGAGTTGGGGGCGGAGGCTTGACGGTGGATACGAACTACATCTACTGGACCGGGGCTAACGGCGGATCGGCAACCAACATCGGTCGGGCCAATCTCGATGGCAGCGGGGTAAACGACGAGTTCATCACAGGCGCCACCAACCCATGCGGGGTTGCAGTCAGCACGACATATATCTACTGGGCCGGTGACCTCGGCAGTTTCATCGGGCGGGCCAACCTCGACGGCAGCGGCGTGAATCAGGGATTCATTGAGACCGGCAATGGAGTCTGCGGGGTCGCGGTCACCAGCTCGCACATCTATTGGGCCAACTATGAAACCCAATCGATCGGGCGGGCGAAGATCAACGGGACGGATGTGGATGACAGTTTTATCAGCGGAGCAGGATCGGGGTCGGGAATTGCCATCCACGGCGGATACATTTACTTCACCTCGAACGGCGGTACCGGAATCGGGCGCGCAAAGGTCAATGGGACGGAGGTGAATCCGAATTTCATCACTGGCCTAAACGGTGAAATTGCGTTCCTGGCAGTCAGCGCAAAAGGCATCTTCTGGGCGGATTGGGGAAGTCGCGGCTCCGGCAGCACGATCGGCTGGGCGAATCTCAACGGAACCGATGTGAATCAGAGCTTTATCACTGGGACCGACGGCGGGTTTGGTATCGCGGTGACCAAGGGGAACCCATAACAAAACGGGATGCACCCTTACCGATCGCAAAGCAGCGAAGCGATTACGCACCATTAGATTCAGACTGTCGGCAAGCCGGACGGCACCTACGCGTCCGGTTTGCCATTCAACGAGAGAAGCACAAGCCAGGTCACTGCTGAAATTTCTCGGCGACGCCATCAGGAAGTGTCTCTTCGAGTTTCCGCGCGAGCCAGCTTTGCAGTTCACTCTTGCGCTCTTCCGGGAGAGACAGGAATCGAATCCCGAGCTGGCTTTTTTTCCCCCAGCAGACCGTAGATTCGGCTGCGAATACGGTTTTCCCGCCAGGCAGCACAAACTGAACTACCACCTCTTCGCCCGCGTCAAGCGGCGCGAAAATGTGCACAGCGATCCCGCCGTCGCTGATGTTTATGCTCTGGCATCGCACCTCCGGCATGGCCCGTCTCTGGATAACCACAGGGATTGACACCGGACAACGGAAATAGCGCCTGCGTTCTCTCAGAATCATTCCGTAGGCGGGCTTCAGCGTGTTACAGATCGAGTCGGCGGAAAGAGGCCTGTCGAGTACAAAGCTTGACTTGTTCTGAAGCGCCGGGTCTTCGTCACCCTTGCCGCGAATGGCAAACGTTACCGCGGTTCGATTTGATGGCGAGAGACGCGCTTCGTCCAGAATCAATCCCGCCTCCGTCCCCAGCTGGAGATCAACGATAATCGCATCAAACTTCCGGCGAGTCAGCAGACCAAGCGCCGCTGGCGGCTCCTGACAGACGTCAGGAGAGATGGAAAACTCCCGCAAAGCCTCACTCACCTGCCGAATGGCGATGGGATCCGACGATACCAAAAGCGCAACGCCGATTGTCATCTGGAAGTTCCTCTATCACGTGACCTATCCGGGGCATTTTCCGGCTCGCCAGTCCTCAGACTTATCGTCCGGGACAGTCGCGCTAACTTGTCGGTAGTCTGGTTAAACGGGAGAGCCCAGCGAGCGTACGCTGTATCTCAATGTGCCGACGTGCCCGTGGCCACTCGATAGTTCCTTGAAAAATAACGACAACTCCACTAACCCCATACGGCTTTTACCTCCCTTTCGGGTACATCTACCAAGGTAACTGCCGATCTTTAGATTCAAGTCTCACTCAAGTGCCGTATCGCCGGTATTTACTACCGTCCCTTTGTTACGAAATCCAAACACAAGCGAAAGGCGCTCCCTATTGAAATCGGGGCCTCTTTTTGATACCTATCGGGCAACTGCTAACTCCCCAAAATCAGGTCGGCGCGGTACCGGAGGTTGACACTTGCTCATTGCGCGACCCCTGGCGCGCGCGCCCACTAATGTCGATGTTACGAAAAACGAACAAGGCCGCTGGGCGGGCCCATCGATGCGCCCCGGACACGGTGAGGCCAAGTTAAGAAACGAATGTAACTTGCGGGCAGCATTCGAAAAATGACTGAATGTAATTACGCTCTTCAGGAAGTCGCACCAAATCAGCCTATAGCCGCCGCATCTTTGGTCTGCGGTTGATCGAATGCCGGCGGGGGCGTTTCACCAAGTAATGAGTCACCCATCTCAAATCGTCGATCGTCGAAGTAAAAAGCTCAGCGCGCTCGCTGCGCGCCAGGTGGAACGCCGGGAATGGTGGCTTTGGGCATTCGCCATCATCGTCACGGTTTTCCTGACCGCTGCTATCGTCTTTCTGGTTCTCCCCGGAGAGCATTCAGAACGCAATCCTCTCTATTGGGCCAGCCTTCGAGAATGGGTTCGCGGGCTCGCCGCTCTCGTCTTGTTGTTCGACGTCTACACCATGTACCAGCACTGGCAATTGCAACGGGTACGCAGGCAACTCGCGGAGCGTGACGAGTTATTTCAGCTGATCACTGAAAATGCCGCCGACATGATTGCCGTGGTCACTCCCGACGGCCGGCGCGTCTACAGCAGTCCCGCGTACCAGAAAGTGCTCGGATACTCTCCCGAGGAGCTCGATAGCGGTACGTCGTTCGATCAAATTCATCCATCCGATCAGGATCTGGTCAAGCAAGCGGCGGAAAAAGCTCATCGCACCGGACAGGGCCAAAAGGTGGAATATCGAATGCGCCATAAAGATGGATCATGGCGTGTTCTGGAATCGACATCAAATACCATCGGAACGAAAGAAGGCGACAGGCTCGTCATCGTCAACCGCGACATTACCGATCGCAAGCGGGCCGAGGAAGCGCTAGCGCACCGCGCCTTCCACGACGGCCTGACCGATCTGCCCAATCGCGAGCTGTTTCTGGATCGCCTGCAACACGCCATGCTGCGAGCCCGCCGGCATACCGATTACAAATTTGCAGTTCTTTTTGTGGACGTCGACGAGTTCAAGGTTGTGAATGACAGCTTGGGGCACTCCGCGGGCGACGAGTTGCTGGTCGAGATCGCCAAGCGCATGAACACCTCTTTCCGCGACTCAGACATGATTGCCCGTCTGCAAGCGCCCTATGAGGTGGAAGCGCACATGGAGACCTCCAGTGTCGCGCGCTTGGGCGGAGATGAATTTACCGTGCTCCTCGAAGATGTGTCCCGGCCCAGCGATGCCATCCGGGTCGGGCATCGTATTCAGGAGAAACTTGCTGTCCCCTTCGAGATCAAGGGGCGCCAGATCGTAATCAAGGCCAGCATCGGTGCGGCCTTGAGCGCAAATTCCTACAACAAGCCGGAAGAGATGGTCCGTGATTCCGAAATTGCCATGTATCGCGCCAAGCAATCGGGCAAGGCGCGCTGTGAAGTCTTCGACTCCGGCATGCACTCGAAAGCGCTCCGTCGCCTGAAGCTCGAGACCGATCTTCGACTGGGCCTCGAACGCGGCGAATTGCTGGTCTACTACCAACCTATTATTTCCCTGCGCAGCGGCAAGATTACAAGCTTCGAAGCCCTTAGCCGCTGGAACCATCCTGACGGAATGATCTCGCCCGCGGATTTCATTCCCGTTGCCGACGAGACTGGTCTGATCCTGCACATGAATCGAATGCTGTTGCGGGAAGCTTGCGAACAGTTGCATGAATGGCAGTCGCAGTTGAGCTCCGATACGCCGCTTACGATCAGCGTGAACGTCTCCCGCAAACAATTTGCTCAACCGGGACTGGCGGCCGATATCGATACGATTCTCAGTCAGACCGGAACATCGCCGCAAAACATAAGCCTCGAAATCGTGGAAACGATCGCCATGGGAGAACCGGATCGCGCTCTATCGGTGCTCTCCGAATTGAAGGAAATCGGCGTTCGTCTGAGCATCGACGATTTTGGCACTGGCTATTCCTCTCTCAGCCGCCTGCCGCGTTTTCCCATCGACGCCCTCAAAATCGACCGCACATTCGTCTCCAACATGAACACCGATCATGACAACCACGAGATCGTGCGCCTCATCATCATGCTCGCCCACAGCCTCGGACTGAGTATTGTCGCCGAGGGGACTGAAACCCAGGAACAGGTTTCGGCCCTCACAAAACTCGGCTGTGAAATGGTCCAGGGATTTTTCTACTCCCCGCCCGTGGACGCGAAAAAGGCCTTCGACCTTCTTCTTCGCACCCAGCAAACAATCTAGGGATTCAGTTGCGCGGGCGCTCCAACCATGCAAAATTCGCGCCATTTCGATGAAAAATAGTCGTTGCGACGAATATCGTCATAACGCATCTAATACAAAGAGAGAAGCAAAGAAGCCCAAACTGCCGCCCGGCATGTGAACTCTGCCGCGTGGATCCGGGAAGAAGGAGAGACCATATGTCACTGCGCCCAGTCAAACAGATCATTCAACCGAAGCCCACCATCGAAGGCGCCGGCGTGAAGCTGCAACGCGCTTTCGGCTTCGGCAAGACCAAGGAGTTCGATCCCTTTCTTTTGCTTGACGATTTTCGCAACGACAACCCGGCCGATTACGTCGCCGGATTTCCGTGGCATCCGCATCGCGGGATCGAAACCATCACCTACGTGCTCGCCGGATCGGTGGAACACGGCGACAGCCTCGGCAACAAGGGAAAGATGACCGCCGGAGACGTGCAGTGGATGACGGCCGGCAGCGGCATCCTGCACCAGGAGATGCCGAAAGGCGACACGCAGGGTCGCATGCACGGATTTCAGCTGTGGGCGAACCTGCCCGCATCGCTGAAGATGACCGATCCGCGGTATCAGGACATTCCGTCGAGCGCGATCCCCGAGGTCACCGACGATGACGGCACGTGCGCCCGTATCATCTGCGGCGAGTTCTGGGGCAAGCGCGGGCCGGTGGAAGGCGTAGCAGCCGATCCGAATTACATCGACATTTCGGTTCCACCCGGCCAGCGCAAACGGCTCAAGGTCGAGACGACGCGCAACGCGTTTGCATACGTCTTCGCCGGATCAGGCACCTTCCGCGATTCGTCAGCGCCGCGCGCGGTGCTGACCGAGAACGTGCAGAAACCGGATGCTCCACCGAAATACGATGTCGGCAATCACTCGCTCGTACTCTTCGACCGCGGCGACGAGATTACTGTCCAGGCGGGCGACGAAGGCATCCGTTTCCTGCTCGTCTCAGGCAAGCCGATCGAGGAACCCGTGGCATGGTATGGGCCGATCGTCATGAACACGCAAAAGGAATTGCAGCAAGCGATGGCCGAGTTGCAGACCGGCGACTTCATAAAGCATCGCTAAGCGGAAAACAAACGCATACGCTGTAGAGTTGAGCGGCGGGCCAAACCTTCGCAGCAAGGCCCGCCGTTTCCTGTGGAGCGCCACAATGCATGAAGGAAAGCGATCGCAGCGGTTCTTGCTGAGCCAGTCGTTAATTCTAGCCGCAGTTCTGTTGGCCTCTCGCTCAGCCTTCGCATCGGACGCCGCCGCCGCGGCGGCGCAAGGTGCAGGTGTAGCTGTCGGGGCGCAATACGACTCCACGCACGTCTACGTTGCTCCCGCTGACATCGATGCGTTCGTCAGCAGCATCGTCGCTACCTTCGGCGGCCAGCCATCCAGGCGGATCGTGGCAAACGTCTTGCCCGTCGCCAGCAGCACCGGGATGCAATACGTGCTGATGCCCGTTGGCATCCTCTCCGTCTTCGCGTACCAGACGCCCGTGCCGTTCCCATTCGGCGATGAGCGTACGGGATACCTGGTCACTGACATGACCCAGGCGATCGAAGCCGCTCGCGCGGCGGGAGCGGAAGTGATCGTCGATCCTTTCAAAGATCCGATCGGCATTGACGCTGTGATCCAATGGCCGGGTGGCGTGAAGATGCAACTGTATTGGCATTTCAAGTCCTCGACCAACCCGCCCCTCGAAACGATTCCCGACAACCGCGTCTATGTATCGCGTGATCAAGCCGACAACTTTGTGAAGGCCTTCGTGCGCTTCTCTCGCGGCAACATCGTCGCTGATGACAACAACGCCGACGCGGGCGAGATTGGCCGCGCGGGTGAGACTTTTCGCCGTATTCGGATCGTCTCGCAATTCGGAAATATGCTGGTGCTCGTCACCGACGGCCACCTCCCGTATCCCTTTGGCCGCGAGACCACCGGATACCAGGTGGGAGATCTCAGCGCGATTTTGCAAAAAGCCAAGGCAGCCGGAGCGAAGATTCTCTCGGCGCCGTACCTGGCACACGACCGCAACACTGCCGTGGTCGAATTTCCCGGCGGCTACATTGCTGAAATCCACAGCCTGATCGCAACCCACAACGCGAGCAAGCCTTCGAACTGAGCAAGCGATCTGTAGCTGGTTCTAGGTCGCGATTCCGCAAGGCCACTTCCACCAGAAAATTGATTAGAATCGCTACGATGACTCTAGCCGCTGACCGCCCCGAATGCTGGCCCGCCCTGTCCTCGGAATCCTGGAAAGACACCTGCGCCACAGCTCACATGTGGAGCCAGATTGTCGGCAAGGTGCGGATGCGGTTGACGCCGCTCGTGAATCACTGGTGGAACGTGCCGTTCTACGTAACCGCGCGCGGCCTCACCACCTCTCGAATCCCCTATGGGCAAAGGGCATTCGAGCTCCACTTTGATTTCATAGCGCACCAGCTCGTCCTCGAAACAAGCGACGGAATGCGGAAAACGCTTGCCCTGGCGCCGCGCTCCGTCGCCGACTTCTATCACGAATTTATGAGCATGCTTCAATCCGCCGGGATCGAAGTCAAAATCTGGCCAATGCCGGTCGAGATTCCGAATCCAATTGCCTTCGATCAGGATCAAGTCCATCACTCGTACGATCCGCTCGCGATGGAAAAATTCTGGCGCATTCTGCTCTCGGTGGATGCCGTCTTCACCCAATTCAGGTCACAGTTCATTGGCAAATGCAGCCCCGTGCATTTTTTCTGGGGAAGCTTTGATCTTGCCGTCTCGCGATTCTCCGGTCGCCGCGCGCCAGAGCGTCCGGGCGCGGACGCTGTAACGCGAGAGGCGTACTCTCACGAGGTGAGCAGCGTCGGCTTCTGGCCCGGCAGCGGCGATATTAAAGAGGCCGCTTTTTATTCCTACATGTCGCCCGAGCCGGCGGGATTCAAAGACGCAGCCGTTAAGCCGTCGGCCGCCCACTATGACAAAATCGGCGAGTTTCTTCTCATGTACGAAGATGTGCGCGCAGCCGCATCGCCGACTGCCGCGCTACTCGAGTTTTGCCAGAGCACCTACGCGGCCGGGGCAAACAAAGCCAACTGGAATCGCAAAGAGCTCGAAAGATAATTCCTTTCCGCCCGATCGCTAGCCCACGCCGACCGCGTGCACAACCTCAACTGTCTGTCGTATCATCTCCTCCACCCTTTTGCGGAGAGCCGTGCGTAAAGGCACCCTCCGTACCACCGAATCGACTTGTGCGGAATCAAAATGTGTCGAATGAACCTGTCGGCGAATCAAAGCCTGACAAAACAAAGTCCGACTATTAAAGTCTGACAATTCAAAGTTTGACAATTCAGTACGGGCAGAGAGGAAAGAGGAAGGAGACTCCCCTTGAGATTCAATCACGAACCCCGCCTTTTGCCGTTCTGCGGACTCCTGGTGTACGCAGCCCTGCTGTCCGGAGTCTTGATCTCTGGGGCAGCAACATCATTGGCCCAGTCCGAACAGGGTTCCGGCGCGAGTACTCCGGGCCAGTCAATTTCGGGAACCGGCGGCGTGAGCGTGTTCGCGGGCAGTGTTCCTGCTCCCCTCGTTCCCGGAGTGATGCCGCTTTCCTTGCACGAAGCCATCGACCGCGGATTGAAGCAGAACCTTGGACTCCTGCTTTCGAATGCCGACATTCGCTCCGCCCGCGGCCAGCGCTGGGAGGCGTTGAGCGCCCTGCTGCCCCACGTGACCGCGTCGCCCTATGTCGGGGAGTCAAAGATCAATATTGATGAGGCCGGGTTTGCCGGAATCGCTAGCCTCTTTCATATTTCACCTTCGATTGGACCTTTTTCTTACTTCGACGCCCGTGCCAGCGCGACCGAAGACCTGTTCGACTGGAAGTCGATCAACGCCACACGTGCCGCCAGCCAAAGCGTAAAATCCGCCAGCTACACCTTCAAAGACGCGCGCGATCTGGTCGTGCTGGCCGTCGGCTATACGTATTTGCAAGCCATCGCCGATGAAGCCCGCGTTGAAACGGCCGATGCGCAGGTCAAGACCGCGCAGGCGCTCTACGATCAGGCAGCCGATCAGGTCAGCGCCGGCACCTCGCCAGATATCGACGGTCTGCGCACACGGGTCGAACTTCAGACGCGGCAGCAGCAGTTCATCCAGGCGAAAAACAACTTCGCAATTCAAAAGCTCACCCTGGCGCGCGTTATCGGTTTGGCTCCAGGGCAGGAATTTGACCTGTCCGACAAGTCGCCCTACCAGCCATTCGAAGCCATCACCATTGATGAGGCGTTAAAGCGCGCTTATGCTTCGCGGTCGGATTATCAGGCGGCCATGACCGACGTGCGTGCCGCGGAATTTTCCAAAAAAGCCGCGATCGGCGGCTATCTTCCGACGCTTTCCGTGAACGCGGATTATGGCCTGGCTGGCGCGCATCCCTCTACGGCAACGCCAGTCGCCGATGTTCGCGGAACGCTCTCCATTCCCATCTTTCAGGGCGGCAGCGTGCACGGCGATGTTTTGCAGGCCGAGGCCAGGCTCGATCAAACCCGCGAGCGTCTGGAGAATTTGCGCGGCCAGATCGACGCCGACGTGCGCACCGCGCTGCTGAATCTCCAATCCTCCGCCGATCAGGTGAATGTCGCGCGCAGCAACATCGATCTGGCCGAGCAGACGCTGGTTCAGTCGCGTGACCGTTTCAGCGCCGGTGTCACCGACACCGTCGAAGTGGTGCAGTCGGAAGAGTCAGTGGCGAGCGCGCATGAACAATACATTTCGAGCCTCTACAGTTACAATTACGCAAAAATTTCGCTGGCTCGCGCTCTGGGCCTTGCTGAGCAAGGCGTCAAGGACTACTTCAAAGGAAAATAAGCATGGCAGAAGAAAACCCAACCCGTTCTGAGCAGGGCCAGGAACCAATCGCCCCATCGACCTCGACGGACTCGCACTACACGCCGCCGGCGCGGCGCAATCCCTCGCGCCGCAGAAACATCATCATCGTAGTCGTGGTCGTGGTGCTGGTGGTTGGCGGCATCTTCTTGTGGCGCTGGCTCAGCAGCTATGAATCGACCGACGACGCCCAGGCTGATCTTCATATCTCTCCAGTCAGCGCGCGCGTTTCCGGCTATGTGATAAAGGTCAACGTTGACGACAACCAGTGGGTCGAAAAGGGCGCCGTGCTGGTCGAGATCGATCCCAAAGACTACGAGGTTGCGGTCGCGCAGGCCCAAGCCAATCTCACCAACGCCGAAGCTACGGCAGAATCACTCAACATTACAGTTCCCATTACTGACGTGAGCACCACCAGCCAACTGAGATTCGCCGCGTCCGGCGTCGACGACGCCAACGCGGGGATCATCGCCGCCGAGCGCCAACTTGCTGCCGCCCACTCGCAGGTGGAGTCCGCCGAAGCCAACGACGTAAAAGCCCAGGACGATCTCCAGCGCTACAAACTTCTGGTCGACAAGCGCGAAGTGTCGCAGCAAATCTACGATCAGGCGCTGGCCGCTGCCAAATCGAGCACGGCAACGGTAGCGGCAGCTCGCGCCAGTGAATCGGCGGCGCAGGAATTCGTAAGCCAGGCACGCAGCCGGTTGGCACAAGCGGATGCCAATCACCGCTCCGCCGAGACCGGGCCGCAGCAAGTGTCATCGACGAAAGCCCGAGTGCGGGCCGCGATCGGAGACGTCGAAGAAAAACGCGCGCTCCTGGAGCAGGCCCAGCTCAATCTCAGCTATACCAAGATCATTGCTCCCGTCAGCGGAGAAGTGAATAAGTCCGTGGTCGTGGGCCTGAATGTTCAAGCCGGCCAGCAGCTCCTCACCGTCGTGCCCCTCGATGAAGTCTGGATTACCGCCAATTTCAAAGAGGATCAACTCCGGCACATGCAGGTTGGGCAGAAAGCGGACATCCACGTAGATTCGACTGGCCAGACTCTGAAAGGCCATGTTGACAGCATCGCCGGCGCCACGGGCCCGCTCTTCAGCTTGCTTCCACCAGAGAACGCTACCGGAAATTACGTAAAGATCGTCCAGCGCATTCCGGTGAAAATCGTTCTTGAGCCCGGCGAAAATAAAGACCGGCGGCTTCGACCCGGAATGAACGTCGTGCCCGACGTATACCTCAAATGAGTGCCGCCGCAGTCACGCTCGATCAGGACATATGGCGGCCTAAGTACAATCCCTGGCTGATCGCCGTTGTTGTGGCGCTGGCCGCCTTCATGGAGGTGCTCGACACCAGCATCGCCAACGTCGCCCTTCCGTACATGGCGGGGAATCTGGGCGCGAGCAACGACCAGAGTACCTGGGTGCTCACGTCCTATCTTGTCTCGAACGCCATCATCCTGCCCATCAGCGGCTGGCTCGCAAGCACGCTGGGGCGCAAGCGCTTTTTCATGTCGTGCCTGGGCATCTTCACGGTCAGCTCGCTGCTTTGCGGCATCGCGCCCAGTCTGAGCTTTCTTCTTTTCTTCCGAGTATTGCAGGGCGCGGGCGGAGGCGGCCTCCAGCCCATGGCCCAGGCCATTCTCGCGGACACCTTTCCCCCAGAAAAACGCGGCCTGGCGTTCGCGCTCTACGGCATCACCGCCATCATGGCGCCGACGATCGGCCCGACTCTCGGCGGATGGATCACCTTCAACTATTCCTGGCGCTGGATTTTCTTTATCAATCTTCCCGTCGGTATCATCACATGGTTCCTGGTGCGGCGCTTTGTCGAAGATCCTCCTTACATCGCCAAGCTCAAGGCCGCCGGACTCAAGTTGGACTACATCGGCATCTCTCTTCTCGCGCTGGGCATCGGGGCGTTGCAGATTCTGCTCGATAAGGGCCAGGAAGATGACTGGTTCGGATCGCGCTTCATTACTACCTTGATCGTCGTCTCCACCGTATCCCTGATCTCGCTGGTGATCTGGGAGTTTTATCAAAAAGCCCCTGTCATCGACGTGCGCATGTTCAAGAGCTTCAACTTCGCCAGTTCGAGCCTGATGATGTTCGTGCTAGGCATTATGTTGTTCAGCAGCCTCGTCCTGATGCCGCAGTTCCTCCAGACGCTCCTCGGTTACACCTCAGAACTGGCCGGGCTCGCGCTTTCCGCGGGAGGTCTCGTCTTGCTCGTTGAGATGCCCATCATGGGCCAGCTCACAACCAAGATTCAGGCGCGCCGGCTGATTGCTTTCGGCTGGTTCGCGTTGTCGATCGCCATGTTCTATTCCACGCGGCGCATCGACTTGCAGATCAGTTTCAGCGCCGCCACCTGGCTGCGCATTGCCCAGGTGATCGGTCTGGGATTCCTTTTCGTGCCCATAACGCTGGCCGCCTACGTTGGAATTTCTCCGGAGAAAAACAATTCGGTCGCCGGCATCATAAACTTCATGCGCAACATGGGCAGCAGTGTGGGCACGTCGATGGTCACCACCGTGATTGCCCGCCGCTCGCAGTTCCACCAATTCAGGCTCGTGGAGAATGCCCGCATCGACAATCCCAATTTTGTGAATTCCGCGGCCGGCCTGACCCGGCAACTGGCGACCGCCGGAGTAGGCAGGCACGAAGCGCAATTGACCGCCTACGCCCAGATTTATCAGGGATTGCAAGCCCAGGCGGCTAGTCTCGCCTACATTGATACCTTTAAGGTCCTCGCCGTCGGCTCGGCCATCATGTTCTTCCTGTCTTTTGCTCTGAAGAAGAATGATCCGGGTGGCGGCGGCGCTCACATAGCGGAGTAGCGAAGTCGTGCAGTGACGTTGAATAATACGGTAGTCGTGCGGAGCAGGGAATCGATTCCGAATGCAGGGTGAAGTTATGTCAACACCGATAAAAATCGTCACGATTGAACGCGAATATGGTTGCGGCGGCGGCGAAATCGCCCAACTCCTCGCCAGACAACTGGGCTGGAAACTCTGGGATCAACTCCTCACCGAGGAGATCGCGCGGCTCGCCGAATGTCCCAAAACAGTCGTCGAGGTTCGCGAGGAGCGAACCGATCCCCTTTACTACCGGCTCTTCAAATCGTTCCTGCGCGGCAGCTACGAGGGAAGCATCAACGCGCACAAGCTCAAAGTTGTCGACAGCGAAAGCATTCTACGAATTACCGAGCGCGTAGTGCAGCATGCCGCCAAAACCGGCAACTCCGTCATTGTCGGCCGGGGGTCGCAACAGTTTCTAAAGGGCCGCGCGGACACGATGCGGCTCTTTCTCTACGCTCCCCGCGAAGAGAAGATAAAGCGCCTGTTACGGCGCGGCAAGAGCGAGCACGAGGCGGAAGAGCAGGTGGATACGGTCGACCGCGAACGGTCCGCCTTCATCCAGAAATATTTCGGCGTCGAGTGGCCTGACCGAGCCATCTACCACGCCATGATCAATACAGCGATCGGCGATGAAGCGGTGGTTCACATGATTCAGAACTTCATGCGAACCTTCGACGCTGCGGTCGCTTCCTGATCGCCGGCATCGCCGTCGAGAATCGCCAGGCACAGCCGGCGCGAATTCCAACTCAAACGTCGACGCGCTAAAGTATCGCCCTGATCACGCCGCCATCGGCTCGCATCGCTGCTCCGTTCGTTGCCGAAGAAACTTCCCCCGCCAGATACGTCGCCATGGCTGCGACTTCATCCACCGTGGCAAAGCGTTTGAGCAGCGACGACGGCCGCACATGCTCAAAGAAATCTTTCTCTACCTCGGCTTTTGATTTTTTCTGCTGCTTCGCCATCGCCTCGACAAAAACGCCCGCGCCTTCCGAAGCGGTGGGCCCGGCAAGAATGCTGTTGACCGTCACGCCCGTTCCAGCTACCGACTCGGCAATCCCGCGCGCCACCGCCACCTGCGCCGTCTTGGTCATCGCGTAGTGGATCATCTCCGCGGGAATCTGCACTGCCGACTCGCTCGAAATAAAAATGATCCGGCCCCAGTTCTTCTTCAGCATGCCTGCGAGATAGTGCCGCGAAAGCCGCACCCCGCTCATCACGTTGACTTCGAAAAAACGAAACCAATCCGCGTCCGGAATCTCGGCAAACGGCTTGGGGTCAAACATCCCAACGTTATTTACGAGCACATCCACCGCCGGCAGTTTCGCAACAATCGCCTCCGTGCCCGCCGCACTCGATAAGTCCGCCGCGATGCCGTCAACCTTCGCGCCCGCGGCATTTGCCCGGATCTCCGCCAGCGCCGCATCCACTCGTTGCTGCGTGCGTCCATTCACGTAGACGTGCGCGCCTTCACGCGCGAGCGATTCGGCAATCGCAAACCCGATCCCGGCCGTCGACCCCGTAACCAGTGCAACCTTCCCGCCAAGTTTCAAGTCCACATCGCCTCCAGTAAAAGCCCTCTAGTGAAGTGCCAACCCTTTTGATTCATCACCGGCCCCACACGGCTCTAGCGGCTCAGAAAAATGACTTCGTCGGCTCGTGTCAATCATTGGGCCGGGACGCGTATACGAAACCCAGTCGTCAGTGCTGGCAGCGCACTCCCATCGCGGCCAAACAATACGTAGTTGTCGACGTTGTCGAACGCGCCCGGCGCTGGAATCCAAGTGGCGTCCCAATAAGAAAATCCGATCACTTGCCCATCGTCAGCGCTCCCCAGCGCGCTGATTTCATCGTTCAGAAAATCCAATTGCCCTTGCGGCGTTAGAGGATACGGCTCCGGGCCACCGTCTTTCATGTTGTCCGCTCCCGCTGCCGGCGTCCACGGGTAGCCGGTCTCCTCAAAAAACACGGGCCGGTGATAGCGCGCGATCACGTAGTTCGCGAAATCCTGAAACTGACGCACCGTCTGCCGCGACCAGAACGGATAGGCGGAGTAGGCGAGCATATCCACTCGCGCGCCGCGCGAGAACATCGCATCCAGATACTGCCGAGTCTCCGCGTACCGCCCAATGTTTGCCAAATGCCACAGCACCGTCGCCCCCGGAGACGCCGCGTGCACCGCGCGATACCCGGCCTCGTAAATGCGCGCCAGCAGATCAGGATTCGCCTGCGCATCCGCATTCACCGGAAGCAGCGCAGACTGGCACTCGCGCGTCCGCAACAAACCGGCATCCGCTTCGTTGCCGATGGCGACGTAATCGACAGGAATTCCTCCTTCGTTAAATGCGCGCATCACGCCGCTCACGTATCCGCTCACGGCGTCAACAAGGGCGTCCGGCCCAAGCCCCAGCCAGGCATGCGGCATTGTCTGGCAACCGCCATCTGCCCAGAAATCGCTGAGATGCAGCGCCAATTCAATCCTCATCCCTTCCGCCTGCGTCCGCCGCGCCAGTCGAAGCACATGGGCGAGATCGCCGTACTCCCCGCGCATCTTCTTCGACGGCGAAAATTCAGGGTTTCCGGGATCGACAAACACATGCAGCCGCGCAAGATTCATCCCGCTCCTGGCCAGTAGGCGAAACGGATCGGCCGCGATCCCATCCTTCTTATAAATCCCGCCATGCTCCTCAACCATGTCGGTCAACGTAACGTCGCCGCCCGCGACCATTTGATACGGACGCGCATCGCGTTCCAGCGTGAGGTCGATAACCCGCAGCCACTGTCCACTTGTCGATCTCACTCGCAATCCAACCTCGCACGCCTTATTTGTCACGCGAACGCCGCGCAGCTTCACGCGCTGGTAAGTCTCTCCTAGCGATGCTGGAGCCAAATTCAAAATCGCATCCTCCGCCCCGCATCCCCGCGCCTCCAGTCTCGCGAGGCTCTGGCTGCCGCTCGATCGATAGCTGGCAGCCAGCGTGTAATCGCCGGGAGAAAGTTGCACCGTCTGAAACAGTGCCGCCTCATTTTCCGATTGATGAGACGCACTGGATTGAGTTGTCGCGTCAAACACCACCGGGCTTTTTGACGTGCGACGCGCGCCCGAAAGCTCCCAACCTTCTTGTCTGCGCAGCAATTGGGGATTGCGCAAAAGATTTTCGTGCCGCGTTAGTGAAACGCTGTCGACCAAAGTGTGAACTCGATCGCTTCCAGTCACGCTGACCATCGCTCGGCAGGATTGTGAGCGCGTCAGAAACACGATTGGCGCATGCAACTCCTGCCAGTCCGTATCGCGCGTCTGAATCGGCGGAGGCGAACTGGGATCCGGCGAATTCGTGGAGACTTCAGATTGCGCATCGCGCTTGCACCACAATCCGAGTCGCGCAATCTGTCCTGCTCCGGTCCGCACAAAGGCGCGCAGTTCATACACTCCCGCCGGCAGCAAGACCTCCTGAGATGCTTCCCCTCCTGACGCGAGCTCCAGGGCGCGCAGTCCGTCGACCGAATCCCTGTCCGTAACCATCCCCATCTTTTCCGGACGCAACTTCCACGGAGCCGGCGAGGCCTGCTCGAAACCTGAATTTGATAAAAGATTCGTAGGTTGGGCTTCGCCGAAATGGCAAAGCATAATCGGCATCAGCGCGAGCGTTAACCATCGCGCCGCCGCAAAGCGCACAAGCGGAGCGGCCGAAGCCGAAACGAAATGAGCCAAACCTTTCCTCATTGCTTCGCGGAAATTATTCGCCAAAATACCGTTAACGATAACGGAAATTACCGGTAGTGCGCTATCATCAAAACCGATTTATGAGATCCGCCATGTCCAACTCTCCCGCATCTCGTCGCGCGCTACTGGTCTGGCTCCTCGCGCTTGCATCCGTCGCAACCGCTCTCGCGCAATCGCCCGCGACTGCTGGCGCAACCTCAGCCCAGAACCTGCGTTCTCCCGTTGACATCGACGCTCGTAATTCTCCGCCGCCATCTCCGCTGCCGCTATTGCCAATGGGCACAGCCACAACTCCAGATGGCCACACGATTCTTGTCAACAGCCGCTACCTTACTCGCGATGGCAAGCCGTGGCTTCCGGTAATGGGTGAGTTCCACTTCTCGCGTTACCCGCACCAGTATTGGGAAGAGGAACTCCTCAAAATGAAGGCTGGTGGCGTGCAAGTAATTTCGTCCTACATCATCTGGATTCATCACGAAGAAATCCAGGGCCAGTTCGACTGGAGCGGCGACCGCAATTTGCGGGAGTTCGTGCAGCTCTGCGCGAAGCACGGCTTGCTGGTTTTCGTCCGCATCGGCCCGTGGGCCCACGCTGAGGTGCGCAATGGAGGCTTCCCCGATTGGGTTCAGCGCATGCCTCACACCCGCAGCAACGATCCGCAGTATATGGCGGCCGTCGATTCTTTTTATCGCCAAATCGGTGAGCAACTCAAAGGCGAATTCTGGAAAGACGGCGGCCCGATCATCGGCGTGCAGCTGGAAAATGAGTATGCCCTGCAGGGCGCAGGCCAGGGCGCCGCACACATTCTCAAACTCAAGCAGATGGCGGTCGCCGCCGGATTCGACGCTCCGCTTTACACGGTCACGGGATGGGATGGCGCCGTGTTTCCGCCGCGCGAGGTGCTGCCTGTATTCGGCGGTTATGCTGACTGGCCCTGGGATGAGTCGATCCAGAAACTTCCGCCGAACGAGGTTTACGTTTTCCGCCACCAGAGCCGCGAAGGCGGCGATATGGGAGCACCCGGTGGTCGTCCGCCCTCGCACGCGACGCAGGCCGAACTCGTCGCCTACCCATTTCTTTCCGCTGAATTCGGCACCGGCATTGAAGACACCTATCACCGCCGCCCCATCATCCACGCCTCTGACGTGGCCGCCATGTTGCCGACGCAACTCGGTTCGGGCGTCAATCTCATGGGGTATTACATGTTTCAAGGTGGCGCGAACCCGCCCGGCAAGCTCACGACTTTGCAGGAATCGCAAGCCAGTGGCGCGTCCAGCGACCTCCCCGAAATCTCATACGATTTTCAGGCCGCGCTCGGCCAATACGGCGAAGAACGCGAGTCGTATCGCAAGTTGAAACTCTTTCATTATTTTCTGAACGCATTCGGCTCGGACCTCGCTCCCATGGTCGTCCATCCGCCTGCCCAGATTCCCGCCGGCCCCGCTGATTTCAGCGTGCCGCGTGTCGCCGTGCGCAGCCTGGGCGATCGCGGCTTTCTCTTCGTCAATAATTACGTCCGCGGATATGAGATGCCCGCCCGCAACAATTTTCGCGTGCGCGTGCGCCTCCCGTCCGGCGATGTCACACTGCCGCGCGAACCGATCACAATTCCGTCGGGAGCCTATTTCATTTTGCCCATCGGCATCGAAACGTCGGGCGTAACGCTGCGTTACGCGACCGCTCAACTCATTACGACGCTGGAGCGCGAGCGCGAATCCTACGTCTTCTTCGTTGCGCAGGACGCAATCGCCCCCGAGTTTTCTCTTTCACTTCATGCCGGCCAATCTCTCGAAGGCGCCATACCCGCAAGGGATGTTGCCGACGTCAAAGAGAAAAAAGCGGAGAACGAACGCGAAGTAATAATCCACCCGACTCCCGGTACCGGCATCGCATTTACAGTTCGCTCCGCATCCGGCAATCCAACTCACTTCGTCGTCCTTACGCAAGAGCAAGCCGAACGGCTAACGCGCCTCACTCTCGGCGGGCGAGAGGTCCTCATCTATTCCGGAGCCTATGTCTTCTCTGACCGCGACAGCCTCCACTTTCGCTCGCCCGGACGCCCTGACATTTTCTTTGGCATCCTCGGCGAACGCGACACCGAATGGCAAGCGAGCGCGCAGCTTAAACCGCAAGCGCCCGAAGGTATCTTTCATGTATACGAAGCCCGCGTCGATGCCCGCGAAATCCCCGTCTCAATCACCCAGACAAAGCCCGCCGGCGCGGCCCCGCCCATCGAGCGCGCCAATCCCGCGGGATGGCGCAAGCAACCCGTAGCCGTGGCGCCGACCGATGAAACGATGGCCAAAGTCGCGGCGGAATGGAGCATCACGCTGCCCAAGGATGCCTTATCGAATGTCGAAGACATCTTTCTACAAATCCACTATCAAGGCGACGTTGCGCGCCTCTACACGAACACAACGTTGGTTGACGACAATTTCTACAACGGCGACCCATGGGTGATCGGACTCAAACGTTTCGCGTCGCGCCTCGACGCCCCGCTGAAGTTGCAAGTGTTGCCGCTGCGCGACGATGCTCCCGTGTACTTCGATCCCGGCTACAGGCCGCAATTGAACGGTAGCCAGATCGCGCCGGTCGCTTCAGTCACGGCGGTTCCAGAATATGAAATCGTCGTGCGCCCGGAAGTCGCGCACTAATAGATCGGACGCTTCCATGTCCTCAAAAACAAATTTCCATAGCATCGGAGCACGCTAGAATGGGCACGCATGATCAGGCTGATCGACATAGCCAAGGCGCTCGAAATCTCTATCGGCACGGTAGACCGCGCCCTGCATGATCGGCCCGGCGTCAATGCCGTCACCAAAAAGCGCGTGCAGCAGATGGCCAAGTCCATGGGCTACCGGCCCAACTTGGCGGCCAGCGTTCTCTCTTCCAAGCGCAAACTCCGCATCTCCGTGAATCTTCCGGAAGAGATCGCTTCCTTCTTCAATCACGTTCGCGCCGGCATCGAGTCCGAGCATGCCGTCCTCTCCAAGGGTTCTATCGACCTCGAATTCCGCAGCTTCCCGCGCCTCGGTGTCGGCGAAGTCGAGGCCTTCGACGACGCCGTGGAGACTCGTGTGAACGGCATCATCACTGCTGTCGGACATCCCGGCCAGTTTGTCAGCCGCGTGCGCAAGGCTCTTCGCCGGAATATTCCCGTCGTCTGCGTCGTCGCCGACGCCACCGGTTCCGACCGCATCGCCGCCGTCACCATCGACACGCGCGCCAGCGGCGGCCTCGTCTGCGATCTCATGGGCCGCTTTCTGCGCGAGAGTGGCGAGGTCGCCGTCTTCACCGGTGAGCTCACCACCGCCGATCACGTCGAGAAGGTCGAAAGCTTCACTCACGGCATCGCGCGCCACTATCCGCATTTGCGCGTTCTACCCGCCATCGAAACCCACGATCGCGCAAAAGAGGCGTCTGACAAGGCTTTGCGCACCATCCGCGATCATCCCGCGCTCATCGGCTGCTACATCACAACCGCCAACTCCATTCCCGTCCTGCGCGCTCTCAAAGAAGCAAAAAGAAAAGGAGACATCACCGTGATCACGACCGATTTGTTTCCCGATCTTGTGCCGTACCTCCGCTCCGGTGTGATCGCGGCCTCCATCCATCAGCGTCCCCGCGCCCAGGGCCAGCTCGCGCTCAGAATTCTGCAAGGCTTTCTGCGCGATGGCACCTGCCCCACCGATCGCGTCACGCTCGCGCCCCACGTAGTAACGCGTTCGAACCTCGACTATTTCCTCACGCAATACGCCATCGTCGAGCGAACAATTTGAGATTGAAAGCTTCAAACTCGCTCTCTCCCGTATCTGGCTGAATCCGGAAATCAACCCGCAACCACGAATCAGCCTGCCCAAGAGGGTCGTGAAATCTCTCCTTGACAGGTTTTTCGGACAGGAATATGTTTCGTTAGCGTTAACGGAAAGGATTTCAGCGGGTTTTTGTCCAGCGACGGGTTTGGCTGCACTCCGAGCCGGGACCTGGCAAATGAAATCCAAAAGCGCCCAGCGTCATGTTTGGCACGACCGCAGCGCTCTTCCACTTGCATGGCGATGCCCATGGAGAATGCCCACTATGTTTAAAGCGCAGCACCTGACCCTTCGCACTTTCCTGTCCCTTCGCACTTTATGGATTGCAATCCTCGCCCTCGTTTGCCTGGCACCCCTCCCGGTTATCGCCCAGGTCGGGCAGGCATCTTTGTCGGGCACCGTGCAGGACGCGAGCGGCGCCGTGATCGCGGGCGCAACCATCACCCTCACCGATACCGCCAACCGCACGCAACGGACTGCCTCCAGTGATTCCCATGGCTTCTTCTCCTTCACCGCTCTGCCCGCCGCGACCTACGAGATCAAATTCAATAAGGCCGATTTCAGCGAGCTGCGCCGCACCGTCATGGTGCACATCGGCGATCACCTCGAAATCCCGGAGATAAAGCTAGCCGTCACCGGCGCCACCCAGTCCGTCAACGTCACGGCGGAAACCACCGCCATCACTCCAGAGTCAACCGGCGAACTTTCATACACGCTCACATCCAAGCAAGTCCAGAACCTCGACATCATGGGACGGAGCGCGACCGAACTGCTGGGCCTGGTTCCCGGCGCGGCTGACTCCGGCAACTTCAACACAGACTCCTATAGCGGCCAGGTCGCGGGCTTCACCCCGAACGCCAGCGCCTACAGCGTCAACGGCAACCGCTTCGACCTCACCCAAATCGTCAGCGACGGCGTTCCCGTTACCGACGTCAACACCGCCGGCGCCGCAGCGGTGACGCCGAACATTGAGATGATTCAGGAGGTCAAGGTAGAGACCGCGGCGTTCTCGTCAGAACAGCCGAACGGCCCAATCGTTTTGCAGACGGAAACCAAATCTGGCGGCAAGGACTTCCACGGCGAACTCTACGCGACGGTTCGCAATCACGTACTGGATGCCACCGACTGGCGGGTGAAAAATCTCGGCCTGCCCAGTCCCGACGACAGCTACTACTACCTCGGCGCCAATATCGGTGGGCCAGTGATCATCCCCGGAACCTCATTCAATGAGAAGCACGACAAGCTTTTCTTCTTCGCCGCTTTTGAGAAGAATCTGCAGCACGTGCAGGATCCCGTGAACGACATTCGCGAAGCGGTCACTCCCTCGGATGGCTCCGTCGTCGATGGCTCGCCCACGCCAAACATGCGCGGCGGCGACTTCAGCGACACCGCGTACATGAGCAATTTCAACAACACCGCGTACTATGCCAGCGTCACGCCCTGCATGCCGCCGGGCAGCAATACCAGCCTATGTTCGGGGCCGGGCATCATCACGAATTTCGATCCGAATGGCCAGGTATTGATCAATGCCCTGCCTTTGCCCAATGCCGATCCCACCAAGACCGGCGGCTACAACCTGGTCACAAGTGTGATCAACTTTCAGCCGCGCGATCAGGAAGACTTCAGGCTCGATTACAACATCGACCACAAGAACCAGTTTTCCACGCGCTACAACCACGAGAGCGAGACGGTCCCATTCCCTTACGGCTATTTCAACACGTTCACGCCGAACGCTTATCCGAGCGAGCAGGTCGACCACGATCATTCGCAGTCTATCGTCGCAAACCTCGCTACCTCTTTTTCGCCGACGCTTATCAACCAGTTCACCTTCGCCTACACCCGGCTGAACTTTCTCACCGATCTTGAGAACGAGGCGGCTGTTTCCCGGTCTGTGCTGGGTTACGACGCGCAGGATCTGTACCCCGACAATTCTGACATCCTTCCCAACGTCCAGCCGGGATATGGCGGGGCCCACTATGCGTCGCTCTACCTGCGCGGAGGGAGTTACCCGACCACGAACGCTCCGCAGCAGATCTATATAGTGAATGAAAACGTCACCAAGATATTCGGCACTCATCAGCTCAAGGCTGGTGTTTACTTCGCACACCAGCAGTTTGGCCAACTCACGCAGGGCAACGAAAACAGCACCATCATCACGGGAGAGTATGGCTATTCCTACAACACCGGCAACGCCTTCGCCGACTTGCTGACTGGCCAGATCGCCGGCTATCAGCAGAGCACGAATAACTTCGTCGCCAACCTGCGCGAGAA
>JBAWAI010000241.1:0-4138 GCA_049589215.1 Terriglobales bacterium | reverse complement strand
CGATAGCGCAGGGCAATATCTGGCGGCGATTCAAATGAATCTGGAAGTACTGGCCGTCGACGTCGCAAACGTTTCAGAGGGCTGTCGCCTGCGCCTGGAAGATTCTATCGACCTGGTCCATCGGTGCACTTCGGAGATCAGGACTCTCTCCTATCTTCTTCACCCACCCCTTCTCGACGAAGTCGGCTTGGGCTCCGCTCTTTCGTGGTACGTGCAGGGCTTTTCTGAACGCAGCGGTATCTCGGTCACTCTCAACATTCCCGAGAACCTCCCTCGCTTCTCTTCTGAGTTGGAGACCGCGCTCTTTCGCGTCGTGCAACAGAGCCTGGCCAATGTTCACAAGCACTCCCAGGGCAAACTGGCGCACGTGCGCGTCGCCCACGACGATTCATTTCTCAAACTGGAGATCGCCGACGAAGGCCGCGGCATGAGTGCCGAACTTTTATCCCGGTTTCGCGAGGGCGGCCAATCCCCCGGCGTCGGCATTTCAGGTATGCGCGAGCGAGTGATTGGACTGCTCGGAACCTTCGACCTTCTCTCCGACTCTTCCGGCACCACCATCGCGGTCCGCGTTCCGGTCTCGCCCCAAGCTTAACTATCAGCCCGCCTGACTTTCGAACACGTCCTCAAGCCCGCCCGGCAAACTCCCGTGTCTCGGTCGACACCTTAATCGTCTCGCCTTCCTTAATAAAGAGCGGAACACGGATCTCGATGCCGGTCTCCAGCTTCGCGGTCTTGGTCACGGTGCCGCTCGATGTGTCGTGTTTGACTCCCGGCTCGGCATAGGTGACATGCAGCTCGACATGCGGCGGCAGTTGCAATCCGATGGGGTTGCCGTTGTATTTGTGGATCTGGATAATGGCCCCCTCGATGATGAAGTCCAGCGCGTCGCCCATCATCTCGCTCGAAAGCGTGAGCGTCTCAAAACTCGCTTGGTCCATGAAATGGAAGCCGGAATCGTCGCGATAGAGGTAAGAGGCTTCGACCATCTCGAGGTCGGGATCCTTGAACCTGTCACTCGCCTTGAAAGTCTTGTCAAAGACTGCGCGCGTAACCAGGTTCCGCATCTTCAGGCGGACCAGCGTCTGTGCGCCCCTTGCGGTGGGTGTTGAAACCTCCGCCTCCAGACACACGTACGGAGTGTTCTCCAGCTCGAAAAACATCTTGCGCTTTACGTCGATGGCGTCGATCAGTGCGGCCATTTCTTCCTCGAATATCGGGTCTTTTCCCGCCAGCTGACTTCCCTCTCGGCAGGTTCACAGATGAAACACCGTACCTGCCTAGAATAACAGGTGAGTTTCGGAGTTCTAAATTGTCGCGATTCCTCCCAAACCGACGGCGCAGACCGTGCTCTGCGCCGTTTTGTCACCTTCGGCAGGCCCGGCGCGGCCCGTCTATTCTTTTGAATCACTTAGCTCCGTTCTGCCCCTCAGCGTGCGTCCAAGGGCGCCAAGTTGTCCCAATCTAGCTCTTTAGCACCAGAATGTAACGCATTGACAACAGGGAATTTATGGTCCTGTCATTGGACCCGTGATTGCCCATACATAGCCGGCGGGAAGGGCGTGCAATCTGCGTCTTTCCATGAATCGCCGCAAAAAACTTATGAGCAATCACAACGCAACGCAGAAGCCTGATCGACTTAAGCCCAACATGGGCGCTACCTGGGGCCAGCGGGTCCTCGGTCTGGTGTTGCTGGCCGCTTTAACAGTGCCAGCTTCCGCCGCACCCAAACCGAAACCGTCCAAGTATTCACCGGATCTTGCCCCATACGTCGGCACAACCGGCAACGTCACCATCAATGTGCAGTTCAAATCGATGCCAGGAAACGGCAAGTTCAAGACCTGGCAGGGTACCGGAGCGTCCGTGCGCTGGCAATTGCCCGCGATCACTGCGGCGACTATGACCGTGCCCGCCAGCATGTTGCCGACGTTGGAGTCGGAAGCCACCGTTGTGTATATGTCGCTCGATCGTAAAGTGACGATGACGTCGGAACCCACGACCGAAGCGTACGCCAGCGCAATCGAAGCTGACGTCGCCGCGTCGAATTATGGGCTCACGGGCAGCGGAATCGGCGTGGCCGTGATTGACAGCGGCATCGCTTCGCATCCGGACCTCAACAACGCGACCGGCACCAGCCGCGTCGTTTATAGCCAGAGCTTTGTCGCCGGTGACACGACCACCTCCGACAAATTCGGCCACGGAACTCACGTTGCCGGTTTGATCGGCGGCTCGGGTGTCAGTTCCGGATCTGCCAACGGTTATCCGGGAACTTATGGTGGCATGGCTCCCGGCGTCAACATCATCAACCTGCGCGTGCTCGACCTCAACGGCGCCGGCACTGACAGTCAGGTGATCGCCGCCATTCAGGAGGCCATCACGTTAAAGAACACCTACAACATCCGCGTGATCAACATGTCGCTTGGACGTCCGGTGTTCGAGAGCTACACGCTCGATCCGGTTGACCAGGCCGTTGAAGCTGCCTGGAAGGCCGGCATCGTGGTCGTTTGTGCGGCCGGCAATAATGGCCGGTTCGCGCTGACGAACGGTTTCGGTACCATCGGTGTTCCGGCCAATGATCCTTCGGTTCTCACCGTCGGCGCGACCATGACCGAAGGCACTGCGACGCGCGTCGACGACAAGATCGCCAGCTACAGTTCCAAGGGCCCGACGGCGGTCGATCACATCGTGAAACCTGACCTTGTTGCTCCCGGAAACGCTCAGGTTTCTCTGCGCGCTGCGGGCAGCACACTCGATGCGGCTTTTCCGCAATATGAAGTAACGTCAACCAGCGGAGCTTCCAAGTATTTCGTGTTAAGCGGTACCAGCATGGCGACGCCGGTCGTTAGCGGTGCGGTAGCGCTCGTGCTGCAACAGAATCCTTCGCTGACTCCTGATCAGGTGAAAGCCCGCCTGATGAAGACAGCGTGGAAGGGCGTCGGGCAATTTACATACTCGCACGACTCCTACGGAAACCTTTACAACAACGAATACGATCTGTTCACCTACGGCGCTGGCTATCTGGATGTAAACGCCGCTCTCGGCAATACGGACGTGGCTTCTGGACTGGCACTGTCGATGACCGCGGTTGATAACAACGGCGTCGTCTCGGTCCAGAACACGAACCCGGATGCGGTGTTCAACGGCAGCAGCGTTGTGTGGGGAGCCAACTCGGTGGTATGGGGCAACTCGGTGGTATGGGGTGGGAACGTGTTCTCTTCCACTTCGGTAGTGTGGGGCGCGACCAGTGTTGTTTGGGGAGTAAGTTCCATGAGTGGTTATAGCGTCGTCTGGGGAGCAACGACTACGGTCGAAAGTTCGATCGCAGCCCTGAGCGAAGGCGATCCGGGGGACAACTAACCGACCGGAGACCATAATCGGAGAAAACCCATGACAAACACTATGCCCATCAAAGCGAAAGTTATGATCGGAGTGGTCGCTGTCGCAAGTTTGTGTCCCCTGGCTTTGGGCGTCACAAACTGGCACATGCCAGCCTGGCCTCAGTTGGCGCTTCTCATGATCGCCGCGGTTCTGACTTCGCGGCTCAAGGTGAAGTTGCCCGGTATGACGAGCACGATGTCCGGCAATTTGCCCGTCATTCTTCTGGGAGTCACGCAGCTGGGATTGTTCGCGAGCCTGCTGGTAGCCGTTACCGCAGCCATCGCCCAGTCCTTCGCCTCCGCAACCAAAATGAAACCGGTGCAGTTCCTGTTCAACGTCTGCACCCTGATGAACGCCTGTGCAGTTGCCTTCTTCGCCTATCACAGCCAGTTCCTGTTGGCGCATGGCGGAGCAGCACTGACGATGACGGTTGCCGCGGCGGCCTACTTCCTGGCCAATACCGCACCCGTCGCCGGCATCATCGGTCTCACCGAAGCTTCGAACCCTGTGGCCATCTGGCACAAGGTTTTCCTGTGGTCGTTCCCGAACTATGTAATCGGTGCGGGATTGACTGCGATGGCTTCGCTCTTCAGCTCAGTGGCTGGAGTGGCTATGCTTGGAACGCTCATGGTTGTGTTGTTCGGCGTCTACAAGTCTTACAAGATGTATGTAGACCAGGCCGGACAGTCCACGCCGAAGGCGTTCGCCATGGCCGCCGGCCGCTAACCACAAACCCTCTCACGCGCGCGCAGCCGAAAAG
>JBAWAI010000240.1:0-37340 GCA_049589215.1 Terriglobales bacterium | reverse complement strand
TTCATGACCTGCTCGAGATGGTCATCTTCGAGATCTTCGCCGTAGCCGAGTTCGCGCAGGAAATTGATTGTCAACTGGCGCAACTGGGGAAAGCGGTCGGTATCCTGGTCAAAATTGCCGAACATGTAATAGTGCTCGGCGCAAAGATAGTCGTCACGCCCGTCGTCGGTGAGGATGAGCGGATTGAGGAAGAGCTGGTAGCAGTCAGCGGATGAGTCGCCGAGGAGGGAACGGCGGGTGCGCGCGAGCGTCTCTTTTTCAATGACGCGGAGCAGGCGCAAGACTTCCTGACCGGCGCGTCGAATGATGATTTTCTTGCGTACCTGGAAGGAGGAGACGAGTTCCTGCGTCTGCACCAATTTGATCTGGCGAAAGCCTTCCATGGCCTTCGACTTCATGCGGCATTGCTCGAGAATTTTCGAGAATTGAGAGTGCAGTTCCAGGCGAATAAATTTGAGCACGGCCAGGCGGCCGAGCAGGTCGATCGACGGATTGCCTTCGGCCTTGGCGTGGGTGAGGATGGCTTGATGAAGCGAGATCAGAATGGTCTTGAGGTCGGCGGGGCCCGGCTTGCGGATGTTTGTGTCGGTCGCCTCGGAATTGCGGACGAACTTGGTGGGCGCCGAGGTTGGGACTTCCATGTCGAATAGGGCTTCGACTTCGCCGAAACGGCAGATGTAGCGGGCGAGATGAAAACTTAGAGCGGTGGCGAAACGGACGCCGAGAAAGACGTCATAGCGAAGATTGTCGACGCCCAATTGCAGATCGCTGAATGACAAGGCAGGCGTGTAACGCCTGAGGTCGGGAGGGAGCGGCACCTCAGACGGGCGCAAGCGAAAGATCGGGAGCTTGGGCATGGGCACGCTTCCGGGCAGAGAAGTCGGCGGGCGGGCGGCGATCTGGAATACCGCTGTTGCCCACAACTTACTGAAACTGCAACGGTAAGGGCAGATTAGCATGGCCGGATTGGGGGCAAAAGTTACGGTAGTTTCGGCGGCGAGATACTTCGGCGTGCGATGGGTGGGACGATGACCCATACCAAATGAGAGCCACCAGCAGCAGTATCTCTACACTGGCTGAAAAGCACCACCCTGGTGGAACGTGGCCACCGCCGAGCGGTTCCCCGGCCTACAAAAGAAAACTGGACTTTCTTTAATCTATTGAAAATAAATTGACTAACGGAATTCTGCCGGGTGCGAGGAATTGGCAGGCGGCGTGCCTTCACTCAGACATAGAAGTCTGTTTTCCAGGTGGAGGTACGTATGCAGTTCGCAGTTATGACGTTAAGAAAGAATAAGTTTTTCACCGCACTTTTTCTCGCCGCGCTTCTCGTGGGAGGTTCGCTTTTTATTGCGAGCACGGTTGGTGCTCAGAATCCTGATTTGTCGCAAAATCCGGCTCCGTCGCCTGACGTGCAGAGCCAGGTGCCAAGCCAAGAGCAGACGCAGCAGGAACAGATCCCGCAAGATCAACCGCAGATGCAGGAGCAGGGACAAGATCAGGACGTGATGCAAGACCAAGGTCAGGGACAGGATCAGGGTCAGGGTCCGGTGAATCCGCCGACGTTGGGGCCGCGCCCAGACGATTCGACGCAACAGGATCAAAACGACCGGCCTCCGATGAGCGAACTGCCGCCGAAGCCGAGTCCGAATGTTGGGCCGAATGGAGCCAACCCAGCTTATGGTGGTCCGAATTATGGCGGCCCGAATCCGAATTACGGTGGCCCAGGACCGAACGGAGCACCGCCGAATGGAAATCCGAGTTCGGGCCGCAACGACACGGCCGAGAACAACGGGGTGGGACGGGTCAGCCTGACTCATGGTGACGTTTCGACGCAGCGCGGCGATTCGGGCGACTGGTCGGCGGCAGCACTGAATGCTCCGCTGGTGACGGGCGACAAAGTTTCGACCGGCGATAAGGCGCGCGCCGAGGTGCAGCTCGATTATGCAAACATTCTTCGCATTTCAGAGCACACGCAGGCCAACATTGTTAGCCTGACGCGCAAGAATATTCAGATTCAGATCGGGCACGGGATGGCGAACTACACGGTGCTTGGAAACAGCGATGCCGATGCGGAGATCGATACGCCGAACGTGGCGATTCGCACCGAGCGGCGCGCGTCGAGCTTCCGGATCCTGGTGACGGCGGACGATCACACCGAGGTACTGGTGCGGCACGGTGAAGTTGAGATCACCACGCCGCAGGGCGGAACGCGGGTGGGCGAGAACCAGTTCATTACGATTCGCGGCGCGGGCGACCAGACGCAGTATCGCATCGGCGAAGCGCCAGCGCGTGACGATTGGGACCAGTGGAACTCGGATCGCGATCACGTGATTCAGGGGTCGGCCGGGCGCCGGCACACCAACGATTATTACACCGGCACGCAGGACCTGGACGGCAACGGCAACTGGCAGAACGTGCCGGATTACGGTTCGGCATGGTTCCCAAATGTTGCGCCGGGTTGGGCTCCTTATAGCGCGGGCAACTGGGTTTGGGAGCCGTATTGGGGATGGACGTGGGTATCGAATGAGCCGTGGGGCTGGGCGCCATATCACTATGGGCGCTGGTTTCAATATAACGGCGCGTGGGGATGGTGGCCGGGACCGGTGTACGGGTATCCGTACTATCGACCGTTGTGGGCACCGGCTTATGTGTCGTTCTTCGGATTTGGCGGCGGAATTGGATTTGGCGCCGGCTGGGGCTGGGGATCGATTGGATGGTTCCCGATTGGGCCTTGCGACTTCTTTCATCCCTGGTGGGGTGGATGGGGAGGAAGGTTCGGGTACACGGGTTGGGGCGGATGGAATCGCGGGGGCTTCGCGCCGCTGCATGGCGGAACGCGCTTCTCAAACGTGCGGTCGGCACAGAATGACGCTCGCTTCCGCGGAGCGACTGGAGTGGCAGCCGATCATTTTGGCGGACGCGGTGGGGCATTCTCACCGGTGAGCCATTCGTCTTTGCAGAACGCGCATTTCGCTACCGGAAATTTGCCGGTTACACCGACGCGCTCGAGCCTGAGCGCGAGCGGACGAGCGGCGGCGGCGGATACGCTTCGAAATAGCGGAGGCAATCAGCATTTCTTTTCGCCGCATGGCACGAGTTCTGCGGCCAGCGGACGTTCGTTTGCACGCGAGCAGGCGCAGGTTTCAAACGCGATGCGGCAGAGCGGCGTTTCTCCGGTAAACGGAGCGCGCGGAGCGGAGGGCCGTGGCGCGGAAAATCGTAGCTCTGAAAATCGTAGCTCTGAAAATCGGGGTTTCGAAAACCGGGGCGCTGAAAACCGCGGAGGCGACGCTCGCAATAATGCCCGCATGTCTCAACCAGGCATCGGACACGCCGCGGGTGAATCGCGGGGCGGGAGTTCGGTTGGATCTTCCACGGGCCGCGAAGGTGGCGGAGCCAGCAACGGCGGGTGGCAGAAATTTACGCCGATGGCGCCGCGGTCTTCGGAGCGATCATCGGCGGAGGAGTCGGCGCGATCTTCCGAGTCACGCGCCGGAGAATCGCGCTCCGGAATGGGCGGGGAAAATCGTGGTTCGTATGGGTCTTCGCGCGGGTACTCCGGCTCGGAAGGGCGCGGATACGGCGGGTCGCGTCCTCCTCTTAACATGAGGCAGCCGATTGCGACGCCGCGCGGTTACGGCAGCCCGTATGGCGGTCGTGGGGGCTATCCCGGCTACGGTGGACGCGCTCCAAGTTACGGTGGTGGGCGTGCGCCGAGTTATGGCGGCGGACGGGCTCCGAGCTTTGGCGGCGGTCATTCAGCGCCGAGCAGCCACGGGGGTGGATCTTCACACGGCGGCGGTGGCGGGTCACACGGCGGCGGAGGCCACGGCGGCCATCGCTAAAACGAAGTTCTGGCGCCTCGCTGAACGCGATCCAGCGCCGAAACGATGTCTCTCTTCCCGGTGGGACGCAGCAATTTCGCGTCCCCCTCTTTTTTTGTCTGCTGGAAATTCTATTTTGCGGAAAGTCAGTGAGCGAGCTGAGCGCGAGCGGCGAGGAAGTTATCCTGGCACTGCTTCGCGGCGGAAAGTATTTGCGGGTACTCCGGCAGGCTTCGCAGCGGGGCGACCGCCACGTCTCTTTGGAGTGCCATGTACGGACAAAAATTGCCCTCGATTGCGCTCTTGATGAGACGCACGCCGATTTCTTTCTGGCCGCAGAAAATCATGTCGCCTCCGAACGTGTATCTGTTCTCGGGATCGGGGATGGCCAGCATCATCGGTTCAAGTTGGCGCGCCATTTCACCTGCTTTTACAGACGACGGACTTTCTACGCAGGCCTTAAACAACGCATCGTGAGGGTTCTCTGAGGGCAGACGCTGCGCGGCTTCCTGCGCTTCTTTCAATTTACCTTCCCACAGAAAAATTCTTGCGTTGTTGTACATCGACCATTTTGAACCGGAATCGAGGCGGAGAAAGTCCTGCGCCCGCGCCATGTTTCCCGTCGATATAAAAGTCCACGAGCACGAGCGCAGAGTGTAGTTCCCGGGATCGAGAGAAAGAGCGGTGTCGCATTCGCGGGCCGATTCGTCGAGCAATCCGGCATAGCGAAGTACGTAAGCAAGCGCGAAATGCGCGCCCGCCTTATCGGGCTGGCGCTTGACCAGATCCAGGGCATCCTTGTAGGCCCGGATCAGGTCGCCGCGCTCGACGCGATTAGTGACGAGTTGACTGGCGGCGAAGGTGAGGTTGGGGTCGAGGGAAAGCGCGCGTTCATAGGCCGCTGTTGAGCGCTGAAAGAGTGGCTCGCTCCCGCCGCCATACGCGGCGTCGTAGTAGTAGCGAAGGCCCAAAGCGCCCCATGCCGGCGCGTAACTTGGATCGAGACCGACGGCGCGCTCGAGCATGGGGATGGCTTCTTTATTGGGCGCGGGATCGTGCGGCATCGCGAGGCTGCGCAGATAGAGGTCGTAGGCTTCTTCGTTGTTGGGGCGAGTGGTTGTTTCGGTGGCATCGGTGCCCGCTCCAAGGGCCGGGACCAGACCTTGCCTGACCTTGGACGTGATCTGGCTGCGCATGGCGATCAAGTCGGGGGTCGCGACGTTCAGAGTGTCGCGCCAGAGAGTGCGGTTGTTTTCAACGTCGACCGCTTCGAGCGTTATTTCGAGCTGGTCGCCTTCCTTTAAATAATGGCCGGTGACGATATCGGTGACGTGCATGTCGCGGCCCGCCTGCTGCAAGTCGAGCCCGGCAGCAGTGTATTTGCTGGTGGTGGCGAACGGGCGGATGGATAAAGAGTGCATGTAGCTGAGGGCGGTGGCGATTTCATCGGGCAGAGCGAGGCTTAGAAAATCGACGGTCTTGTCGGATCCCATGTTCTGAAAGGGAAGGACGGCGATGGTGGTGGGGTTGGCGGAACTGGCGACAGGCGAGGCGGCGTGCTTTTTTGGCCAGTAGATGAAGGCGAGGACGGCGATCGCGATCAGGGCTGCAATGCCGGTGACGAGCTTTCCGCTGATTTTGTTCGCGGAAGATGAAATTTGGTTGGCCGGCTGATCTGACGACAGATGTTGACCTGAGCTGGCGGCCATTGTCGTCTGGCTGACGGCTTGATGGCGGCCAGAACTTGCTGGGGACGCGGTGCCTGATTGCGAGTCGGCGGCGGTCACGGGAACGCCAGCCGGGGCGACAATACGCGCGGTGTCGGTGTCACGCTTCAGACGCTGGAGATCGCTGCGCATCTCGGAGGCGTGCTGGTAGCGGAGGTGGCGATCTTTTTCTAGGGCCTTGTTGATGATGTCTTCGAGCTTGGCGGGTGCATCGGGATTGAGGCGAACGACGGCGACTGGGCCGGAATCGAGAATGGCTTTGAAGATGAGGGCTGATGTGTCGCCGCGGAAGGGCAACATGCCGGTCGCCATTTCGTAGAGCACGGCGCCGAAGGAAAAGAGATCGGTGCGAGCGTCGAGGTCTTTGCCTCTCGCCTGCTCGGGCGACATGTAGGCGACGGTGCCGACCATGGTGCCGGGACTAGTCAGATGCGCTTCGTCCATGACGGCCGGCATGGTTGCGGTCATTGTGTTGGCGCTGGCCGAGGCGTTCTTTGACGTTCCGGGCGCGACCTTGGCGAGGCCGAAATCGAGGATCTTGGCGTGGCCGCGCCTGGTCACGAAAATATTTGCCGGCTTGATGTCGCGATGAACGATGCCTTCGGAGTGGGCGGCATCGAGCGCGTCGGCGATTTCGATGGCCAGCGCGATCAGCGTTTCGTTATCAAGAGGACGGCCGGTGATCGTGTGCTTGAGGGTCAGGCCATCGAGATATTCCATGGCGATGAAGCGCTTGCCTTCGTGCTCGCCGATCTCGTAGATGGTGCAAATGTTCGGGTGGTTGAGGGCGGAAGCGGCGCGGGCCTCGCGGCGAAAGCGCTCGAGCGCCTGGGCGTCTTCGGCGACGTCATCGGGGAGAAATTTGAGGGCAACGAAGCGGCCGAGAGAGGTGTCTTCCGCCTTGTAAACCACGCCCATGCCGCCTCCGCCGAGTTTTTCGACGATGCGATAGTGCGAGATGGCCTGGCCAATCATGCGGACGTGTAATGGTAGGCGGGATGGCGCGGGGAGTCAACGAAAGTGCGCGGGCGCTTTATTCTGGACAGCGCTTGCTAAGGACCGGCAACCCCGTTATTTTTTAGGGGCAAGGCGGAAAGGAAATTCATGCTCGAGCGAGGTTGGCGGGTTCTGTTTACGCTATCGATTCTTTTATGCGCACTTCTCTTAAGTGGAACGTTGGCCGGGGCGCAAACCGAGCCGGTCGATGCGGAAGGCCATCCGTGGTGGAAGCATGCGGTCTTCTATGAAATTTATCCACGCAGTTTTGCCGACAGCGATAACGACGGCGTTGGCGACCTGAACGGCATTACTTCGAAGATGCAGTACCTGCGCGATCTGGGAGTGGATGCGATCTGGATTACTCCGTGTTATCCCTCACCGCAGATTGACTTCGGATATGACGTTTCCAATTATGAGGACATCGATCCCATGTATGGAACGCTGGGCGATTTTGACCGCATGGTGGCGGAGGGGAAAGAGCATGGCGTCCGCATCATCATGGATTTTGTGCCGAACCATACTTCGGATCGGCATCCGTGGTTTCTGGATTCGAAATCGTCGCGCACGTCGGCGCACCGGGATTGGTATATCTGGCGCGACGGCAAGGGGCCGGGCGAGCCTCCGAATAATTGGATTTCGCTTTTTGGGGGATCGGCGTGGAAGTTTGACGCGACGACGAAGCAGTACTACTACCATTATTTCTATGCGGCGCAGCCCGATTTGAACTGGCGGAATCCGGCGGTTGAGAAGGCGATGCTCGATACGATGGGCTGGTGGTACAAGCGCGGCGTGGCGGGCTTCCGGCTGGACGCGGTCGATACATTGTTTGAGGATCCGGCGCTGCACGATAACCCGGTGGTTGCGGGGAAGAACAAGCAGGGCGACCCGAACATGGAGAACAAGTACAACACGAATTTTCCGGAAGTGCACACCGAGCTGAAGAAGATGCGCAAAGTGGCTGACGAATCGGGCGCGGTGCTGATCGGCGAGACCTGGACTTCGAACATCGAGCAGCTCGATCAGTATTACGGCGACGGCGGCAATGAACTGCAAATGCCGATGGACTTCATGTTCGCGACCGTCAACAAGCTTTCGGCGCCGGAGTTCCGGCGGCAGGTGGCGCTGGTGGAATCGGGCAAGGGCTGGCCAGTGTTTGTAATCAGCAATCACGACATTGTTCGCTCTTACAACCGCTATGGCGACGGCAAGCACAACGATGCCATCGCGAAACTTATGGCGACTTTTTACCTGACGCTGCGGGGCACGCCGATCATGTATTACGGCGAAGAAATCGGGATGGAGAATAACGATCCGAAGCGCAGGAAGGATGTGCAGGACCCGATCGGAAAAACGGGCTGGCCGGCAGAGAAAGGGCGCGACGGGGAGCGTACTCCGATGCAGTGGAATAGCTCGACCAATGCCGGGTTCAGCGAGAAGACACCGTGGCTGCCGGTGCCACCGAGCTATGCGACGCATAACGTGGAGAGCGAGTTGAAGGATCCAAATTCGGTGTTGAGCGTGTATAAGAAAGTGCTGGCGCTGCGGCACACGAATATGGCGCTGGTTGAAGGCAGCTACACGGCGCTGAATGAGCATGATCCGAATGTGCTGTCGTACTTGCGCAGCTACAAAGGCAAGACTGTGCTGGTGGCGCTGAATATGTCGGACGCTGAACGGACGGTGAAGTTCGATCTGGCTGCAGACGGATTTGCGACTTTCAGCCTTACGCCGCTGGTTGGATCGTTCGAATCTGACAAGCCTGGCGTCCTGGGACTCAAGCCGTTTGGAGCTGTCATCGCCGAGGTAAAGCACTAGCTGGATGGACCTCAGCATTTGCGGTTGCTGCAAACAGCGGTATGATGAGTCCGAACTAAATCGCTTTACAACGCGTCGAAGGTGGAAATGGCTCAATCGGGAGTGGTCGGAGCGAAGTCCGGCGGCTACAAGACAATTGTTTACGTCATCTGCTCGGTGGCCGCGCTGGGTGGGCTGTTATTCGGGCTCGACCAGGGATTTATCGCGAACTCACTCGAGACGATCCAGGTGCGCTATCACCTTGGCGTGCAGGGCGGAGAGCACTACTCGTCAATCCTGGCGACGGGCGGCATCGTCGGCGCATTGCTCTCCGGCCTCTTCGCGCGTTTTCTTGGGCGCAAGAAGAGCCTGCTCTTCGCCGGCTTCATCTTCACGGCGGCTTCGGCATTCTCCGCTCTGCTCCCGCCGCTGCCAGTGCTCTCGGCGTGCCGCTTCGCGCTCGGCTTCGGGGTCGGTGTTGCGTCCTTCATCGTTCCTCTTTTTCTGTCTGAGACCGCCCCAGCGTCCATTCGCGGATCGATGGGCACGCTCTTCCAGTTGATGATCACGATCGGGATATTCCTGATCTCGCTGACCAACGTGTTGATTGTCCGAACTTTTGTCAATCCCGCAACTTCTTTGCCGCTCATGTTTCTGACTATCACGTTGTTCGCGGCACTGATGTTCGTTGGCGGCTTCATGCTGCCCGAGAGCCCGCGTTGGCTCATGCTTAAGGGCAGGAGGAAGGATGCGGTGGCGGTACTGCGCCGAACGTTGAATACAGACCAGGAGATTGACCTCGAGATCGAACAGATCGAACAGGCGCTGCACGGGCCGCAGGGCGCAGGCGTGGGAATTGTGATGCGCGGCTACTTCATGAAGGTGCTGGCCGTGGGCGTGCTTTTGCAGGTTTTCCAGCAGCTTGTTGGCATCAACATGATGATCTACTACTCGCCAACGATTTTCGGGTACGCAGGCATGAAGGGATTGCTCGCCGCGATGACTGTCCCGACGGTGAATATGCTCTTCACTTTTCCAGCGATCCGTCTGGTCGAGAAGTGGGGACGCAAGAAGCTGCTCTATGTCGGCGCGATAACAATGCTGGTCACTATGATTGCAGCAGGCGTCACTTTCCAGACGATTGGCTCCGTCTCCGACCCATCAATGATTGGGGGCACGCCGAAGGCAGTACTGCTGGTGTCGGTAATACTCTACATCTTTGGATTTGCGGTCTCGTGGGGGCCGGTGGTGTGGCTCGTGTGTTCTGAAATCTTCCCGCTCGAAGGCCGTGAAATCGGGATGACGATCACGACCATGGTCAACTGGACCTTCGCCGGTCTTGTGATGGCGAACGCGCTCTCGTTTATGCAAGCGCATGGCAACGCATCGATCTTTTATGTGTTCGCAGGTTTCTGCGCGCTTGCGGTCGTGTTCGTAGCGCGATTTGTGCCGGAGACGAAGGGGATCACTCTCGAAGAGATGGAGTTCAACCTGAAAAACGGCGTTCGTCTTCGCGAACTGGGTAATCGACATGGTTGATCGAGGGCCTACGAGCGACCCTCCCCAGCGGCCTTCGACAGGCTAGATGCTGCCGGTGACTGGCGCGCCGGTTCGGCCACTACCGGGGGCAGGTTGATCACGAGCCAATAGAGGCCTGCGCGCTTGACCGTTTCGCGGAACTGGTCGAAGTCCACCGGTTTTTGAATATAGCTGTTGACGCCGAGGCCGTAGCCATTCATCAGGTCGCGTTCTTCCTTTGAGGAGGTCAGAATCACGACCGGAATGGAACGGGTGCGGGGATCGGCTTTGAGGCGCTTAAGGACTTCCATGCCATCGACCTTCGGGAGTTTGAGATCGAGCAGCACGAGGCGGGGAGGGTGATCGAAGGAACGGTCGGCATATGGTCCCTCGCAAAAAAGGAATTCGAGAGCTTCTTCGCCGTCGCGAGCCACATGGATGGAATTGGCGAGGTTTTCTTTTCGTAGAGCATGCAACGCCAGTTCGAGGTCGTCCTGGTTGTCTTCCACCAGCAGAATTTCAATGTGTTTATTCATCATGATTTTTCTCCCGCGGCGGCGCCACTCGTTTTGATTGCGACATGGTCGCCGTTGCTGATGGTGAAATAAAAGGCAGCGCCTTTTTCAAGTTCGGCTTCGGCCCAAATGCGGCCGCCGTGCTTCTGGACGATGCGCTGTGCGGTGGCGAGGCCAACTCCGGTGCCTTCGAAGTCCTCCTGACGGTGCAGCCGCTGGAAGACGCCGAAGAGTTTGTCAGAATACTTCATGTTGAAACCGACGCCGTTATCGCGAACGAAGATGATGGTTTTGCCGTCCTCCTCTTTTTGACCGACCTCGATGATCGCGGGCGCGCGCGTCTTGGTGAACTTGAGGGCGTTCGCGAGCAGGTTCTGGAAGACCTGTTTCAGCAAGCCAGGATCGCAATCGAGCGCGGGAAGATCGCCGATTCTCCACTCGATCTGGCGATTGGCGGATTCCGGTTGCAGCTCGTCGATCAATGCGTCCACGATCGGGCGCAGCTCCGCGACCTGGAGGTGAAGGGGCTGGCGCCCGAGCCGCCCGAGATTGAGGAGGTCGTCGACCAGCATGCCCATGCGGCTCGTGCCGCCCTGGATGCGTTCGAGATAGTGTTGGGCGTCCGGCGACAATGCCGCGCCGACTTCTTCGCCAAGCATTCTGGAGAAGCCGCTGATGTGGCGCAAGGGCGCGCGCAGATCGTGGGAGACGGAGTAGGTGAAGGCCTCGAGTTCCTTGTTGGCGGCCTCGAGTTGAGCGGTACGTTCGTGAACGCGATGTTCGAGTTCGTTGTTGAGCTTTCTGATCTCCTGCTCGGCGGCGTTTTTCTGAGTGACGTCTATGTTTGCTTCGAGAATGTGCAACGGATGGCCCTGCGGGTCGCGATGCAGAACCCAGACGCTCGCTACCACGAGAACGCTACCGTCGCGGCGACGATGAACCAATTCGCCTTCCCAGCGGCCAGTGCGTTTCAGCTTCTCGTCAATGGCTTCGATCGGCTCCGGAAATTGAGTTTTGAGGAGCATGTGGGAAATTCTGCCGACCGCCTCTTCGCGAGAGAAACCATAGAGTTTTTCAGAGCCCTGATTCCACAATACGATGTGCGAATCCATGTCGCGCACCAGTACCTGCGTCAGATCGAGAAGGCGCGCATTTTCCAGCAATGTCTGCTCCGCCTTCTTGCGTTCCGTGATGTCGCGCGCGATGGTCGAAGCGCCGACCAGCTTCCCAGTCTGGTCCCGAATGGGGCTAACCGAGAGAGCGACGTGGATGCGTTGCCCATCTTTGTGCACGCGCACGGTCTCGCAATTCTGTACCCTTTCGCCTCGTCTGACGAGTTCCATGATGGAGCGAAATTCATCGAGGCGATCGGGCGGGACTACCCGCGTGACGGACTGGCCAATCATCTCGGCTGCGGTGTAGCCGTAGATGAATTCCGCGCCGGGATTCCAGTTTGTGACGACGCCCTCCAACGTCTTGCTGATAATCGCGTCGCCGGAAGAAGTGACGATGGCCGCCAGTTCACGCATCGCGGATGCCGCCTTTTCGCGTTCGGTGACGTCACGGAGAATTACGCTGAACAGCTTCTTCCCAGAATTTTCCACCTTGGAGATGGAAGCCTCGATATGAATCTCGACGCCATCGGCGCGCAGGCCCCGGAGAGAGCCGAGCGATCCCATGGCGCGACTGGTCGTTTCCGTGTTGCCAAAGCTGCGGACATGAGAGGCATGCGCGCCGCGAAAACGCTGGGGGATGAAACGCTCGAGCGGCTGGCCGAGCGCCTCAGCCACGGGACAGCGCAACATGTCGCTGGCCGCCTGATTGAAGATTACGATGCGCTGTTCGGCGTCGACGGTGATGATGGCGTCCATGGCAGATTCGATGATGTTTTGCAGACGCTGTCCGCTGTCCCGCAGCGCCTCTTCCGCGCGCCGGCGTTCGGTGACGTCGGTGAAAGACACGGCGAACTTTCCGGCCTCGGTGCGGAAGGCGTTGCCCTGATAGAAGCGGCCCAAAGGGGCAGCGAGCTGCTCGAAGCTGGCGGACTCTCCGGTGGTGACGACGCGGTTGAACAGGTCGAGCCAGTAAGGCTCCAAAGTTGGAAGGATTTCTAAGGCGCACCGCCCACTAACTTGCTCGTGGCGGAGACCCGTCAAAACCTCGTAACTGGGATTGACGTCGAGCCAGCGAAAGTCAACCGGCCGCCCTTCAGCGTCGAACACCATCTCGTTAAAGCAAATGCCGTTGCTGGAACATTCGAACAACTGGCGGTAGCGGCGCTCGCCGGCGCGCATGGCATCTTCGGCTCTCTGACGTACACGGACCTCGGCCTGAAGGGCTTTGGTGCGGTCGTGGACGCGCTGCTCGAGGTCGGAATTCAAGGCCTGGACTTGTCCGCGCAATTTTGCGCTCTGCCCAATCTGTTGGCTGGTGACGAACCCGGCACAAAAAAGCAGCAGGATACCGGCAACGGTGCTGATGAATGTGACGGAGGCAGCGCGGCGGCGTGCGGCTTCGGAGCGTTGCGCGCGCCGGGCGAGCAGGCTGGTCTGCTGATTCCGCATGTCGTCGATGATGACGCGAACCGCGTCCATTGTTTGTTTGCCCCGTGCGAAGGTTGCTATAGGCGGCACGGCGGCGGTGCGGCGGCGCCCAGCGACGAGTTCTTCCGCGATGGTGAGGCCGTTTTCAATTTGAGGTCTCAATTTCTGGAGCCGCTGCTGTTGGGAACTGTCGACGATGAGCTGGGTGAGCGTATCGAGATCGGAGTGGATGACATGCTGGCCGGAAAAGTAAGGCTGAAGAAAGATCTCATCGCCAGTGGCGCTGAAACCTCGAGCCCCGGTTTCAATATCGATGGCATGGGCGAGCGTGGCTGCGAGAGCGACGTTGACCGCATTGGTGTGCGCCACCCAACTGGAATCTTCCGCTGCCTGACGGGCGCTCCGCCAGGAAAAAAAGCCACCGAACGCGGTGAGGAGAATGGCGAACGCAACTCCGCCTGCCGACCAGCGGCGGATGGCAATATCCGCCGGCGAGTCGAAGTGCAAGCTGGGCTCGTGGAATGCGCCGCGAGTCGTCATCCCATCACTTTGGCGAGGTGAGCGGAGCGGGGGATCTGCCGGCGAGCGGTGACGTTGGCGATCTGAACGCGCTCTTCCGACGTCAGGCCCAGGAACTCGAGCCCGCAGCGAACGGTCGAGGAGTAGCGCACGATGGCGATGAGCTTGAGAGCGCGCTCGGGCAAGAGCAAGTCGATCTCCACGGTCTCGCCTTCGCGGAGGTTGCCATTCATGAGTGCGGCAAACCCGCCTTCGCTGAGGTCGAGGCTCATGCCGCTGGACTTCCAACTGAGACCCGTCTTCAGGTGATGGAGGGTGATGGGAATGCTGAACGGCATGCGGGGATGACGGCGGATGCAACCGTTTGAAAACGGCCGTGGTGCCGGAGGAAACTCGGGTGACATGACAAACCTCCTTGTTCAGAAGACTGGCGAAGAGCCAGGTCTAAAGAGTGCTAACTTGCGTTGCGTGGCGACGGCCGCACTGGCGCGGCGCTGGTCGTTGGGGCAGCCGCGCAGTGCGGTTAAGCTGCGGTGTTGTTTCAGCATGGCAGCGGCGCGCCGTCGGCATTGTGCATCAGCGTTGCGCGAATGATTTCCAGCAACTCCGCGTTGTCGGCGGGCTTCTGGAAGAAGGAAGTGGCGCCTGCATCGAGGACGGCCTGCTCGGTGCTGTGCGGATCGCGCGCGGTGAGCACGATGACGGGAATCGTCGAGAGTTTGTCATCGCTCTGCAGCCGATCGAGCACGACAAATCCGTCACCCGCCGGCAGACCGAGGTCGAGAATGATCAGATCGGGCTGCTCTTTGTAGGCCTGGGCGATCGCGGAGTAGCCATCGACGGCGTTTACGGTGTCATAGTGGTTGGCGCGAAGGCGCAGGCGCAGTGCCTGCCTCAGGTCGGAGTCGTCATCCACGATTAGTATTTTTGGGACCGATGCCATAAATTCTCCTTGTTAGTTGGTGCCACGCTTTGTTTTTTCAAGTCCTGGTTTTTTGCCACACTTTCTTTTCCGCGATGCTTTTTAAGCTGCCGCCGAGCGAACCATTACGATTCGGTGGTCCGGGGCGCGGCCAGAGCGTTGCGAACCATCTCCGTTATGCGGTCCGCCACTGCGGCCACTTGTTTGTCTAACGACAATGCATCGAACGATTCTTTGCCGGACGGAGAAGTGAAGGGCACGGCCGTGGCCGAGACCTCGAACTCGCCGCTGGCTTTCAGCTCGGGCATTTTTTCCATTTGCCCACGCACGCGGGCCATCATGATTTCGGCGCGATCGACGTCAGTTGAGGCGACTACGAAGAAGGACTGCCCATGGCCAGGCGCCGCCATTGGGGGCAGAACAAGGTCTTTATCGAGGTAGACGCAGCGCTGCAAGAGAGCGAGGGCGCGGGAGCAGGTCTCTTTCCAGTTTCCGCGAGGCGCTTTGGCGCGTGGCCGAAGGTCGAGCCTCATCAGAACGAGGGCGTCGCGCAGGCGGTTCTCGTGCGTGATGAGCGGGAAGAGCAGCTTCGAAAGCACATACAACGGCAAGGTGAAACAGAAAGTGGCGCCGTTCCCCGGCTCGCTCGTCACCCAGATTCGCCCGCCATGCAAGGCGACGAGCTCTTTGGTGATGTACAAGCCGAGGCCGAGACCCTTGCGGCCGGTGTCAACGACGTTTGGCTGCTGGTAGAGGCGTTCAAAGATCAAATGGCGTGACTCGGGGGTGATTCCGGGTCCGGTGTCGGAGACCGAGATGCAGACGAAATCGGGATCGCTCTGCATGCGCGAGGCGTGCACTGCGACCGCGCCGTCTTCAGGAGTGAATTTAATGGCGTTCTCGACGAGGTTGATGAGGACTTCGAGGATGCGCTCCGAATCGCCGAGGACGAACGGGAGCGCGGGCTCGGCCGAGACCTCGAGGCGGATGCGTTTTTCGCGGGCCGCGACCTGCATCATGGCTCCGGCGCCGCGCAGCGGCTCGGTGATCGAAAGGCAGCGCGATTCGAGGCGTATTTTTCCGGAATCCGCGCGCGTGGCTTCGAGCAGATCGCGCACCATGGCGCCAAGCTGGTTCACGCTGCGGAGGATGGTATGCAGGTGTTCACCCTGTTCGTCACTGACCGCACCCGCCAAACCGTCGATCAGGATGGTGACAAACTGGTGGATGCAGGTGAGCGGGGTGCGCAGTTCGTGCGAGACGTGCGAGAGAAACCGGTCTTTGAATTCCAGTTGCTGTTTGCGGCTGATCTCGAGCGAATGCAGAAGCGCCTGGCGCTCGACGGCGTGGCGTATGGCGCGATCGAGTTCGCCATGTTTGAAATCGCTTTTCACGAGGTAATCCTGCACGCCCTGATGGAGCGCCTTGATGGCCAGCCCTTCATCGTCCTGGCCGGAGAGAATCACGACGGGAACGTCGGGCGCCTTGGCGAGAACTTTGCGAAAGGTGTCGGCTCCGTGGCTATCGGGAAGATTCAAATCGAGCAGCACGACAGCGGGCGTATTCAAGTCGAGCGATGCGAGGCCGTCGGCCAGCCGCTCGACGCGGTTGACCTCGGCGGGGTACTTGCTTTCGAAGAGCCGAAGCCGGATCAGATCGGCGTCGCCGGGATTGTCTTCGATCAACAGGACGTGCTTGGCCGGCTCGTTCATCGCGTCTCCTTGTGCGGCAGGCTGGCGGAACCGAGCCAGAAGTCGGCCATGGACTGCACGACGGTGCGAAAGTCGGAGAGGTTTCCGGGCTTTCGCATATAGCAGTTTGCGCCCAGGTCGTAGCTACAGTTGATGTCAGAGCTGGCCTGCGAGCTGGTGAAGATGACCACCGGGATGCGGGCGAATTCGGGATCGGCCTTGACCTCCGACAGGACCTCGCGGCCATGCTTGCGCGGGAGGTTGAGATCGAGCACGATGAGATCGGGGAGAGGTTTACCGGCATAGCTTCCCTGCTGATGCAGAAAGGCGATGGCCTCGGCTCCGTCTTCGACGGTGTTGACGCTGAGGCGCCGGCTGGATTTGTTCAGGACCTCATGAGTCAAATCGAGGTCGGCAGGATTGTCATCCACCAACAGCACTTCGGGCGCGGATTTTATTTGGGTGTGCGTAAGTCCCCCACCTTCCCGCCGGGCAGCGTAAACCGGAAGGCGCATCCGTGACCGGGTTCGGATTCGACCCAGATCTTGCCTCCGTGCCTTTCGACGATTTTCTTGCAGATCGCCAAGCCGATGCCGCTGCCGGGATATTCGGCGCGCGAGTGCAGGCGTTTGAAAATGGCAAAGACGAGTTCGGCATGCTCGGGGGCAATGCCAATGCCGTTATCCTTGACGGAAAAGACCGTCTCCTGCCTGGTCGGTTCGGCAGTGATGCGAACCACGGATGGTTCGGTGCCGCGAAATTTGAGCGCGTTTCCGATCAGATTCTGGAAGAGTTGCACGAGCTGTGAGGGATCGGCTACGACTTGCGGGAGCGGATCGCATTCGACACACGCACCACTTTCCTGCACTGCGGCCTGCAGGTTTCGCAATGCAATCTCTACGGCTTTTGCGCAATCGGTTGGCTTAAACTCGGCGCCCTGGCTGCCGACGCGCGAGAAGGCGAGCAGATCCTGCACGAGGATCTGCATGCGGGTTGCGCCATCGACGGCGTAATAGATGTACTTGTCAGCGTTCTCATCGAGCTTCCCCTTATAGCGCTCGGAGAGAAGCTGGGTGTAGATCGCCACCATGCGCAGCGGCTCCTGCAAATCGTGGGAAGCGACGTAGGCAAACTGTTCGAGGTCGCGGTTCGAGCGGGCGAGGTCTTCCTGATCGCGGCGGTGCTCTTCGCGCAGCGTTCTTTCGCGCAGAGCGCGCCCGACCACGTCCGGCAAACGCAGCAGATGATCCTTGAGAACGTAGTCGGCCGCGCCTTGCTTGATGCACTCGACGGCACGCAGTTCGCCGAGGTAACCAGAGACTACGATTACCGGGATATCGCGGCCTTCTTCGCGCAGGACCTCGATTGTCTCCATTCCGTTCCAGGAGGGGAGGTTGTAGTCGGCGAGGATGACTTCGTAGTCGATATGCCGCAGGCGTTCGAGGAATTCTTCCTTGGTCTGGACCGCGGCGTAGACGGCATCGAATCCACCACGCTGCAAGGCGTGCACGGTGAGTTCGATGTCAGTGGGATTATCTTCTACAAGAAGGACCTGCAATTTGCGCCGCGGAGTGGCAACCGGCTTCTCATTCGTACTGGCGGACTGCGCCGGAGGCGGTTCCGAAAGAGCCACAGCCGCGGCCGTTCCGGCGGCTAGCCCAGTCGGCGTTGCAATGCGAGCGGCGTCGGCAGAACTTTCCGCGAGCGCTGGCCTGATTTTGTCTTTCCCGTCGGTCGCTACCATTGAGATGACACTGCCGCGTAATATCCGCTGTGTTGTTCATCGACGAGTCAGGCGAAGGCTTGAGGCGGGAAGAGCCAGGTCGTAGTCCAAAGTACAGCGTAACCATGGCCCAACCGCGTGGACGCTGCGGCCAAATGGATATAGACGGATCCCCTGGCGGATATGGTTGCGCTTTGGCGCCTGACTGGCGATCCGTGTAAAGGCCTTGCCGGCGGCATGTTTGTGTAACGCCCTCAGTGCCAGATTCGAGCTTATCTCGATAAGATCTCTAGCTTTCGCCTCGCACAAATTCTGAGGTCAAGTCAACGCACAAGGGATCACTCTCGTTTGCCCACCACCGGAGCGTGACGCGGGATTGGATTTAGCAAGAATGTGACTGTTTCGTGACAAGTTCATCGGATCGTCCGCGCTAAGGTTGCGGCAGCTTAATTCGACGGCTGCTGCGAACTGACATGTCAGATTTTCGAGCCTGAAAAATTGACGGAGTTCGAGGAATTCCTCTCGACTTCGAAAAGATGGATTGTGCCACTACGGCTGGCCCGTTGTGATGGCGGCGTGTGAACGGCGAAGGGAAGTATGCGAGCGAAAATGGTGAGAAGAATCGGCATGCAGTTGATGGCGCTGGGGATTCTTTTGACGGGGCTGAGGCCGGCCTATGGCATTCCAGCCTTCGCACGAAAGTTTGGATTGCCGTGTTCCGCTTGCCACGAGGCTTGGCCAATGCTCAACAATTTTGGGCAGACGTTTAAGGACAACGGATACCAGTTAGGCAACGAGCGCGATGCTCCTATTTATCAGGATCCCGGGTACTGGCCGGTGATGTTTCGGACTACGCCGATGTGGCACCGCGAAAACAATAATCGCCAGGTGGCGGACGCCGTTCCGGGGAACCCGGGCAGCGGATTGGTCGAGTCGAGCGTGACTGCGTCTGGCTTCGATCTAAGCGGAGTCGATGCGATTACTGCGGGCACGCTCTACAAGAACATTTCGTTCTTTGTGCAGCCATATTTCGGAAACAACAGTGTGACCGTAACACAGGCATGGGCGCGCTTCGACAATCTGTTGGGATCGCACTGGCTGAACGTAAAGATGGGCAAGTTCGAACTTGATGAGCCGCTCTCGCAAGAGCGGTTGCTGACGCTCAATAACACCGGCGGTCTCTACTACAACTATTTTTTCACTCCGCCCGGTGACGACAATTTTTTTCAGGGCATAGGTTTTACGCAGCTAGGGGTTGAACTGCAGGGGCATTCGGACAACGATTACACGCGATATTCGCTCGCGGTGGTAACCAACAGCAATGGCCAAACAGGCTTACCCTCCAGTAACGCATATGACCTGTATGCCAACTTCAACAAGGCTTTTGAGGCGCACTGGTTCGGGCGTCAAGAGGTTGGGGCTTACGGCTACTTCGGTGAATCGCCGACTTACTTCCTGACCAAAGATGGCAACCCGATTTCTGGAGCGGGACAAGGGAATCGCAGCTTTTCCCGCATTGGAGCGTATGGACACTGGTATGTGAACAAGTTCGATTTCTATACGTTCTACATGCACGGGGAAGACAACGTATTTCTTGGCAACTCGGTGCCTTCGAACCAGCCTGGATTGCTGCCGGCTGGGGCGGTTGGGCCGACATGGAACGGCGGGTTCGTGGAGGGCCACTACAATCCGACGCCGCGGTGGATCGTGCTTGGAAGATATGAATTGGTGCGAATGTCGCGGGAGGCAAATCCGAGTATTCGAGATAACGCGGGCAATCTCGATACCTGGACGGTGGGCTATCGCTGGTATCCGATCATGAGTCCGCGAGCCGGCTTTGCGTGGACGCAGGAATTTTCGCGCATCAATAACCCCGGGGCGGCACCACTGTCTGGCCGAGACGACATCCGGAACAGTCTCCTGATGGGTTTCGATTTCGATTTCTAAGGGGAATCCGATGCGCACAATAATAAGGTTGGCAGGCGTGGCGATTCTGGTCTCGATATTGGGCGCGATCGGTGTCGCGCAGGAAAGCCATATTGGAAACCTGACGGGAAGCGCGAAGCGCGGCAAGGCGCTCTACGTGCGCTACTGCATTTTCTGCCATGGACCGGACGGAGATGGGCGAGGCGAGAGCGCACCTTATCTTGATCCGAAGCCGCGGGACTTTACCAAGGCAATGTTTAAATGCAGATCGACGCCGAGCGGCAGCCTGCCCCTGGACAGCGATCTTTATGACACGATCAGCCGCGGCATTCACGCGAGTGGCATGCCTTCATGGAAGCCGCTTCTGCGGCAGGAGCGCGCGGACCTCGTGGCTTATATAAAGACGTTCTCCGAGGTGTTTCAGGAAGAGAAGCCCGGCGCGCCGGTGGCGATTCCGGCGGAGCCGCCTGCTACTGAGGAGAGTGTTCGGCGCGGCGCCGAACTCTTTCAGAGCATGAATTGCTGGTCGTGCCATGGCAAGGACGGACGCGGGCACGGCCCTTCGGCAGCATCACTTACCGACAGCAAGGGCTATCCCATCACTCCGTTCGACTTCACGAGCGGCACGCGATTCAAGTGCGGGCAGACGAATCAGGACATGTTTCGCGATCTGGTTACCGGGCTCGATGGCACTCCGATGCCCTCGTTTGAAGCCGCGATGACCGCGGATCAGCGGTGGGACGTGGTGCACTACATCCGATCGTTAAGCGCGAAAAAGAGTCGCTCGAAGTTGAAGGATGAAGCAACGGGGAAGTGAGTTCGACTGTTTCGCGAAATTGATGGACTAGAAGAAAGAGAGATTGCCATGAAATTGAAATTCGCGATTATTCCATGCGCCGCGTTGGCGCTGTGTTTTTTCTCGTTAGCAGGCTGGGCGGATGACGGTTCCGCTTCAGTGAAGGGAGCGGTGAAGTTTGAAGGCGCCGCGCCGAAAGGTACGCGCATCGACATGTCGCAGGATCCGCTTTGCGCCAAACAGCATCCGACTCCCGCGGCAACGGAAGAGGTGGTGGTCGGCGCGGATGGCGGTCTGGCAAATGTGGTGGTGTATGTCTCCGATGGACTAGCGTCGCACGATTTTCAGCCACCGGAGCAGGCCGCAGTGCTGGAGCAAAAAGGCTGCCAGTACAAGCCGCATGTGCTCGCGATACAAGCCAAGCAGAAGCTCAGTGTGGTGAACAGCGACGAAACCACGCACAATATTCATCCGAGCCCGAACAACAACCGGGAGTGGAATATGACGCAGCCGCACGGGATGCCACTGGAGCAGTCCTTTGCACGCGAGGAGATCGCGATTCCGGTGAAGTGCAACGTTCATCCATGGATGAGGGGATATATCGCGGTTTTCAAACATCCTTATTTTGCGGTGAGCGACAAGAACGGCAACTTCGAATTGAAGGGCTTGCCGCCGGGGACCTACACGATTACGGCGTGGCAGGAAAAGCTCGGGACGCGGACACAGAAAGTGACAGTGGGCGGCGGCGAGGCTAAGACGGTGGATTTCGCATTCAAGCAGTAGGAGGCGGAACGTAGAGCGAGCACACGCATCGCTTGCAGATCGCGTTGTTTTCGACGTCGAGGTGTGCGCGGAATTGCAGAGCTGCAGGGCCGTTGAGGATGTCTGCCAACGGCTGACGATGGATATTTCCTTGTACAGGGTGAAAAAAGCACGGGCGAACGTCACCTGACGCTTCGATGACGGCTGAAACCCACGGAGCGTTGCAGCGGGGTGAGATGGGCTCGGCCTCGTGGAGGTGAGCGCGGAAGTGTTGGACGATTCGGCGTAACTTCTGGGGAGATTCGATAACAAATTTCGGTTTCGAATCGGAGTGATATTCGACGATGAGTTGTTCGATCTCGGCTTCGAGCGCGACGATTTCAGTGGGCGTTAAGGCGGTGCGGTCCGCACGATCGGGAAGCCAGCCACCGGGTCGGTTGAACGCACTGGAAGTGAGGTCGGCGGCGAGGAAGGAAATTGACGTCAGGCCGATGTCTTGCGCGGAGTGGACGGTCGCGCGCAGGAAACGGTGATTGGCCTTTTGTACGGTACAGCGGGCGCGAATTTCCATCTCTGGACGAAGGTTGCGCAACGCGCTGACGCCCTCTGCCATTTGTTCGAAGGCGCGAGCTACGCGACGAACTTTGTTATGGATCGAAGGCGGGCCATCGAGGGAGACGATTACGTCATCGACGCTGGCGGCGACCGTTTGAGACTGGGCTTGCAGCAGCAACCCGGCAGTCAGCAGGGTCACGCGGCATCCAATCGAACGAAGCATTTCAGCGAGGCCGGCCCACTTCTCGTTGAGTTGCGGCTCGCCGCCCGAAAACACGACCCAGCGCACGCCCAGGTCTCTGAAGGAATCGAGATGCTGTTCGATGGCGGCGGGAGTTATTTCTTGGGCTTCCCGAATGCGCCAGATGTCGCACATCACGCAGCGGCAATTGCACTGGTTGTGAGGAAAAATAACGAGCACGGGCAGAGCGTGAAGTTCATGTGAGGCTGTGGCCAAATCGCCGGACGTCGAGATGGATACGAGAGTGCTCATCGGTCATTCCGCTGCTGGCCGCACTGCTGGCCGCTGTTGCTTGCGGTGGGTGGTGCGCTCCGATCTTGCGTTCCAATCTCGCGTTCTAATCTCACCAGGACGTGATCGCCCAGCAATCGAATGCCGGGGCACTTTGCCATCCACGAATCGAATTGCTCACAAACGTTGAGCAGGTATGGATGACGCCGGGCCCAAGGTTCGACGTAACTGGGCGGGATTGCAACTCCGATTCCCTTGATCGATTTGAGGTGAAATTCGGGCGCGAATTTATTTGCCAGCAATTTGACCGATGGATAATGCACGCGCAAGGATGCGCCATCGGAGATGGCGGCGGTGAGACCTCCGCGGCGCAGACGACGGAAGGCCTTGCCGCGTCTGCCTTGGGCGAGATACCAGATCATTTCCCATGCGCAGTGCGGGCCCATCCAGCACAAGAGGGCAGTCGCGCCGGGTTTGAGCGCTCGGGCAAGTCCTCGCGCCAGCTGCCCTAAATCTTCGACGCAATTCAACGCGCCAAAGTTTGAGAATGCTCCGTCGAACGATTCGGGAATGGGTAAGCCAGCGATGTCGGCCGCGCGGAGGGCGAGCGGGCGCACGAGTTGTTGCAGTCCGCGTTCTTTAATTCTGCGGGCGGTCACTTCGATCATTCGAGATGATGCGTCGGTGGCGAGAACGCGAACTCCACGGTCAGCCAGGAAGCATGCATCGACGCCGGTTCCACATCCGACTTCGAGAATCCGGTGGCCCGGACGAAATGTTTTGACGAGTTCGCGCGACACGGCCGCGCGCTGCGCTTGACCGATTCGAGATGTGGTGAAGGTCTCGTCGTAACGGTTGGCGACGGCGTCGAATGGCGCGGGATACGCGGGATGTGAAGTGGCGGCCATCGGTTCAGGCCTCAACCTCGGAATACGTCGAGTGCAAGCCGGCGCGGGCCTCGGCTATTCCGGCGCGCAACTCGTGAAGAGCCGCGTGGTCGGCATTTGGCTTCAGTTCGAGACGATTCAGTTCCACAGCGCTGCGCAGCAACCTGTCAGCAAATTTATAAAACTGGCGCGATTTGCGATTTCGAATGCGGAAGTCGCGGTCGGAACTTTCACTCCAGAGCTTAAGGCTGTCCACGCGGCCGGCAACTTCTGCAAAGTAAGGCGTGCCCTTGATGGGATAGGCAACGGTGGTGAAAAAAATGTCGGGGTCTGTCTTCTTCACATGCTCGACGGTGGCTTCGATGTCGGATAGCTCTTCGCCCTCGTAACCCCACATGAGGAACATCCCGGTTTGAATTCCGGCCGATCGACAGAGCGCGACGGCGGTCTGCACTTGTTCCACGGTCACGCCACGTTCCATAGCGTCGAGGATTCGCTGCGAGCCGCTCTCGGAACCAATCCAGACGCGGAAGCAGCCCATCTCGGCGAGGGTCGCGACGACTTGTGAATTGAGACGGTCGGCGCGCGAAATGCATTCGAAGGGCAATTTCACGCCGCGGCTTTTAAGCTCGGCTGCGTATTGAAACAGCCAGCCGTGGTGGATGGTGAAAACGTCGTCGGCCATCCAGGCCATTTGTGGCTGGTAGCGGTTGATCAGCCACTCGAGTTCCTCGGCGACCGACGCGGGTGTTCTGCGGCGATGGGTTTTTCCGAAAACTTCGTGGCTGCACCACCGGCAGTGGTAGGGACAGCCGCGGGCGGTAATCAGGGAAACCGATCCCATGCCGTGATGATGGCGCCAGACTTCGACATAACGGGCCATGTCGATGGAATCGCGCGCGGGCCAGGGCTGAGCGTCAATGTCTTTAATTTGTGCGCGCGGTTTGTTGCGTACGACTGAACCGTCGGGCGCCAGAAACGCGATCCCGTCGATCCGTGGCAGGTTGTCGAGGGCGCGGGATTTCAGCGCGGGTATCAATTCTTCGAGCGTGATTTCGCCTTCGCCGATTACGACCACATCAGCTCCGGCAGCGAGATATTCGTGAACGTAGGCGCCGGGTTCGGGTCCTCCGACGACGGTTTGCCAGCCGCATTCTTTCGCGAACCGCAGAATCTCGACGACGGTCGAGCGCGTCATCAGATTTGCGTAGACGCCGAGAATGGATGGCGGGCCTTGCCGCAGCACATCCCACAACTGCTGCCGCAACGAAAAGGTGGAATCGAATACCCCAGCTTTTATGCCCTTCTCACGCAGATGGGAGCAGATGTAGAGGATTCCAAGCGGCGGGTAGGGCTTCATGATCTGAAGCTCCTTGGGATCCTCGTACAGGAAATAGCCGTGAGTGAGAAGTATGTCCATGATGGCGGTTAGCTGGCTGGAGCATTGAGGAATTCGTCGAACCCGGTCGCGTCGGAGCGGGCCTGAAGTTGCACCAGCTTCGACTCGGCGCCGCTGGTGAGAAGCGTGGGTCTTGGATTGCGGCAGGTTTTTTCCAAGTCCATGAGGCGGCTCCAGAGTTCATCGGGCTCGTCGCGGCCGTGCAAGTTTTGTGCGGCCTGGGTAGAAAGGGAATTGAGGGAATTCGAATTCGCGCGATCCACCTGGGCGTGAAGCGCGTCATGCAGAGCGCGGTAGAACTCATTGGTGTAAGCGCCCTGAAACATCATGGACAAATCTTCACTGTCGGACCAGTTGGTTTTTTCTCCGAGTTGGGCGTGGACACGATCGAAGAACCTGGTGCCCGGCAACGGATAGGAGACGGAAACGCCGATGTCATCGGGGCGCGTATCGCGAACGAGATGAATCGTATCCTGAATGTCTTGCCAGGTTTCACCGGGGTAGCCGAATTGCAGGAAGTAGCAGGCACGAATTCCTTCCTGTTGAAGATTTTCGCGAGCCTCGATGATCTGATCGACTCGCGTCCCCTTGTCCATGGCGTCGAGGATTTTTTGAGAACCGGATTCCGCGCCCATCCACACTTCGGCGCAGCCGGTGCGACGCAGCATGGATACATTGTCGGGCGTCATCAGATCGACGCGCGATTGCATCTTGAACGGAATCGCGGCGGTCAAGTCTTCGACCGCGTGGGCGAGTTCGCGGACCCACCGGGGTCGCAAACCAAAGATGTCGTCGGCGAACCAGAGATGATCGGCGCCGAACTCGGTTTTGAGCTGTTGCATTTCGGCTGCGACCTCGGCAGCGGAGCGCACCGAGAACGAATCGCCATAGATGGGCTTGGCGCACCAGTTGCAGCGATAGGGGCATCCGCGACTGGCCACGATGTTCAAGGAAAAGAATCCATGGGCCTCTTTCCACGCGCTGCGATACTGATTGATGTCGATGAGGTCACGGGAGGGAAACGGCAAGTTATCGAGATTGCGCATGAGACCGCGCGACACCGTTCTTACGACATTGCCGGTGTCTTTGTGGAGATATGCCAGGCCGGGGACATTTTCCAGCGCGCTGTCGTCTCCCTTCAAGAGATGGGAGACCACTTCCAGCAGCGTCCACTCCGCCTCGCCGAGCAGCACACAGCGAAAACCTCTTTGCAGATAATCAAACGTGTGGTCGGAAGCGTCGGAGCCGTTGGCCAGAACAGTGGCTCCAGCGTGGCGGGACGTTTCAAGAATGTGGTAGGCGACTTCACGCATTCGAGTGAGGCACATTTTGGAGAGGAAGTTGAAATTGTCTTCGAAGACGACCACAATTTTCGGACGATGCTCGCGGAGAGCGGCTTCAAATGCTTCTTCCGGATCGTTCAGCGTGGTGTCAAAGACCGCGACTGCCAAGCCCTGGCTGCGCAGAAGCGCGGCGGCATAGAGCGTCCCGAGCGGGGGATAGGGCTGCATCTTCCGCATTTGTTTGCGGTCGTAATAAAGATGATAAGAATGGGTTAGCAGGACATCAGCCATTTTGCTTTCCTTTTAACTCTCCTTTTAACTCTCCTTTGGCTCCGCCACGATCCATCAACACACTTCCTGGGTGCGATCGGCCAGCGGTTGCCCGGTCAAGAGCGAACGCCGCGTCACAACTTTTTCCACCGCGCGTGATAAGTACAGTTCCCACGGAAACGAGTAACGGCTTTTGCCGATACGCCAACGGACCGGGGCGCCGAGAATCCGCCGCACGCTGCGCCTCGCCCAGGGAATCCTCGCGCTCATCTTGCTTGTCATCTTGCGAATCTGGTTGTTGAGGAGGAAGTACTCCAGACTACGTTGCAGGCGCCGCAGCTCCTCGCCTCGAAGCCAGGGGAGAACGTTCGCGCCGAGTGCCAGTGTCTCCCATTCTTCGAGAGACTGGGGCTCGCGGACGCCCATTTCCTTTAGTTGCGGCCAGATTGGAATTCCGGGATACGGAGTAAAAATGTTGGGCGAGAAACTGACGTTGGAGTATTCCTTCGCGATATCGCTCATCACGCGGAAGGTCTGTTCTCGTTGCGCCTCGGTTTCGCCGGGATAGCCGAGGATGATGTTAAAGACGATGTGAATACCGGCCCGGTTCGTTTTGCGGGCCGTCTCTACCATCTGCTCGATATGCTGGAAGCGCTTGTTCATTAAAGCGAGCACTTCCTGAGAGCCGGATTCGGTGCCGAAGCCGATGTGGTGCACTCCGCTTTCTGCGAGCGACTGAACTTCGTCATCGCTCATGAGCGCGAGGAAATCGGTGGAGGTCTGGAAGTCCCATTGGAATTTGGTTCCGCTGGCAACAATTCCGCGGGCGATGGCAACGGCGCGTTTTCGATCGACCAGGAAATTGGAGTCAAAGAAAGGAACGTGTTCGATGTTGTAGCGCGGCACGAGTTCACAAAGGTCGTTGACGACGCGATCTACGCGATAGGCATTGAAGCGGCGCTTATAGAACACCTGGTCGGTGCAATAGTTGCATTGGTAGGGGCAACCGACACTGCTGGTGTAGGCGAGCTGCCGCGTGCCCGACGCGGCCGCGTAAATGCCGGGATCGGCGAGATGATAGGCGGGCGCCGGAAGAGAATTGATGTCGGCCACCGGACGCTCGGGCTCGTGAATGATTTTGCCGTCGCGATCCTTGAATGAGAGGCCGCGGACTCCGTGGAGATCTTGCCCTGCTGCCAAGCGTTGAGCAAGTTCGAGCAGCGTCAGTTCGCCCTGGCCTCTTACGATGGCATCGACGTAAGGCTCTTGCAGTGTCTGATGAGTGGCCAGACTGGCATGCCAGCCTCCAAACACAATTGGCGTGCTGGTGTTTTGCTTCCTGAAGGCTTTGGAGATTCGTACGGCCGCTCCAATGTGCGGGCCCGTGAGCACGGAAATCCCCAATAGAAGAGCGTCTTCGGCTTCGCGCAGAATCGCTCGTTCGTAGTCAGGAAAAATCAGGTTGTCGATGAGCTTGACTTCGAAGCCAGCCTGCAACAGGGGAGACGCGAGACACAGCAGAGACAGGGGCGCACCGAGAGGAGGCCCGTCATAGGGCGGGTAGAACAGCACGACTTTTTTCGTCGCGGACAAAATCTTTCGCCAGTGAAAATTTCGGCTATAGAACTCTAGGTTGGCGGAGCCGGGCGGTTTGTCATGGGATTGTCAAATGTGTGTCACTTTAGCTGCGCCTGAGAAGGCGCTGCGGATCGCGGAAAAGCCGCGCCGATCCATGATGACGCTCGATTGAAAATTGCAGAATGTTGACAAAATCGAGACAAATCACCGGGGCGTGATTGATACGTTTACCTGCCACAGGTTTATCAGTAACGCTGGTCGGTCAAGGCGGGACACTTGTGTCTGCTCTTCAAATGCCAGCGGGATCGTGCCAATGATCCTTTTCTACAATCCGAAGGCGACGCGGCCACGCAATCGCCGTTTTCCGCTGTCGATACTTGCGATCGCGGCGGTGGTGGAGGGCAGAGAGGAATACGCCATCGTCGATGGCAACCTCGATCCGCATCCCACGGAAAGTCTTGTTGCGATTATTAAGGAACGTCCGGTGGAATTGCTGGCGGTGACGGTTATGCCGGGCCCGCAGACGGTCGGGGCGGTGGCGAGTTGCCGCGAGATTCGTTCGAGGTTTCCGAACTTGCCGATCGTCTGGGGTGGTTATTTTGCCACCAATTACACGGCGGCTGCGCTCAATGCGGGCTATGTGGACTACGCGGTGCGAGGCCAAGGGGAACAGACTCTGCTGGAGTTGATCGAAGCTATCCGCGGCGAGCGCGACTTCAAGGATGTTCCTGGGCTCTCTTATAAAGCCGCCGATGGGATGGTGCGACACAACCCCGAGCGTCCGATGAAGGGCCTCGACGATTTTCCAACTTATCCGTATCACCGGATTCCGGCAGAGAGGTATCTTCTGCCGACTTTTCTGGGGCGGCGCACGGCAGTTCACCAGGCCAGCCTTGGTTGCCCCTACCGTTGCAATTTCTGTGGCGTAGTTGGTTTTTCGGGCAGCCGGCAAAAAATGGAGTCTCCAGCGCGTACCGCGGGCGTGTTGCGGCATCTGGTGGAGACTTACGGCGCCGATGCGGTGCAGTTCTACGATAACAATTTTTTTCTACGCGAGGATCACACGCGCGAACTGGCGGACAGGATGGTGCCGCTCAATCTGCGCTGGTGGTGCGAGGGGCGAGCCGACATCCTGATGAAATATTCGGACGCGACGCTGGAAGCGTTGCGGCGTGCGGGTTGCACGATGATTTTCTTTGGAGCGGAATCGGGATCGAACGAGGTCCTGAAAGAGATGAACAAAGATCTCCGCGCGGAGGATACCTTGGCGCTGGCTTCGCGCATACGGCAATTTGGGATCATCCCGGAATTCTCGATCATTTTTGGAAACCCGAAAGACCCGGAAGGCGACACGCGCGACTGCATCGCGTTTATTCGGCGGTTGAAGAGGCTGAATCCGGAGTCGGAGATCATTGTTGAGCACTACACACCGGTGCCGCAACGGAATCGCATGTACGGGGATGTCGAAGATCAGATGCAGTTCCCAACGACTCCCGATGAATGGGCGACGGAGCACTGGCAGCGCTTTGCAACTCAGAAAGATCCGCAGACGCCGTGGCTGAGGCCGACCACGAAGCAATTGATCGACAACTTTGAACTGGTTGTGTCATCGAGGTGGCCGACAGTGCAGGACATACGGCTGCCCAGTTGGGGGCGATTGGCGTTGAAGGCGCTGAGCAGTTGGCGCTATCGACTGGGTGTGTATGGCACGCCCTTCGAGTTGAAATGGATGCAGCAAGTGATCGAACTGCGAAAGCCCAAGGCGGAGAGCCTGTGAGCAGCACTTTAAATGCCGGGCTGGATTTGCAAGCGCGCAGCGGGGGGAAGCTTTTTGCCGTGGATGATTCTTGTTCCGTTTCGGCGGCTGAAGGTTACGAGCGCTGGGCGCCGGTGTATGACGATGTGCCGAATCCGCTGCTGGCGCGGGAAGAGCGTTATCTGTTGCCCATGCTTACGGACGTGAAAAGCAAGTCGGTTTTTGACGTGGCTTGTGGAACGGGAAGGTGGCTCGAAAAAGTTGTGGCGCTCGGTTGCGCGACAGGCGTGGGAATTGATCGCTCGGCAGCCATGCTGCGGGTCGCGAGAAACAAAAGTGCAATCAGACAGCGGCTGGTTGAAGGCGACTGCGAGAAACTTCCATTTCCGGACGCAGTGTTTGATGTGGCGATCTGTTCGTTTGCTTTGGGACATATTGAAAAATTGGGAGCGATGGTGCGCGAGCTCGCGCGGGTGATGCGGGGTGGCGCCGAGGTCTTTGTCAGCGATCTGCATCCCGAGGCTTATGCCCTGGGATGGCGAACGGGCTTTCGAAATGATGGCACGGCAGTTCAAATTGAAATGCGGCCCCGTTCGGTGGCGGAAATTGTGCGGGAGTTTTGCGCAAACGGGTTCGAGTGGGGCAGGCAAGTTTCACTTTGGCTGGGAGAACCGGAAGAGCCCGTGTTTGCGCGGGCGGGTAAATTGCATTCCTTCACCGAAGCCTGCCGAGTGCCGGCCGTTTTTGTTTGCCAGTTTCGTAGACTGGCGGAGCTCGAGCGGTGAAGCGGCTTCCGGGGGAAGATATTGTCGCATTCCTGGATTTTTCCGGTGATGGCCGAGGCCGTCTCAAGGCGCTGGAGGAGTTGAGGCCGCGGAAGTGGAATCAGGTGCTGCAATGGCTGGACGGATCGGGCCTGGCTTTTTACTTCCTGCACAAGCTCAGAGAGACAAATGCGACGGATGCGGTCCCGGCATGGGTGCTGTCTCGCCTGATGCAAAATTTCGCGGGCAATCAGGACCGCGTTGAGGCGATGTCGCGGCAGTTCGCTTTTCTGAATCGCAGGTTCAGTGAGGCGGGCGTTCAATACGGGGTTGTAAAGGGATTTTCGGTGGTTCCTGAATTCTGCCCGGATGCGACGCTTCGGCATCAGGGCGACCTCGATTATCTGGTTGAGGGCGAATTCCCGGCGGACGCGTTGCGCGTGCTGACCGACGCGGGATATGTCGCAAAGCAGTCTCGTTCCAGCAGGGAAGCGATTTACGTCATTCCCGACGGAGAGCAGTTGTACAGCGGCAGCAGACGCCCTTCACGAGCGCAGCGTGCGGTTGAGTTGCACGCGGTTGAGTTGCATCTGGATATCTGGGACAGCGGCATGCACGGAGTGCCGTCAATTTCAAATTTGTTTTCGGTGAGACGAGCCAGGGTTCAGCACTGGAACGGCTTGACGTTTCCGGCCCTGGCAGTTGAGGATGCGTTTCTCCTGCAGGTCGTACACGCGTGCCACCATCTTTTTACGCTCTGGATGCGGATGTCGTGCCTGTACGAGATCGCGTACTTTTTGAACCGACGGGCGGGCGACATGGAGTTATGGAGTGGAATTGAGGAGCGCGCGGGCGACAGCGCAGTGTTGCGAGAATTTATTGTGGTTATTTCGGAACTTGCGGCGCGACTTTTTGCGAGCCCTCTTCCGCCGGTAGTTCAACGATGGGGTGCGGAGATTCGTCCTGGAGTTCGCACCTGGATTGATCATTACGCGCGGTACTGGGCGCTTTGCGAATTGCCAGTGTACGAGTTCAGGTGGCTTCCGCGGTCGAAGCTCGCTCTATTTCTTCGTCAGCAATATGTGGGCGCGACTGCCGCGGCGACATCTTCGGAACAGAATCATGCGGCAGCGTCGCGCCTTAAGCGCATCGCTCATGCCATAAGGGAAGAGCCGTCATTGGCTCTGAACGCAGTTTGGTGGAAACGACAGATGCTGGTTCGGCGCGCCGCGTTTCACGCGCTGGCGGGAGCGCGATACGTTTGCGCAATTCCCCGCTGGCTCTGGCTGAATCGGGGGCGGGTGCGGGCTGGTGCATCTTCGTTGGACGGGCGGGTTCGGGAAGTTCTCTCGACTTCAATTTCAGGGCGGCGAACTGAAGGACCTTCATGAGCCTGAGGGTGCAAGCCGTGAAAAACGTCAGCGCCACCTGGCTGGGTCTGCTGGTCCATGCGCTGACTGGTTTTTTCCTCTCGCCATTTATTCTTCACAGACTCGGCGACGAGGCGTTTGGCTTGTGGGTTCTGGTGTTTGCGCTCACCGGTTATTTCGGGCTTCTGGATTTTGGAATTCGATCCTCGATCGTGAAGTACACGGCGAAGTTCATCGCTACGAATGATGCCGACCAACTCGCGCGCTATCTGAGCACGAGTATGGCGGTTTATTCGGCGGTGGGCGCGGTCGTTTTGCTGGGGACGATCGCAGGATTCTTTGAGTTGCACTTACTGTTCAAAATCACTCCAACGTTGCTCGGGCCGACTCGGATCCTGTTCCTGCTCTCGGGTGTGTGCATCGCAATAACTTTTCCTCTGAGTGTGTTTTCGGGAGCGCTCGAAGGGATGCAAAGGTTTTCCTGGCTCCAACTGAGCCAAATTGGAATCACGCTATTGCGCGCCGTTCTGATCGTGACCGCGCTGACGGGCGGCGGAGGGTTGCTGGCGATCGGCATGATCACGGTGGCGATGAGTATTTTCGGGAATGTGATCATTACGTGCATGGGCCTTTATGCGTTACCGGTGCACCTCAGCATGCAATGTGTCGAATGGAGGGCTTTTCGTGGGATGGCGGGCTATGGACTGTTTGCCTTCTTGATCCTAGTCGCGGAAAAGTTGCGGTTCCAGTCGGACGCGATGGTGATTGGAGCGTTTGTTTCGGCATCCGCCATTGCATCTTTCTCCGTGGCGGCGAGGCTTGTTGAATATTCAAGCTATGCGGTGCGAAGCATGGCGCAAGTCTTTACGCCCATGTCGAGCCAGTTCCATGCGGCGGGAGATTTGGGTCGACTGCGGCGCACGCTGGTGGCCGGGAATCGCGCCAGCGCCTTCATCATCTTTCCCCTGTGCATTGCGCTGGTGGTGCTGGGCAAGTCGATCATTGAGGCATGGGTAGGCGCGCGATACGTTGACAGTTATTCGATCCTGATTCTTTTGATCGTTCCGCGGACTCTGTATCTCGCTCAATCGACTTCGATCAGAGTTCTGCTGGGGATGGAGCAACATCGTGTGCTCGCTTCAGTGTTGCTGCTGGAGGGGGGAGTGAATCTGCTTTTAAGCGTGCTGCTGGCGCGGCGATTCGGCATCATCGGCGTGGCTTGGGGAACGGCGATTCCATTGACCTGCACGAGCCTATTTTTTCTGCCGCGACACCTCTGCCGCATCCTTGATATTCCGCTGAAGACGTTTTTGCGGCGAGCGTATCTTTTGCCCCTGGTGCTGGGCGCATTGCAGGCCGCCTGGCTCTGGTTTGTGCGCGAAGAGTTTCCCGTGCACAGGTACGCCGGGGTCTTTCTGCAAATCGCGAGTTCAGGAATTGTCTATTGCGCTGCTTTGGGATGGGCGCTATTTAACGCCGAGCCCACGCGTCCACGGTCCTGGCATGCTTTGGCTCAATTGCTGGAACCAAAGTGACGTCTTTCGCGAGCCTGATTTTTGGACGCATGCGGGTTGAATTTGCAGATTGTTGACATTTTCGAGACAAGTGGCAGGCTGCCGCTTGATAGATTTTGAGGCTGACCCGCGTCGAAAGGCACTGCAGTGAAATCGTCGAAGAAGATCGTGTTTTTCGTGGCCTCATTCTCCAGCATTGAGGCAACCGCACCGCTTGGCATTCTTGCCATCTCAACTCCGCTGATTGAGGCGGGGTACGAAATCTGCATTGTGGATGCATCGATCGCACCCGATTACAAGAAGCGGATCATGGAGGAAATAAAAGATGCGCTCTGCCTGGGCATTTCGCTGGTCACCGGGCCGATGATCCGGGAGACGGTTGAAGTAGCGAAAGCGATCAAGAAATGGGATCCGGATTTTCCGATCATTCTGGGAGGATGGCATCCGTCGCTGCTGCCGAATCAGACACTGGAAGCGCCGTATGTGGATATTGTGGTGCGCGCGCAGGGCGAAGAGAGCATGCTGGCGGTGGCGGAGCGGTTGCGGGACGATGCATCGCTCGCGGATGTGCTCGGTATCGGATTCAAAGTCGACGGTAAGCTTCAATTCACGCCGGAGCGTCCGCTGAAGAGGCTGGACCAGATGCCAGCCAAGGCTTATCAACTGGCGGATTTCGATGCCTATGAAAAAATTTGCGGACGGCGCTGGGCGATGTACGTTTCGAGCCTTGCGTGTCCATTCAATTGCGCCTATTGCACGAATGCGGGAGTCTACGGACGCAAGTGGAATGCGCTGCCGGTGGAGCAAGTTGTCGAGGAGACGATCGAATTGACGCGGCGTTACCGGCTCGAATTGCTGTGGATGGCGGACGACAACTTTCTTGTCGATCTCGACCGGTCGCTGAAGATCGCGGAGGGGCTGGTTCGGGCTGGAGCGAATTTCAAGTGGAGCATTCAGGCGACGACCAATCTGACGGCGCGTTTGAGTATCGAGGAGCTTTCGCTGATGCGGCGTTCGGGGTTGCACCAGATCTGCCAGGGAATCGAAACTGCGTCTCCGACAGTAATGAAGATGATGAACAAAGATTTCCAGGTACTTGGGGACATCTATGAATCGACGCAGAGGTGCATAGAAGCTGGCGTGATCCCATCTTTCAATATTATTTTTGGTTTTCCGGGGGAGGGACCGAAAGAGCGGCGCGAGACCGTGAACTTTATGATGGACATCTGTCGGAAGTTTCCCGGGGCGGAATTCTGGACCAATATTTTTACTCCTTATCCGGGATCGCCGATTTTTCAGCAGGCGGCGCAACTGGGGATCGAAGCCCCAAAGACTCTGGAGGGATGGGCGGATTATTTTCCGCGCTATACCGTTTTGCCATGGCTCAAAGGCAGCGACCACCAGCGGGTGCAGACCATGCGAGATTACCTGCGCATTGCGTTCGACCGCGAACCCATCGCGACGAACGGCCATGGGCGCTTTGCCAAGATGGTGCAGCACCTCACGGCGTACCCAGCGCGCGTGCGCTTGAATTACGACTTCTACAGTTTTCCGGTTGAGTTGTGGATCAATCGCCAGTTGAAAAACATTGTGAAGCTGCCCAAGCCGAGCGTGGACGCGAAACGGCTGCAACCGGAGACTGCGCCGACCTGCAACTAGCAGGGAGCAAGCGGAGGTGTGCCACGACGCTCAGTTCATGTCACTCGTCGATTGCGAACTTCGACATCCACGTCGTTCCGTCAAATTCCTCCGGCCACGCGAAGAGGCAGCATGGAAACCGCTCGGCTGGGATCATCCACTTTGCTGCGTATCTGTGGTCGACCAGCCAGGCACGAATCTGTTCGTCAGCCTTTGGGTGATGGACTTCGGCGATGAGAAGCGGGCGGCTCTTCGTGAAGAGACTGCTTGCTCCACAGAGAACCTCGTATTCGCCACCCTCCACGTCGACTTTCACGAGTTGAGGAGTAGGGCCGCCGCTGGAGATGAAATCGTCGAGCGTAACGGCGGGAACATTGATCAGTTCTCCGGTGCCGAGCACGGGATGTTGCGAGGCAGTTTCCACGCCGCCGTGCGACCTGCGCACTCCGCTGCGCCGGAAGGTTATATCGGACGCGCCGCCGGACCAGACAGCTCCATGGACTACGCGAAGCGACGTTGTCAGCCGGTTTCGGAAAGCATTTTCTTGCAAGCTCAAGACATTGGCGGGATCTGCTTCGAACGCTATGACGCTGCCTGACGGGCCGACCAGACGGGCGACTCCAAGAGCGATGCTGCCGGCATGAGCGCCAATATCGTAAACGACGGCGCCGGGGCCGACCGCGGCGAGAATCGCACTCTGGACGACGACCTCGTGCTCACCGCGCCAGAGACGGGATTCATCGGGGAGATGCAGACGCATCCACATACCTTGAGAGATACCGGAACGCACTTGAACCCAGGCCGGAGTCTGCGGCAGAATGAGTCCGATGAGGCGCTTAACACTTCGAGCCAAACGGGGGGCGCGCCGCAGCACAGCCGCCATGCGAAGATCGCGGGCTGCAAAATAAGCGCGATAGGTGAGTGTGTTGAAATTCATCGCAGCGATCGTTCAGGGAAACACTGTTGCTTGTACGAGGGCGGTCAGCCCAAGTCCGCGGCCGCAGTCGGTGGCGTAGACGAGTTTTTTGGAGTCGGACGTCCACGCGGGACTTATCGAATTGCAATCGGCGGAGGTTAGTTGCATGTCCTTTTTGCCGAGCCCTCGGGTGCCATTGAGATCGGCCACGTGGATCTGCGTCGCGGATCCCTCCTCGCAGCTAAATGCAATCCATCGGCCATCGGGTGAGATTGCCGGATAACGCGCGCTGCATGCGGGCTCGTTCAGTTCCTCTATTTCTACTTTGTCGGACTGACTCGCGACGAAAAGACGGAGCCGGTCGTTTCGTTTAGCGCTGAAGATCAGGCGATGGTCGGGAAGAAAAGTGGCTTCGCGAACGTCGTACTCTTCGCCGGCAATTTCTGTTGGTTGGGCTGAGCCGCTTCCTTCGGGGGTGGAGGATGTGGGTGTGATTTTCTGAACCCACAAGCTGTTGCGCCCTTGCACTGGCCGCAAGAAGGCAAGAAGTTGTCCGTCGCGTGACACGGCCGGTTGCCCGGCATTCTCGGCTTCGACGGCATTAGTTGTGAGGGGGCTTTGTGATCCTGTCGCGCCCAAGGTGAAACGAACAATGCGTGAACCCTTCAACGTCGATTGTTCCGCCCAAATCGAGTTCGAGTCGCCGGCTGCGGTCGGATGAAACCAATCGCCATCGAGGCCAGGCAGGTTTTCGCGTTCGCCATTTTGCTCGCGGCGAATCGTGTATCCGGTCGGAGTCATGCTGGTAAACAGAATTCCGGTTGAAGTGAGAGCTGGATCAGACGCCAACAGGCCTCCGGGCGTGACGGCGATGCGGGAGTTGTAATTCTCAAACTGGCCGCGGAGGTGCCGTTGGTTTGATATGAAGCCGGCGGCGGTGATTACGATCAGGGTCGATGCAGCAATGACAGCGGGTTTGGCATGGAAGCATGCGCTCAAGGACCGCGTCGATCGCGGAATTAGCATCCACAACAGCACGGCGGCGAACGCGGTCATCCAGGCCAGTCTCGGAAAAAACAAGAGGTTCTGCCAGCCTGTCGCCGATATTGAGGGCCAAGGCAATCGAAGCATGGGAGCGCCGATCAGGGCATACAGGGCGACTGCGATGCCAGCGTGGACGAAACGCTCGTGAGCGAGCAAGTAGTCGACAATCAGGGCGGCGGTCAGTATCAGGGCAACGAAATGATAAGAGCCTGGTTGTGAAGACAGGAACAACAATAGAAAAAGAAAAGTCGCCCATTCGATTTTTGTTCTTTCGTCGTTGCGCTTTTTGGAGCCGATGGCCCACATGAAGACGACGAAGATGACGGCGTGAATGAACGGCTGGAGAAACGCATAAAGCCATGGCAAGTGTGCGACCGGCGATGGGTTGAGTTCCGGTTCAGCGATGAAGAGACGCCAAACGAGGGCGGTCCACGAATTCCAGGCGGGGTTGTAAGGGTCGAGGGTTTCGCCTCGCAGGCCGGCCGGCAGAACCTGGCGGACATAAAGCAGGCAGGCGGATTTTCCGAAGAGGTAAAGCGAAGCGGCCATGGCTCCGATGAGGCCAACCGCGAGACCGAAGGCGGCGCGCCATTGTCGTTTCCAGGCAAAGTAAATCACAAAGAGCGCGGGGA
>JBAWAI010000239.1:0-3491 GCA_049589215.1 Terriglobales bacterium | reverse complement strand
CGTCAAGCTGCCATCGTTCTCTGCCCAGCAGTTGCTCGAACGTGTAAACAACGGCCCGCTCGTGGTCGTCTCAGGATTACAGGACCCCGGCAATCTCGGCACCATCATGCGTTCCGCCGAAGCCTTCGCCGCAGCCGGAATTTTCCTTACCGAAGGAACCGTCAGTCCCTATAACTCAAAAGTATTGCGAGGCTCGGCCGGCTCAATCTTTCGCCTCCCGCTCGCCAAAATCACATCTACCGAACTAATTCAGCTTCTGCGCGCAAAAGGCATCCGTCTGCTGGCTACATCCTCGCACAAAGGCACTCCGCCGGCCGAAGCTAACTGGAATCCCCCGATCGCAATTTTCATCGGCAACGAAGGCGCGGGTCTGCCTAGAGAAATCCTGCATCAGATGGATGAGACGCTGGTGATCCCGCAATCCGAGCCAGTCGAATCGCTAAACGCCGGAGTAGCAGCCAGCATAATCATGTACGAAGCGGCAAGGCAGCGGAAACCAAATCGGTAATTTCGGTGATCAAATGATTGTGTGGTCACCCAGTTTTGTGATCGAGTAATTTGGCGCTCGAACAAGAAAAACGGCTTGGGTTCCAAATCTCTCAATTACAAAATTACAAAATCGCCCCATGAGCCTCTTTTCCATCCCGAACCCCGACAGTGCCTCCGCCCCCGGCGCTCGTCCGCTCGCCGACCGCATGCGCCCGCGCACGCTTGACGAATTCGTCGGCCAGGAGCACCTCGTCGGACCCGGCAAACCGCTCCGCGTCCAGATCGAGCGCGACGATCCCGCCTCCATGATCTTCTGGGGCCCTCCCGGAACCGGCAAAACTACGCTCGCAAAAATCATTGCCGGCATCACCAAAGCCGAGTTCATCGAATTCTCGGCCGTGCTCGCGGGCATCAAGGAAATCAAGCAGGTCATGGCTGACGCCGAGCGCGCCCGCCAGTACGGCACCCGCACCATCGTCTTCGTCGACGAAATTCATCGCTTCAACAAAGCGCAGCAAGATGCCTTCCTGCCGCATGTCGAGAAAGGCAACATCCGCCTGATCGGCGCGACTACGGAAAATCCTTCCTTCGAAATCAACGGCGCATTGCTCTCGCGCTGCCGCGTCTACGTGCTCAAGCAGCTCACCGAGGAGCAAATCATCACCCTGCTCCAACGCGCCCTCGCGGACAGCGAACGAGGCCTGGGCAAGTTAAATCTCACAGCGGTTCACGAAGCCCTCGCCAAAATTGCCGCCTACTCCAGCGGAGACGCGCGCAGCGCCTACAACGCCCTCGAGGTGGCCGCCTCGTTAGTCGGGGCAACGCCATCATCCGAATCCCAGCCGATTCCCGATCCCGACTCCACATCCGCCGTAGAGTCGCGGCCCGCCGCGTCTCCCGCCATCACCGACGCCATCGTCCACGAAGCCCTCCAGAAGCGCGTTCTCCTTTACGACAAATCGGGCGAAGAGCATTACAACCTCATCTCCGCCCTCCACAAATCCGTTCGCAACAGCGACCCTGACGCCGCTCTCTACTGGCTCGGCCGCATGCTCGAAGCCGGAGAGGATCCGCTTTACATCGCGCGCCGCGTCGTTCGCATGGCGGTCGAAGACATCGGCCTCGCCGAACCAAACGCTCTCGCCCTTTGCATGGCCGCCCGCGATGCCGTCGACTTCATCGGCATGCCCGAGGGCAATCTCGCCCTAGCGCAGGCCGTCGTCTATCTCTGCGCCGCGCCCAAATCAAATGCCCTCTACACCGCCTACGGAGAGGTCTTGCACGACGTCGAGCAAACCGCCGCCGAACCCGTGCCGCTGCACCTCCGCAACGCGCCCACCAGCCTCATGAAAGGCCTCGGCTATGGCAAAGGCTACGAGTATGCCCACGATAGACAAGACAAAGTCGCTGACATGCAATGTCTCCCCGACAGCCTGCAAAATCGCACCTATTACCACCCCACCAGCGAAGGTGTGGAAAAAAGAATCCGCGAGCGTTTCGAAGAAATTAAGCGCCTGAAATCAGCGCCTTCCGGACGAACAAAAAGAGAATCCCACCCCTGATCCCGGCAATCTGATTATTGAGCGTCGGATTAGGTTTTTGGTGCCCTCAGTGTCACTCCGTGTCCTGTGGTTCTGAGTTTTCTAGGGCACCAAATCACCGCCTGCTAGGCTCTCGATCCAGCCAAGGAGATCATCATGGCCACCATGCCCCGTCCGCAAATCGACCTTCCCAGCCAGCCCATGATCGACACTTCCGCCAACCGGATTGACGAATTGATTCGCCTTCAGAAATCCGCCCAGCGCATCACCTCGACTCTCAATCTCGACGAAATCATCGATCGCGTAGTAACCGAGGTCTCCGATTCTCTCGATTGCGTCGAGATCAACCTCTACGTGCACGATCCCAAGGGCAACGAACTCGTCCTCAAAGGCGTTCGCGGATGCACCTTCCACCGCAAGGGCCATCGCCTCAAGATTGGGCAAGAGGGCATGTCCGGCCATGTCGCCGCCACTCGCCGCATGCACTATGCGCCAGACGTCTCCGTCGATCCGTATTACATCGCCTGCGAGCCAAAAACCCGCTCCGAAGTCGCCATCCCTCTTGAACTCGATGGCGAACTGGTCGGCGTTTTCACCGCTTCGCATCACGAGCCCGACGCCTTCTGCTCCACGCAACTGCGTCTGTTTCAGGGATTGTGTTCCCACGTCGCGGTGGCAGTTCAAAATGCCCGCCGCTTCCACGACGAACACAAGCGCCGCGAGCAGATGACGCGCGAAGCCGAAGAGGCGCGCTCCATTCAGCAGGCACTCCTGCCTCGCACATCTCCGCTCATTCCCGGTTTCTACGTCTCCGGCCTTTCGATTCCCGCGGGCGCCGTCGGGGGCGACTGGTACGACTACATCCCGCTCCCCGACAACCGCTGGGGATTGGTCCTCGCCGACGTCTCCGGCAAAGGAACCGCCGCCGCTCTGCTGATGTCGACCACCCGCGGCATGCTGCGTTCACTCGCGCCCATCAGTGCCGGTCCCGGCGAGGTTCTGACACGCCTCAACAACATGCTGCTTCAGGACTTCCCCGACGGCCGCTTCGTCACCATGGTCTATTCGGAGCTCGATCCTGCCAAGCGCACGCTGAAGCTCGCCAACGCCGGACATCTGCCTCCGCTCCTCGTCGAACCCACGGGTCATCGCTGGATCCAAAGCGAGCAAGGCTTGCCCCTCGGCGTCGCAGATTCCAAATTCTCGGAGACCGAAATCTCTCTGAACCACGGCTCAAGAGTCGCCTTCTATTCCGATGGCATAACCGAAGCCGAACTGGAATCCGGCGAAGAATACGGCGCAGAGCGTCTTCTGGCCCATGTTCAATCGCCAGATTTCTCTCCCGATAGCCTGCTCTCGGATGTGCGGAAGTTCGTAAGCGGAGCCAGATTCCGGGACGACGCCACGGTCATTCTGGTTGGCACGCGCGCCGAGGCAAACTAAAGCGGAAGCGCACAATGA
>JBAWAI010000238.1:0-18418 GCA_049589215.1 Terriglobales bacterium | reverse complement strand
AAACGACGGCCCGCCGCTGGTAACGGGGCCGGAGGGGAACTCTTTACTCAGATCCACCCATCCGCCATCATGCGTGATAGTGAAGGACCATTGACTGAAAAAGCGGCATTGGGGAAATCCGAAATTGGATTCGCGAAAGAGCGCACAGGGCGCGAGGTAGCGGGTGGGATTGCTGCTGGAGAGAACGGCTTCGAGCTGAATCACCTCGCCGATCTGGAAGCGATTGGAGCCGGTCGCGGAGCGCAGTTCAACGTGCAGGTCAGAGTGCTCTGCGTCCTGCGCGAAGACTGGGAGGGTCCCGGCGACAACGGTGACAACGATGAGAACCAGCCGCGCCAGCCCGGAACGAGTCATCGACGTTTCCTCGGAAGCACTTTGGTGCCGAAAACAATTGCTCTATCGAGAACGACCGGTCTCAACTGTCCTTGCGGTAAAGAAGATCGCGCATCGCCTGTCGGCGGGCCTCGTTCATTTCACTATTGACATCGCCTTTGCCGGCTGCGGAGTCGTCGGACTCCGGTTCACTACAGGCCGGACAGCGGTTGGCAAAACCCGGCTTGCCGGGCTTGAGTTCGAATTCCTCGGAACAAACAACGCAAACCTTGATGGGGAACGCCATGGAACACTCCAGAGCTGGTGTACTTTCTCCAATCGATAGATGAAATCGTAGCAAAATCGATGCGGGCAGGTCGAGGTGGGAACTGCGCTCTAGACGGGCAGCTCTTCCTGCATCCAACCGCCGGCGGATTCTAGTTTGGGTTCGCCTCCGGCCAGGTCAAGAATGAGTTTTTCGAGGATGAGCCGTTTGCCGGGCGGGTTCGATCGCAGCGCCAGATCGGCTTTGGCCACGAGGCGAATCGAGCGCGTGAGTTCGCGCTTCGATTTGTAACGGCGGGCCTGGCGGATGATATCGTCGGCCGCGAAGGGCGGAACGCGGAAGCCCTGCCAGAGCGCGGCCCAGAGCATGCGCTGGTCGCGGACATTGCGCTCCAGGATCACCAGCATCTGGCGAAAAGTCTTGGCGAGCATGTAGAGATGGCCGATGGCGGCGTCTTCGCCGTCTCCGGTGGAGAGCAGCGCGTCGAGAACGGAGAGCGCGCGAACACGGTCTTTGCTGGAGATGGCGTCGGTGAGTTCGTAGAGCGAACGCTGCTTGGCCGCGAGAACCATGGTCTCGACATCGCCGAGCGTGATTTTCTTCTTCTCGCCGACGTAGAGGATTAATTTTTCGAGTTCGTTCGAGACCATCATCATGTCGCCGCCCAGGGCGTCGACCAGTTCGCGGGCGCCGTCGGCATCGATCTTCACCTCGCGCGTGGCGCTGTATTCGCCGATCCACCGCACGGCTTCGCCTTCTTCAACGCGTGAGAGTTCCACGATGCCGCAGAACGGGCCGAGGTCTTCGCGAATCTTTTGATAGCGGTCCTTGTCGGTCATCTCCATGCGGCGGGCGTCGGCGGGGATGCTGATGTGATCGGCGACGAAGACGAGGAGCGCATCGGGATTGGGGTTCTTGCAATACTCCTCGATGGCCCCGATTTTTTCTTCGTTCGAGCCGCGGCCGAAAAGCGTTTTTACCCCGCGCACGAAGAAGACCTGGAACGGGGCCATGAGCGATGGCGTGCGCGCGCGGTCGAGGACCTCGCTAAGCGAAGTTTCGCCGAGATCGAATTCGAAGACGCTGAAGTCGCGCGAGTCAGGGGCGACCATGTGTTCCAGGATGGCGTCGCGACAGCGCTTGCGGAAAAAGGCCTCGTCGCCGACGAGCACATAGGCGGGGCGCAGTTTGCGCGACTCGAGTTCCGAGAGGAAGCGATCGGATTGGGTGAAGGCGCGCATTTGTTATCTGACTACATTATGCCCGATCGTCGGTTTGGGGACTTCGATGGCTTCAATACGCCTCCAGAATATTGGCGACCAGAGTGCGCGCGAAATCCCGCGACAGGCGATCGACTGCGGGCGAATCTTCTTCGAAGAAGCGCGGAAGGTCGGCGGAAATTTCGTATTGATCGTGAAAAAGGTACGCCGGATTCTGGAAGACGACCTTGCCTTTGCTGTCCGTGAGCGTGACCTGCACGCTGACGGTGACGAGGGCGCTCACGGCACGGCCGGTTTGGGCGTCATAGGCGAGCGGGGCCGCGGTGGCCGAGAGCACGGTTCCTTTCAGGATTGCGTCGGCGTCCTGGTGAGCGTCGTGGATCACTTTGAAATGCGTGCGCGTGTCAAACTCGCGAATTACCGCGTCGGTGAGAAGTTGCTCGATGCGGAAGGTCTGGCTATGGCTGCCGAACGCTGGAATGGCAATCGTATGGATGGTCGGCGGCAAGACGCTGGCGTGGCCTACCTCGTGATAGCCGCAGCCGGCCAGGGCGAGCGCCGCCGCGAAGAGAATGACGGCTAGCGCGGCGGCGTGCCCGTTTCCGGATGAACCGGGTCTCATTGAATTTGACCACTTGGACGAGAGGCAGTCAGGCTCTCCGCGCACTCAACAGCCGTGAGTGCCGAGGCGCGGAGATTATCGATGGCCGCCCAGATCCAAACGCCATTCTTGCGCTTCGCGTCGCTTTTGAGCGTCAGGAGAATGTCTCCCTGGCCGGCAGCGCTCACGTTGTTGGGCGTCTCGTCGGCGCCGGTGATGACAACGTGGTCGCCCGCCAGCGCCTTGGAAAAATCAGCTCCCGCAACCGGCTTTTCTGTCTCCAGATAAATCGAAAAGGTGTGCCCGTGGAAAACAGGCGCCTGGATGGTTTGCAGCGCCGGCTCGATGGCGCCGGGTGCGACCAGCTGATAGTGCTTCAGGATGCGCGCCGAAACTTTGTCGAGCGAATACTGCGACTGGGCTCCGAACCGTGCGACCGTGTTGAAGGCAACCTGGATGTCGAAGACTTTCTTCGGCAGATTCTGAAACGAGAGCAGGTTGATGGTTTGCTCGTGCAGTTCATCCATGCCCTTTTGACCGTACTCAGATGCCGGTTCGAGGACAGTCACAATCATGCGCTCGATCTTGGCCATCTTTTCGGCGCGCAGAGCGATGAGCGCGAGCGCGCTGGCTGCCGGATGCGCGACGATGACGGGATCGGGCTGCAATTGCGGCAGGATGGGATGGCCGGTCCCGCGCTCGATCAATTCTCGTTCGATCCAGGGTGAGCGAACGGTTGCTCCGGGCGCGTCTTCGAGTGCGCCGGAGGCGTCGACGATGGTGTTCCCGAGATCGCGGGCGATCTCCCACTTCGATTTGGTGGCGCGCGGGTCGGCCGCGAAGAATGTGAAGTCGACGTTTTCGAACTGCTCGGGGCGAATGCTCTGGATAAAAGTCATCTCGTCGCCGACGGCTTCGAGGCGGCCGAGTGATTCGTCATCATCAAGAAGCCGAATGTCGACGGCGGGGAAATTGCGGTCGCGCAGTACTTCGGCGATTTCCTTGCCGCGCAGCGAGGCGGCGCCGACGATTGCAACTCGATAGAGATTGGTGCCGCGGAGATCGGCTTGCGCAGCGGCGGACTTCAATGCGGAATTAGAAATGGGAGTCATGATGTTAAAGATGCGGGATGAGAGGGCGGGGGTGCAGGCGGGGACTTCGGGCGAAAGATCCATTGCAGTCGCCAGAGTATGCCTGAGGCCATATACAACACGGCGATGGCGAAGAGCACTGGGCCGGAAAAGAACCAGATCGCGTAGCCGATTACGCCGAGAATGACGATGAGACGGAACGGCCGGCGCGAACGGAAATCGATGTCTTTGAAGCTGTAGAAGCGCCAGGTGCTGACCATGAGGTAGCCGACGACGATCACCATCAGAAGCCAGCTTAGCGACGTCTGCCACGAAACCAGCGGCTCTCCGCCCAGGAAATGAACGACCGCGGCGATGACTCCCGCGCCGGCGGGGATGGGCATGCCGACGAAATATTTCTTGCCAGGGCGGCCGGGATTGGAGGGCTGCGGATTGGCGGAGATGTTGAAGCGCGCGAGACGGCTAGCCCCGGCGATGAGGAATCCGAAGCAGGCGATCGTGCCAAATTGAATAACTTTCAGCCGCACCATGTGCGACATGACTGCCGGCAGCAGGTGAAAACCCCACATCCAGGCAAGCAGCGCGGGCGCGACGCCGAAGGTGATTACGTCGGCGAGCGAATCGAACTCGCGGCCGAAATCGCTCTCGGTATGGGTCATGCGCGCGATGCGCCCGTCCAAGCCATCGAAGAATACGGCAAAGCCAATCGCCATGGCGGCAAAGTCGAGATGCCACGGCTCGGCCACGCTGCCGCGGTTGGTCTCAAGGATGGCGAAGAATCCAGCCGCCATGTTGGCGGTGGTAAAGAGCGAAGGCAGAATGTACATGCCCTTGCGCATCCTTCCGCGCGGGCGGTCGCTGTCACGGCGACGCGGAGTTACGTCTTCCATGATGAGAAGACCTCCCTTGCGGGGGATTCGGCCGGAGCCTGCGTGCCGGCGACAGCGGCCGGCTTGGCGGCCGTAGATGGAGTGGCTGCTGAACGCTGCGCCGGGAGCAGCGCGAGAATTGTCGCCCCACCTTTAACGTGGTCGCCGGGCTTCACCTGAATGGCAGCGTCGGCGTCGCAGATGACGTCAACCCGCGAGCCGAATTTGATGAGGCCGACGCGCTGGCCGCGGGCGACCGTGTCTCCCACTTTAAGGTTGAAGACGATGCGGCGGGCGATGAGGCCGGCAATCTGCTTGAAGATGACGGTGCGGCCCTCGCCTTCGACGGTGACGATGTTCTGCTCGTTTTCATCAGCCGAGTTGGGGGCCATCGCATTCAGATACTTGCCGCGCTGGTAACGCACGTCGCGAATGACTCCAGCGATCGGCGAGCGATTGACGTGAACGTTGAAAACGTTGAGGAAGATGCTGATCCGGGTGCGCGGGGCTGCGTCACCGGCAGCATGGCCGGCGGAGGAGCCCTTGATGGTTGAGACGGCTGTGACTTCGCCGTCGCCGGGCGAGACGATGGCGCCGGGAGCGTTGGGAATGACACGCTCAGGATCGCGGAAGAACCAGAGACAGAAGGCTCCGAGCAGGACTACTGGAACGGCGTACGGCCACCAGGCCAGCCAGATGATCAGGGCCGCCGCGATGGCGCTGCCAATGCCGTAGAAGTAGCCGTCACGAACCATGGGGGATCGTGTTGATTATAGTGCGGGGCGACGAAAATCGAGTAACTGCAATAAAAAAAGGCGCTTACGCGCGCCTGGCTTGTACACATACCACCGCTCTGCTTTGTCGAGGCGGGATCGCGAGGCGATCCCTCACGGATAAATTAGGCTGTTGCCCGCTGAGCTTGGCGCTCCATGTCGAGCATCTGGTCTTTGAGGCGCAGCTTCAGTTTCTTAAGCCGCACTTCTTCTACTTTTTCGTCATCGGTGAGGTAGCGCTTCTGGGTGAGGGATTCCAGTCTTTGGGAGTATTGCGAGTGCTCCTGGACCAGTCGCTGGAACTCTTCATGGCCGGCCAGGTGAGAGTCTCTCGGAGTGAGCATCCTTTACGGACCTCCTGTTTATTACTGTGCGGTTAAAAAGTAGCACAGGCCAAAGCCGGTTTCAATCGGGAATTCAGGGCATGCCTTGGCGGAGTGGGGACCGGCAAAATTGCACCGGAAGTGGTGCAAGTAGTGGAAACGAGAGAGGTTATTGCTTTCGACGAGAATTCCGAACACGATGACAGCCCAGCCTTTAGTCGCCGCCGGTTCCGCGCGGCAGATGCCGTGCCCAACGCCGATTTTAGGGCCCCGAGCGGCCACCGGCAGCGGGGGTCCCGAGCGTATAGAGAACCGCAGCCTCCTCAGGGCCGCGATAATAGTCGGCGCGGCATCCGGTTTCGAGAAATCCACAGCGCTCGTAGAGGGCGCGAGCCGCGCGATTCGACTCGCGTACCTCAAGCAGAACTACGGTGCCTGCGTCCTCTTGCCACCGGTCGATCAACGACCGCATGAGCTGTGCGCCAATGCCCTGGCGGCGGACTGAGGGATGAACAACGACGTTCTCGATTTCCCACTCGCCAGCCACGATGCGCGCGCACAGGAACCCGCTGAGTTCGGACCGGTCCGCTGCGTCGCGGAACTCGGCCACCAGCAAGCAGGCAGATTGCGGCTGGCTCTGCACGCGGCTGAGGTAGTGCTCGGCACTCCAGTGCGCAGCTGGGGGCGCCGACTGCTCGATACCCAAAATTGCCGGGATGTCGCGTGCGGTCGCGGCGCGGATGGAAAGCGGCGGGCGCGTCGACCGCGGATCATCCTCCCGCGAACTGGGTTTCGATAATTCAAACATAAGCATGTCTAATGCCGCGGCTGCGAAAAGATTTCGGCGTCGGAGCGGCGAATGTAGTTGGCCTCGAGGTCTTCGGGGCGAACGATTTGGCCGCGCTGAATATGTTGCCAGCCAAGCCCGGCAATGACTTCGGCCGGTGGATACGCAGCCTGATCGCATGGCACGCCCGCGGAGCACACAATCTCGGCGAGTGCGGCATCGGGCGTAACGACTCGCTTCCCTGCCCCCCTGGCGTTGGCTGCCGTCACTTCGGTTAAGAACTCGTCTTGCGTTAGTAAACGCTCGCTATGCATCTGAGGACCATCCGCCAGTTCGTAGTCGCCAACGTAAACTTCTGTGCGACCCGCGTCGAGGGCAGCGAGAATACGTCCACGCTTGCCGCTCGACGAAGCGACGCCTTCGAGCAATGAAACGGCGGCAATCGGCTTTTGCAGAATTTCGGCCAGAGCCTTGATAGCCGCGAGGCCTACGCGCAGTCCGGTGAATGAGCCCGGGCCGGAGACGACGGCGAAAGCGGAGAGATCAGCTTTTGTGTGCCCGTGCTTGGCCAGCAGCGCAGCAATTTGCGGCACGAGCTGAGCAGAGAACGTGCCACCGGCAAGCGGAACACTTTCGACGATCTCGGCCTCAGGCTTCCCTTCCCGGACAAGAGCCAGCGCGAGACTACCGTTTCTGCCTGAGGTGTCGATTGTTAGGAGAAGCATTTTGTAATTTTGTAATTGCGTAACTTTGTGATTTGAACCCGATGCCATTCCGACAGGCGCGGGCGCCATCGAACTCGGTTTTGAAATTGCCCGGTTACAAACTGAAAATCAGTGTCCACCATCCACCAACTCCAGCAACACTCCACCCGCGCTCTGCGGATGAATGAAGATGTAGCGATGGCCGCCGGCGCCGGTTTTGATTTCATTCGAGACGAGGCGCACACCTTCCAACTTGAGCTTTGCGACCGCGGCTTCGAGGTCGGGAACGCGCATGCAGATGTGGTGCAGGCCCTCTCCGCGTTTGGCGATAAATTTGGCGATCGCCGAATCGTCCGAAGTCGCCTCCAGCAGTTCAAGCCGGCTCTCGCCAAGTGGAACCATCACGACGCGCACCTTTTCGTGCGCCACAATTTCTTCCGGCGAAACGGCCAGGCCGAGCTTTTGATAGATGCCCTTGGCCGCCGCCAGCGACTTAACCGCGATGCCGAGATGATCGATGCTGAACTCCATACTGCCTCTCCGTGACAAATCCCGATGACACCCGGCTGGCCCGTCTCTACCCTGCGCGTCCGGCGACTATCTCTTCCACCAGCGAATACGGATCCCGCCTGTGCTCGGCGACCTCGGCGGCGTAACGGTCGAGTTGGGCGTCGTCGATTTGGGCGCGAACCTTTTCCAGCATCGCGTCGCGCAGCATCTCGATCAGGCGCTGCCGCCAGTTCTCGACGTTCTTCCGAATCAGCAGATTCGCCTTCTTCAAATAAGCCTCATACGCGGAAATCGCCTCGGCCAGTTCACCCGTTCCCGCGCCTTCGCTGGCGACGGTCTTCACAATCGGAGGCGTCCAGCCATCCTTGCGGATAGCGAGCGACTGCATGGAGAGAATCTCGCGTTCCACGCGCTCAGCGCCGTCGCGGTCGCTCTTATTAATCACAAAAATGTCTGCGATCTCCATGATGCCTGCTTTGATGGTCTGCACGTCGTCGCCCATGCCGGGAACGAGAATTACGACGGTAATGTCGGCGAGCCGCACGATATCCACCTCATCCTGGCCGACGCCGACGGTCTCGATCATGATCAGGTCGCGCCCCGCGGCGTCGAGCACGGTGGCGACGTCGGCGGTGGTGCGGGCGAGTCCGCCGAGCGAGCCGCGGGTGGCCATGCTCCGAATAAAAATACCAGGATCGGCGTGGTGGTCCTGCATTCGAATGCGGTCGCCGAGAATCGCGCCGCCGGTGTAGGGGCTGGTTGGGTCGACGGCAATGATGCCGACCGTATGATTTTCTTTGCGATAGTGTTTCGCGAGCTGGTCGACGAGCGTGCTCTTGCCGGCGCCGGGCGCGCCGGTCAGGCCGATGACGCGACCATGGCCGGTGTGGGGGAAAAGTTCTTTGAGCAGTTCGGAGCAGCCGGGCTGACGGTTCTCGACGACAGAGATGGCGCGGGCCAGGGCGCGCGGGTCGCCGGAGCGCAGTTGATCAGCGATGGTGGCGGTGGTAGCCAAACACGATAGTGTAACAACATGCCTCGACAATCGGAGCCGCTGCACATCGTCGCACCAGCCGCAATCCCCTCTTCGGAGATCAGCGTCCGATCGCGATCGGGTGCTTGGGCTGGTAGAGGCCGATTTTGCCGCCTCCGGGGAGCAAGATGGAAGTCACACTACCCCAGCGCTCTTCATGCACAGGGCCGCATTCAACTTTTTTGGACGCCATCGACGCCATGGTGGACTTGAGGTCGTCGCACATGAAATAGAGTTCGTGCTTATCGTTCTTTTCGTCAGGATGGAACGCGGCCTCGGCGGGCGGAAGGCCGAAGATAAGCCAGCCATGCCCGGCATCGACGGAGTGAAAATTGAGAACGTCGCGAAAGAACTTGCGGTCGGCTTCAGCGTCTTTGCTGTATATGATGATGTGAGTGCCAATGATCATTACTAAGTCCTCCTAATCCCAATCCCTACAATCGCAATTTTGACTGCTTCCTGGTAACTCACTGCATTGGCTAAGAAATATAAAAGAAAACTTGGCGAAATAGTCAAAATACCTCGATATTGACCATAGAAGCTGGTACACTCCCGTGCGAGTAGCAGTCCCTCCCCGGCCGCGAAAACCATCGGTAGATATTGATGGCCGTAAGTGTGCGACTAACCTGACGGTCATTCGAAGTCGTAAAACAGTCTGGAGGATTTCCATGAAAGCACTTGCAATTCGCCTTATGCTCTTGTCCTGTTGCCTTGGACTGGCCCAACTCTCCTGGGCGAGCTGGGGAAGTTTCGTCTCGACCGGCACCGCGACCGGCTTCGGCAATCCATCTTGCGCCCCGGTCTCGACCGGAGATGTCGCGTGTGCTGTGCGGAGCGGCACCTCGGCCGTCATGGTCAATGAGTTCAGCGACTCCAAGTGGGGGACATGGAAGAAGCTGGCGGGCGCTGTCAGTTCGGACCCGAGCTGTACAAGCGATGGAAAAGGCAATGTGTTCTGCGCTGCCACAGCAACCAATGGCAACTTACAAGTGGCGGAGCTGACGGGCGGAGTCTGGGGCAAGCCGGTCAAAGTAAAGGCGACCCTGTATTCGGCTCCGAGCTGCGCCGAGCTAACGGCCGGCGAGGTGCTCTGTATGGCGCGGAACTCCACAGGTGGCTTGGCATGGTCGCTCTACAATGGCAGCTGGAGCGCGTTCGCGAACCTCACAACCACCGCTCTTAGCGCCCCTAGCTGCACTACCGATAACAACAGCGGCGTGATTTGCGCGGTATATACCACTGGGTATGCCACCGAGGTGAATCGTTTCACGGCCGGCGCATGGGAAGGGTTCCTTAATCTCAGCGGAATCGCCTCTGGCGAGCCCGAGTGCACGTCGATGAACTCGAGCGGCAATGTAGTGTGCTTTGCCCTAAGCTACACCTCGCAAATCTACGGCTCTCGTTTTAACGGAGGAGCTTGGACTGCAGGCGACTGGAGCGGCTATGCCAGCATCGGCGGAGTGGTCAATGCCAACGCCGGCTGTACCTCGCAAAGTGCGAATGCGCTGGTTTGCGGAACATACGGCATCAGCACCGACGACGATGGCTTTTACGCCAACGTCTTTAACGGATCAAGCTGGTCGGGCTTCACATTGGTTGGCGGAGCTGGCGTCAATTCGCCCTCGTGCGCGCCTCTGGGGACCGGACAGGTTGCGTGCGTTGTCATGGGCCTGGACAATAAGCTGACCAGCACTGTCGGACCGTAAGAGGCTGCCTGATCCACTTACGCCTCGCGTCGACGGCCTTCTGTTGCAGGAAGGCCGCCGCGATTGCTCGCTAATCTTTCAGCAACTGCCGAGCAATCACCAGTCTCTGAATTTCGCTCGTCCCCTCGCCTATGGTGCAGAGCTTCACGTCGCGATAGAACTTTTCGGCGGGATAATCTTTGATGAAGCCGTAGCCGCCGTGGATCTGCACCCCTTCATTCGCGCATCTCACCGCGACCTCGCTGGCATAGAGCTTGGCCATAGACGATTCCTGGGTGGTCTTCATGCCCGCATCTTTCATCGATGCGGCTTGCAACGTGAGCAGCCGGGCAGCTTCGATCTCGGTGGCCATATCGGCTAGCTTCCATTGAATCGCCTGAAATTCGCTGATCGCCTTGCCGAACTGTTGGCGCTCTTTCGAATACTTTAGTGCCGCTTCGTAAGCTCCCTCGGCCATGCCGAGTGAGAGCGCGGCGATCGATATGCGGCCACCGTCGAGAATGCGCATGGCATCAATGAAGCCGTTGCCTTCACCGCCGAGCAGATTTTCGGCAGGCACGAAGCAGTCTTCGAAGATCAGTTCCGAGGTGTCGCTGGCGCGCAGGCCGAGCTTGTTTTCTTTTTTTCCGGCGCGGAAGCCCTTGGTTCCCTTTTCGACCACGAAGGCCGACAGTCCGTGCGTATGCGCGGCGCGATCGGTTACGGCCAGCACCACGGCTACATCGGCATAGCGTCCATTGGTGATAAAGGTTTTCGTGCCGTTCAAAATCCATCCGCCCTTGGCGCGCGTGGCGGTCATGCGCGCGCTCCCGGCATCCGAACCGGATGACGGTTCGGTCAATCCCCAGGCGCCGATGAACTCGCCAGTAGCGAGGCGCGAGACATATTTTTTCTTTTGCGCCTCGTTGCCGGCGAGAAAAATGTGATTCGTGCAGAGCGAGGTGTGGGCCGCGACAATGATGCCGACCGATCCATCCACGCGAGAGAGTTCGACGATGGCGGTCACGTATTCGACATAGCCCATGCCCGAGCCGCCGTACTCCGGAGGAAAGATGCAGCCCATCAGTCCGAGCTTGCCGAGTTCTTTGATGGTGGTGAGAGGAAATTCTCCCGCTTCGTCCCACTCCATAACGTGGGGGCCGATTTCGCGCAAGGCAAATTCATGCACGGTTCTTTTAAGTTGGCGCTGCTCGTCGTTCAATTGGAAATCCAAGAATCCTCCAGCGGAGTTCTTTTGTCCGCTATGGCTGAGCGAAACGATCGATTCGTCTCGCAGCGGTTGCTTAAAAGACCGGGCTCTGAATTTTGTTTGGATGCCGCGCGCGGGATGGCGCAAAATCCTGGGCGCCCACGTTCGATTTAAGTACGGCTTTGCTTGAGCACAGCTTTATTTAAGCACGAGGGTGGGCAATCGATGAAATTCTCGAACCGACCGGTTGGCCTGAGCGCCACGCGAAGGTTCTAGGTCTAATGCGGCAAGCGAGCGCTGAGTTAGCTGGCTGCCATAACGACGTTGACCTCGGACCCTTTGCCGGCGCCGAGCAGTTGAAAAGCGGAGCCGCGGTTGGTCGCGATCTCCAGAAATCCCATGCTGCCGAGGATGCCAAAAGCCTCGCCCGGCCCGCCTTCCGCGTAGTTGCTACACAGGCGCGTCACCTGCCCCTTGCCGATTCCCACTTTGAACGCCGGAGGATTCTCCTGGAAAAGTTTGGGAACATCCTGCGGAGAAATGTTGGTGATGAGATTGCCAAAGCGATCGACCTTCAGCACAACACCACGCAGAGTGCGCTCGTCGACAGGCTTGGGCCGGGGCGCGGCGAAGCGGACGTAATCGGAAATTTCGTCGCCGAAGCGGTTGGCATCAACTCCTTTGGCGAGAGCTGCGGCCACCGGCGAGAAGATATCGCGCCCATGGAAGGTGTTACTCCGGGGCTGAAGAAAATAATGCTCGGAGGTGACATGCCGCACGGTGCGCCTCTCTTCGCGGGCATAGACGAGCGAAAGAACTCCGTTATCCGGCGCCACAAAAAGATGCCGGTCACCCCTCAGGATGATCGGCCGCCGTGCCGTGCCGACACCGGGATCGACGATCACCATGTGCACCGTTTCGGAGGGAAAGTATGAATAGGCCTGCGAGATCGTGAGCGCGCCGTCGAGAATGTCGAAGGGCTGCACCGCATGGCTGATGTCGACAATCTGGGCATCCGGCGCGATCTCCAGCATGACTCCCTTCATCGCGCCGACAAAGTGATCGTTAACTCCGAAATCGGTCGTAAGAGTGATGATCGGTGGCAATCCGGTACCTCGTCCTGATCTGCGAATTTCGCGCGCCAATCGCAGTATCAGGCGTTGCGCGACCGCGAGTCAAGATACCGAAAGACCTTCGGGGTGAGATGCGGCCTGCCCGTATCTCGGAATCCGCCGTGTTCTGGCCCTCATTCCTTCGTTCGTCCTGTTGTCCGCGACCCAACCTTGCGCGAGCGTCAATATTCTGTACTGACAAAAATGCCTCAGCCTGACTCGCAGACTGAGGCATTGATTTTGCAAAAGAAATAACTTGCCGCCCGACAGCTAGTCCACCTGCACGTCGCCCGATCCGGTGTGAACCGAAATCGTCGGTCCGCCGCCACGCACCTTGCCGACCACGCTCTTGCGCGATTCCTGCACGCGCCCCTGCACGGTAGTGGTTACGGGATGCCCGAGGGTCACCGATCCGGAGCTTGAAGAAACATCCACGTCAAACGCGGCGTCCTGCGGCACATGCAGAGACACATTCCCTGAACCGGTGCGAATGCTCCACAGGTTCTTCGGCGCGCCATCGCCGTGGATGTCGCCGCTGCCCGCCTCGGCATGGAATCCGCCATTGATGCCCTTCACGGTGATGTTGCCCGAACCGGTGCGAATATCGATGTCGCCCTCGCCTGTCTCGTCGAGGTCGATGTCGCCGCTGCCTGCCTTGATGCGCGCCGGACCGGATATCTCATGTCCGCGCACATTTCCCGATCCTGTCTGAAACTGCATCTCCCCGGTGAGCCGCGCCAGTTTCAGGTCGCCCGACCCACTCTCCAGTTCGACTCTTCCCCGCAGGCCTTCAACATTCTGATCGCCGCTGCCGGTGTGCGAGCGAACCGCCGTGTCTTCCGGAACTGTAATCTCGTAGTCGACGGAAATATTGTTGTAATTGATGTAGTCAACCCGAATGCTGTTGCCGCTCTGGTGGACGGGCGGATTATTCTCGATCTCCTGCACGTCGCCTTTGCGGTCGCTGCTGAACCACGAAGTGCCAACGTGAATCTTGCCGTGGATGGAAACCGTTCCCGGTGCGCCGTTGTGGATGGTAACGTCGCCCGACTTGGTGAGTACTTCGAGATCGACCGCCCCGCTGACCTGGAACGTACGATCGAAGGTTCCAGCCACGGAAGCGAAGCCCGGCAGCGCGCAAGCCAGCAGGATTGCCGTTGTCAGAATCCCGCGAAAGCAAAACAGAAATTTCTTGTTCATCGAAAGCGCCTCCATTAGATTTGCGCAGCAACTATTGCAACACCACCTGATCGCCTTCCTTCAGGCCCTTCAGCAATTCCGTCTTCGCGCCGTTTGAGATGCCGATATTGACCGCGATCTTCTTCTTGCCGTCTTTGCCCTTCGAATCGGGAATTTCGACCGAGGCATTCTTGTCCTTGTCGTAGATAATCGCGCCTTCGGGAATTTGCAGCACGTTCTTGTGCTCGTCCAGGATAATCTCGGCATTCGCCGTCATCATCGCCTTCAGCATTCCCTCCGGGTTGTTGATCGAGACGCGCACCTCGAAGGTCGTCACGTTATCTTTTTCAACGCCCATCGGCGAAATTTTTGTCACCTTGCCGGTGAAGGTCTTGTCCTTGAATGACTCCACCTTGATTCGCGCCGGCTGCCCGAGGTAGACCTTTCCGATATCGCTCTCATCAACTTTGCCCTTCACATAGACTTCACTGGTATCCCCGAGCGTCATCACCAGCGTCGCCGTCGAACCGAGCACGAGGATTGAACTCACCGCATCGCCGATCTCGACGTCGCGCGAGAGCACAATGCCATCCAGCGGAGACTCGATCGTGGTATACGCCAACTGCTCTTCAAGCTGCTTCAAGTTGGCGTGATCCTGCGACACCTGGCCTTGCGCCTGCCCAATCTTTGCCTGCAAAACCTGCAACTGCGCCTTGGCAACGTTTTGTTTGTTGAGCGCCAGCTCGTAATTTTTTTGCGCGTCATCAAGAGCCGAGGCGGAAACCACTCCCTCTTTCGCCATCCCCTGGGCGCGCTCGAGAGCACGCTTCAACAACGGCACATCCGGACCCTCGGCGTCGACTCGCGCGCGCACCAGGTCGGCTTTCGATCCATTCAAGCTCGCTTCCGAACCCTCGACCTGCGCCCGTGCCTGATCCACCCGCGCCTGAATCTCATCCTTGTCGAGTTCGGCCAGCACCTGGCCCTGTTTCACGTGGTCGCCATAATCCACATACAGCTTCTTCACAATGCCGCTGGCCTTGGATTTAACCTCAACCTTCGTGATCGGCTCGATCTTGCCGGTAGCGACGACGCTCTTGGCCAAGTCTCCCTTTTCGACCTTCGCCAGTTTTGACGGATCGATCTTCGTGCCGCCGGCCGACGCGATCACCACGCCGGTGACAACCAGAACCAGGAACACCACGGCGACCGAGGTCCAGATGATGATTCTCTTCCGCCGCTTCTTGCTTTTGCCGTTGCCACTGCCGTTACCGTTCACAACCGCCTCCTGCTTCAATTGAAACTGAAGAACTGGCATTCACTTGTTATTACGCTGGATCCAAATAAATAGTTCCAAGCGATTTCGTCGATTCCGTGTTTATTTAGACCGACATACCCGCAAAAGGATAGCGATCACGTGGACGAATCTGACAAGCCTGGGGAAATTGTATCGTTTTCAAACCAGCCACCGTCTGCCAGCCGTCAAATGCAAGCGCTACCCGAACCCACGCCGAATCAGCGCTTCTACTCGCCAGATGCTAAAATGACCATTCCATGATTGCATTGGTGCTACTGCGGGTGTTCGTTATCCTGCTTCTGGTGGCCGCCAATGCTTTCTTTGCGGCCGCCGAATTCGCCCTCGTCAGCGTGCGTGAGACGCGCATCCTCCAGCTGATCGAAGCCCGCCGCGTCGGCGCGCGCATCGTCCTCAGGCTCCACCAGCAACTCCCGCGCGTCGTCAACGGCGTACAGCTGGGAATCACGGTCACCAGCCTGGCCCTTGGCTGGCTGGGCGAACCCGTCCTCGCGCGCCTCATCGACGCCTGGCTCGGCCACATTCCCCACTCCATTCTTTACGCGCACGCCATCGCGGTCACCGTCGCCTTCGTGCTCATCACCAGCCTCCACGTCATCCTCGGAGAACTTGTCCCTAAGTCGCTCGCCCTCCAGCGCGCGGAACGAGTCGCACTCGCCGTCGCCGCGCCCATGGATTTCTTTCTCACCGTGACAGGTCCGCTGACCGCCCTCATGAGCCGCGCAGCACGCTTCGTCCTTCGCTCCTTTGGCACCGACGAAATCCGCCACGGCTCCGTCCACTCGCCTGACGAACTCCGCCTCATCGTCAGCGCCGCCCGCTCTTCTGGCCAGCTCTCAACCTCGCAGGAGGAGATGCTGCTGAACGCGCTCGAACTCGATAACATCACCGCCCGGCAGGTGATGGTCCCGCGCACCAGAATTTTTTCTGTGCCCGCCGACCTCACGCTCGAAGACGCGCTCTCTCGCGTGGTCGACGAGCAACACTCGCGCATCCCGGTCTACGATCCCCAGCGCGGGCCCGAGCACATTATCGGTGTGCTTTATGCCAAAGACCTGATGCGCTGGATGCGCCTCCGCCTGACCCAGTCTGCCGTGCCGGGCGCGGTCGCGCGCATCGCGCAGATGAAAGTTCACCAGATCATGCATGACGTTCTGGTCGTTCCAGAAACCAAGTCGCTCTTCGAATTGCTGGTCGAGTTCCAGTCACGCAAGCGCCACCTGGCGATGGTGGTCGACGAGTTCGGCTCAACCGCCGGAGTGATCAGCGTGGAAGATGTGCTCGAGCAATTGGTGGGAGAGCTGGAAGACGAGTTTGATATCGCAGCGCCACCAACCTCAGTCGATGCCAACGCACCGCTCGAGCTCGATGGCGCCATCAACATTCGCGATCTGGAAAGCCAGCATGATTTGGCTCTTCCGCAGGACGAAGGCTTCGAAACCCTGGCGGGATTTGTCTTGTCGCGTCTGCAAAAGATGCCCACAGGCGGCGAACAGTTCGAGTATCAGGGGCGTCGTTTTGTGGTCGACAAAATGGACGGCCACCGCGTAGCGTTAGTGCGCATCGATCCCGCAAAGAGCACGCCGCCAGTCGAGGCAAGCGTAGAAACACGAGCGTCAAGCCAGGAACTAGGAGCGAACAGTAAATAACAAAGCAAAAGCTAGTACGTCAGACCTGAGACCTGAGACCTGATTTTCCAATGCTCCGCCAACTCCTTCACCGCCTCCTCTACACCATTCCGGTAATCTGGCTCGTGGTCTCGACTGTCTTCCTCCTCATCCATTTTGTTCCCGGAGACCCGATTCAACAAATGCTGGGAGAAGGCGCTGCCGCCGGAGACATCCAGGCAATGCGCCACGACTATGGACTCGACGTACCCATCGGTCAGCAATATCTCAATTACTGGCGAGGCGTCTTACATGGCGACTTAGGCAAATCGCTGCGCTTCAATCAGCCAGTTACAACGCTTGTCGCGCAGCGCTACCCACTCACTCTGCAGCTGACCCTGGCATCTTTATTTGTAGCCATCATACTGGCCATCCCTGCCGGAGTCCGGTCCGCCCAACGTCGCAACCGGTGGGACGATCGGGCTCTGAGTGTAGTCAGCCTCTTTGGGCTGTCATTCCCGAACTTCGCGCTCGGACCGATCCTGATTTTATTTTTCGCGGTCAAGTTAGAATGGCTCCCTGTCTCCGGCTCCGGAACCTTTGCCCACTTAGTACTTCCCGCCATCACCATGGGCAGCGCGTTAGCCGCAATTCTGACGCGCATGGTCCGAACCTCGATGCTCGAAGAGTTAGGCCAGGACTATATCCGCACCGCCCGCGCCAAAGGTCTGCCCGAGCGTACAGTGGTCTATCGCCATGCCCTGCGCAACGCCATGATCCCAATCGTGACTGTGCTAGGCCTTCAGTTCGGAGCCTTATTGGCCGGCGCCATCGTAACTGAAACCATCTTCTCATGGCCCGGCATAGGACGACTTACAATCCAGGCGATCGCGAACCGCGATTACTATCTCGTGCAAGGATGCATTCTCGCGATTGGATTGACTTATGTCGCCGTGAACTTTATGACTGACTTACTCTATTCGGCGGTGAACCCAAGGATTCGGCAGTGACCGTGTAGGGCGGACACTCCTGTCCGCCGCCGGATGCCCCATTTTTGCGCGTTCTGTGCGCAAAAGTGGGATTCCACTGCTGCATGCACCGTGGGATTTATTCCGAAGTCTCGACCAGGCTATTCGGCGAGACATCTGCCAAAGCGATTCTCCACTTCCTCCTGCGACAGAGTCCCGTTAACGCGGGCATCCTCGAGCCCCGCCGCACCTTATCAAGAACGTAGAGATGGTACTGAATATCCTCTATCGACGCGTCGTCCGGGAGATTCTTCAACAGCTTCAGAACATCCTGTTTCGCGGTGCTCATGCGATCATTCCGACTGGACTACACACTGTCAACGCGCCGCTTCCAGCACGCTGGCCTCACTAAACAGCTTTTTGAGCTGCGGCTTGACTACGGGTGGCTTATCGAGCGCCTTAAGGAACGCCCTCCACTTTTCTGGTGGCAGAGCAAAATTGCGCTTGTCGCTGAGCGTGAGCTCCGCCTCAACACAGGCGCTGCGAAGCACAAAGTCAGTCAGATTTTCGCCGCGCCGCTGTGCCGCCTCGCGGATGAGATTTTCCTGTTCCACAGAGGCACGGATATTCAGGCGACGGCTTCGGCGCGCCGGACCGGTTAAAGTCCGCTGCCGTTTCTCCGTTCGGGTTGTAACTCTCTTGGTCATGTACGTACATTGTACGCCGGCGCTGGCGGAATTGGAAGAAGGACGCAAGCCACTCATCCCAAACACGTTCGCTCGTGCTCGCGTTACACTGGACAGGTCTCGCAGTAGATCCACGCAGTGTTAGAA
>JBAWAI010000237.1:0-2301 GCA_049589215.1 Terriglobales bacterium | reverse complement strand
GGCGCAGCGCTTGAGCGCTGCGATCCCTGCCATCCGACAGACTGCGGCTTTAGCCGCTGAGGTCACGCAACTCCCCCGGCTGAACATCAAGGAGAATTACCCATGTGCGGCATCGTCGGATACGTAGGTAAAAAGCCGGTCGTCGACGTCATCATCGAGGGCCTGCGCAAGCTCGAATACCGCGGCTACGATTCCGCCGGCATCGCCGTCGCCGGCAATGGAGAAGGCCTGCAAATCCGCCGCGCCCAGGGAAAACTCCGCAATCTCGAAGACGTCATCCGCATCAAGCCCCTCGACGGAACCTACGGCATCGGCCACACTCGCTGGGCCACTCACGGACGCCCAACCGAAGAAAACGCCCACCCGCACCGCGACTGCACCGGAAAAATCGTCGTCGTCCACAACGGCATCGTAGAAAATTATCTCGCGCTTAAAAAGAAGTTAATCAGCGAAGGCCATAAGTTCACCACCGAAACCGATACCGAAATCATCGCCCACCTGATCGAAAAGTATTACATCAACACGGGCAATGGACATCGCCCCTCCCTCGAAGAAGCCGTCCGCAAGGCCGTCAAAGAGCTCACCGGAGTCTTCGCCTTAGTCGTCATCGCCACCGACGACCCGCGCAAAATCGTCGCCGCCCGCAACGGCCCGCCCGTAGTCATCGGCCTCGGCAAAGACGAATACTTCGTGGCCAGCGACGTTCCCGCTCTCCTCGATCACACCCGCGATCTCTTCTTTCTCGCCGACGGCGACCTCGCCGTCATCACCGAGCAAGGCGTCAAAGTCACCGATTTCGACGGCCATCCCATGGAGCGCACAGCCCAGCGCGTCACCTGGGATCCCATCATGGCCGAAAAAGGCGGCTTCAAGCACTTCATGCTCAAAGAGATTTACGAGCAGCCGAACACCGTCCAGGAAACAACGCTCGGCCGCATCTCCCAGGACACCGGGAGAATTTTTTTGGAAGAAATGCACGTCGGCGAAGCCGAATTCCGCGCCCTGAAAAAAATTAACATCGCCGCCTGCGGCACCAGTTGGCACGCCGGACTCGCCGGCAAGTACATGATCGAGACTTTGGCCCGCGTTCCGGTCGAGGTCGACTACGCCAGCGAATGGCGTTATCGCGACCCAATTCTCGACTCCGAAACCATCACGCTCCTCATCTCGCAATCCGGCGAAACCGCCGACACCATCGCCGCCCAGCGCGAAGCCAAAGCCAAAGGTTCAAAGACGCTAGCCATCTGCAATGTAGTCGGCAGCATGATCACGCGCGAAGCCGCCGGCACCATCTATACCCACGCCGGCCCGGAGATCGGCGTAGCCTCCACCAAGGCCTTCACCGGCCAGTTGACCGCTCTTTATTTATTCGCGCTCTACCTCGCGCAAGTAAGAGGCACCATCAACGAAGAACAATCGAGAAAGGCAGTGCAGGAGCTAACTCAGATCCCCGGCAAGTTAGAACAAATCCTGACCCACGACGAAGCCTGCGACGAGTTAGCCAAGACTTATGTACGCGCCCAGGACTTCTTATTCCTAGGCCGAGGCATCCACTATCCCATCGCCCTCGAAGGCGCCCTGAAACTAAAGGAAATCTCCTACATCCACGCCGAAGGCTATCCCGCCGGGGAGATGAAGCACGGCCCCAATGCCCTAATCGACGAAAATCTGCCCGTGGTAATCATAGCGACGCGCGACGAGAACAGCCCGCAATCCATGTTGCGCTACGAAAAAACCATGTCAAATCTGAAAGAAGTGAAAGCCCGCAGTGGCATAGTAATCGCGCTAGCCACAGCCGGAGACAAAGAGATCACCGAAGAAGCCGACCACGTCCTATACGTCCCGCCAGCCCCAGAAGAACTAAGCGCAATTCTCGAGATAGTCCCGCTCCAGTTACTCGCCTACCACATAGCAGTAAGACGAGGCTGTGACGTAGACCAGCCTAGAAACCTGGCAAAGTCGGTAACAGTCGAGTAAGTCGGCGCGCCACTCATACTCACTTCGGCATCACCACCGGCTCATCCTTAGGCATAGCGTCCAGCGTAGCCCGGTCAACCCCCAGGTGTGCAATCACCAACTCCGCCGGAGTATGCGTCAGCCACTCCGAAAGCGCCAGGTCCTGATAAAAGCTGCTCTTGAACATCTCCAGAAATTTCAAATCCGTGTCGCCCGTATTCTGCACGTAGTGCGGCAGTGTCTTTTGGATGTACCCCACATCGCCCGCCTGAAAGTCCATCGTGCGCGCCCGTCCTCCGGTCGCAAACACCGTCTGACGGCCCGTTCCGGCTATAAAGAACTGCC
>JBAWAI010000236.1:0-15358 GCA_049589215.1 Terriglobales bacterium | reverse complement strand
GCTCTGCTCCGTCCCTTTTAACAAACTCAGAATTTCGACATTGAACCATCGATGATTTTCGGCGTCTATTCAGGTCAATTATGAAATCGAATCGGATATTGTTCGCGCTCGCATTGTCGGCTGCCCTTATGCTGACGACGTTCACTCCTGCTTTCGCCGTCAACCGCGACATCGTGCAACTGCAAACGCAGGTGGACCAACTCCAGCAGGCGATGACGCAGATGAAGCAGTCGTTCGACGAACGCATGGGCGTCATGAAGAGCATGATGGAGCAGAATTCCGTCGTCGCCAACAAAGTCAGTGCCGCGATCGACAACCTGCAATCCTCCATCAACAAGCAGCAGACTGATCGCGCCGCGCAGGTCGATCAGATCTCAGGCCAGATCCAGGCGCTGAATGACACCATGGATGAACTGAAAGTGCGCCTCGCCAAGCTCAGTAAGCAATTCGAAGACATGCAGGCGGCGCAACAGTCCATGGCTGCGCAGCAAACGGAGGCACAGCAAAAGGCCCAGCAGATGGCCGCCGCGCCGCCTCCCGATGTGCTATACAACAACGCGTTGCGCGACTACAACGGCGGCAACAACGATCTGGCGACGCAGGAGTTCAACGACTATGTGAAGTACTACCCCGACACCGATCTCGCCGGCAACGCGGATTTTTATCTGGCGGAGATCGAATTCAAAGCGGGCGACTATCAGAAGGCAGTCACGAACTACGATCTGGTTGTGCAGAATTTTCCCGGCGGAAACAAGGCGGCAGCGGCGCAGCTAAAAAAAGGGTTCGCGCTGATCGAACTCGGGAAAAAAGACGAGGGCGAGCAGGAACTGAAACGCGTGATTCAGCGCTATCCCAAGACAAATGAGGCTCTACAAGCGCGGGATAGGCTGCGGAAACTCGGGACAGCACCGACGCGCGGCCACTAGGACTGAATAACAGGAGTTAGTGCGACGCCGTATTCGGCACTTCGACTCCGCCTTCGATCTTGGGAATGCCAAAATGCCCGCCAAGATGAGATAGATCGATGGGGCTGATCGATCCGCTGACCACCACAAAGTCCACTTCCCGCGAGCGGGCTACCAATATCGCCGCGTTGCTGATCGCGTTGTTCTCCAATTTCACCCAGAGAGCGGTCACGGCCTCGCCGCCGCTCTGATTTTTGTTGGTCGCTTGTTTGTTCATCACCCGCATCCAGCCCGCCTTGCGGTAATCGTCCCCCACCGACTGAATTGACTGCGGATCATACACGTCCGGCCGCGAGTAGCGGAAGTTGTGCACGGAAACACCGCTCACTCCTGCGATCACGCGGCGCAAATCCGCGTTATCAGAATCGAGTTTCGATGCCAGGACGAGCATGGAATGATCAAGCGTGAATTCCGTCTTAGAAGACGCGCTCTGCCGCAGTTCCTCGATGCCCTGTGGTGACGACTCGCGCGGCGATGGAGACGGCTGGCCGGTCTGCGCGGAGACGAGTGCGGCGGATAAGAGAGCTGCCGGAACGAGAGAAAGAACACGGAACAGTTTCATGCTGCGCCTCAAGAAGTTCGACGATGATTTGACGCGGAAAGGCCCACACAGTGAGCCATCCCTAGGCAACTAACCCGGCGCAGCATGATTAGTTGTACGAATTGTTCTTGCGAGAATTTAGACCGCGTCGGCGGCAACGGCCGATTTTTGCGTCATCGGCCGAGCAGAGCGCAACGTCACCCAATCCGTCTGAGAACTCTCCCATCCGTGAATGAGGAATCCATAAGACTCAAAGAGCTGGCGAATGCGCGGCCTCGTCCAGCCCGCGATTTCTTCGAGGATCGGGACCAGCGTTGCCAGCGCATTGTCGCTGAGCACGGTGCGTTTGGCGATCTGCGCGACGTGTTTCGATTCCGAGACGGCGATCGTGAAGCCGTCATGCCGGTTGACGTGCAGCATCACATGAATATCCGAGCTGCCGTCGCCAACGTACACGACATGGTCGAGCGGCACGCCCAGGTCCTCCGATAACTGTTCAAGGCGCGCGACTTTACCGTAGCCCGCCGTCGCGCGCACCAGCGTTTCGATCTCTCCACTCGCGCTGTATTCGAACTCCGTGCCGAAGATGTGGTTGCGCGGCACGATTCCCTCGAGCGCCGATTGAATCACTTCGACAGGCGCCGCCGATAGAACATAAAAGTCAAAATGGAATCCATCGATCCGCCGGTCCAGTATTTCGTAAACTTGCTCGATGTTTTCCTTGAGGCGGATGCGTTTGCCCACCTCGACAAGATCGTCGCGATGCACGCGCGAGCGAAACTCGGGATCGTGCAGCAGGAGATAAGAGAGTTCGGCGCCTTGCTGAACCAGGTTCAGCTTCGCCATGCCCTTGATCTTGCGCTCGAACTCCGCCACAGAAATGCCCACGAGTTCGCTCAGCACGTAACCCGTATCGTTAAAGGTCAACGTCTGATCAAAGTCGCTGGCAAACAGATAGTGTTTCCGATTTTTGTCAGTAGCCATGTTCCATATTAGATTCAAACGTAGGTTAACCGACGATAAAATTTCGCTATCGCAGCCATCACAACAAGTTGCGGACCTTTATTGGCGCTCGCTGCATCGTCCGCTGCAAGGCAGTGCGTACCAAACATACATTGTGCAATTCGTGGTTTCTTGCGCCGTTTCGTTCGTTGCGAATCCACCGTATTGCCCGCCGCCCGCTTTGCGTGTAGCCTCGTTCTGCAATCATCGAACGCGCATTTTGAAAGCGAGGGCTGCCATGCCGAAGAGTGTTAGTGATCATCTGAATGACGATGCCGACCGTGAAAAGGGTTCGCTGGAACCCGACAACCGCACCCAGGCGGGAAACAATTCGATGCAAGACCAGCTCGGCCACCGCGACCAAAATCCGCTAATCGAAGGCGCCGACAGTGACTTCCCAGAACCCGGCCAAAGCCCTGAACACTCATTCGAAGGAACATTTCGCGAGAAGAAATAGGCGCTTTTCCGCCCGGTCGCCCGGATCTGTGGCATGACCTCCGAATCTTGCGAAGCTGTTCTCAATGCACTACACTGTAGTACATGAAGACTGACGTATATAGCTGGCGGGTTTCTTCCCAAAGAAAAGCTGAGCTCGAAAGCGAAGCGCGGCGGGAAGGCACGTCTTTGGCCGGACTCCTTGAGCAAATCACCGAGGACTGGCTCCAAACTCGTCGCAACTCGCGCAACGGCGACGAGGCTGAACAGACGGAAATCCGTCGGCGTGCGGCGCCTGCCATCGGGTCGGTCAGGGGAGCCGATCCAACTCGCTCCTCAAGGTCAGCCGAACTGGTGCGCGAAATCCTAAGAAGGCGCTATGGTCGCTAGCGCGCTGGTCGACACTGGGGTAATTCTCGCGCTGGTCGACCGCAACGACCGATGGCACGAACCGTGCGTCGAGGTTTATGACAATATCCCGCTTCCTTTGCTCACCACGGAAGCGGTCCTGGCGGAAGTGTTCCATCTTACTTATCGCAATCTGCGCGATGTGCGGGGCATTTGGACTCTGCTGCGCTCGGGGGCAATCCGGATGGCTTCGATTGAACACGATGAACTCGCAGAGGTTCGGAACCTGATGGAGGAGTACGCTGATCGCCCGATGGATTTTGCCGACGCGACATTGGTGCACCTCGCATCTCGCGAGGCGACCAGCCTGATTCTAACGATCGATCATGATGATTTCGAAACATACCGCATTGGCAGACGCAAGAAGTTCATGATTCTGCCCCGACGAAATTCGCGCTGATTACCCGCAGACTACATCAGCTCTTCCATGCACTTCGCCAGCACTTCCCTGCTCGGCCGCACGGCTGATTCGGGCAGCGTCCCCAGCGGTTCATCCACCACGTTGAGCATGTCGATAAAGCTGGGCGCCTTGGCATTAATGTAGAACACGCCGGTCAGCACCTCGCCTTTTTCGTGCGATTCCATCAACCGCTGCACCGCATGGATCTTGTTGGTCGGATCGTATTCTTCTTCGAGTTTCTTCAGGCGCAGGCTCGATCCATCATGCATGGTAACTTCCATAGTCGTTCCCGGATCGTACTCGACGTTGATTTCTTCGAACGCCGGAACAAAGCTCACCTCATGCAGCACCTCTTCATGGGTCTGCATGTACTTGTAGGATTTTGTCGAGCCCTCGTGATCGTTGAACGTCACGCATGGCGAAACTACGTCGAGCATCACCGTGCCGTTGTGGGCGATGGCCGCCTTCAACATGGTATGCAGTTGCTTTTTGTCACCAGAGAACGATCTTCCAACGAATGTCGCTCCCAACTGAATCGCCATCGCGCAGGTATCGATCGGCGGCAGATCGTTGACGACGCCGCTCTTCAGCGTCGAGCCGAGATCGGCCGTCGCCGAAAACTGGCCCTTGGTCAAGCCGTAGCAGCCGTTGTCTTCGATGACGTAAATGATCGGAAGATTGCGCCGCATGAGGTGCACAAACTGGCCGGCTCCGATCGAAACCGTATCGCCGTCGCCCGTTACGCCAAGCGCCAGCAGGTTTTTGTTCGCAAGCACTGCTCCCGTCGCCACCGAAGGCATGCGGCCATGCACGGAATTGAATGCGTGCGACCGGTTCATGAAATAGGCCGGGCTCTTCGAAGAGCAGCCGATGCCGCTGAACTTCGCCACGCGCTCGGGCTTCACGCCCATCTCATACATGGCGTCGATAATTCGCTCGGAGATCGCGTTATGGCCGCATCCCGCGCACAGCGTAGTCTTGCCGCCGCGATAGTCGATCACCTGCAATCCAACCCGGTTGGTCTTGGGAGCGGGCGGGGGCGTCGTGGTTGTCGTTCCCATTTACTTACCCTCCATCATCATCAGTTCGTCGGTCACCGACCGCGCGTCGAGCGGCAGTCCATGAATGTGGCAGATCGAGCGCAAGCGAGGAATCAGCTCCGCCTTGATATCGAGTTTGAGCAGGCTGGCCATCTGCCCGTCGCGATTCTGCTCCACAACGTAGACGCGCTCATGGTTCGCAATAAACTCGTGCACTTCGCGGGTAAACGGGTATGCGCGCAATCGCAGATAATCCGTGGGAACGTTGTGCTCCTTCAACAACTGGTCGCGCGTCTCGATTATCGCCCAATGCGACGTTCCATAAGCAATGATCCCGACCTTTTCCTTCCCTGTCCCCGCCAGTTCGGGTCGCGGCACCGCTGAGCGCGCGGTCTCAAACTTCTTGTTGATGCGCTCCATGTTGCGCTCGAAGTCGTCGGGACGCTCGCTGTATTGGCCCTTGGCGTTGTGGCCGCTGCCACGTGCGAAATACGCGGCTGCCGGATGGTCAGTGCCCGGCAACGTCCGATAGCCGACACCATCGCCGTCGATATCCGCATAGCGCGCAAAACCACCCATCCGTTCGATGTCTTCCTTACCGAGCACCTTCCCGCGATTAATTGGCTTCTCTGGATACGGGAATGGATCGGACATCCAGTTGTTCATGCCGAGATCAAGGTCTGACATGACAAACACCGGCGTTTGAAACCGCTCTGCCAAGTCGAAGGCATCCTGCGCCATCGTGAAACACTCGATCATCGAATTCGGAAACAACATGATGTGCTTGGTATCGCCATGGCTCAGAAACGCCGTCGAGAGTATGTCGCCCTGCGCGGTCCGTGTGGGCAAGCCGGTCGAAGGCCCGACCCTCTGGATGTCCCAGATCACCGCCGGAACTTCCACGTAATAGGCGAGGCCGACAAATTCCGCCATTAGCGAAATGCCTGGGCCCGCGGTCGCCGTCATGGATCGCGCACCCGCCCACGCCGCGCCAATCACCATGCCAACCGCGGCCAGTTCGTCCTCGGCCTGCACGACCGCGAAGGTCGCTTTTCCGTCAGGCCCGATGCGGTATTCCTTCATGTACTCGATCATCGTCTCAACCAGCGATGACGACGGCGTGATCGGATACCACGTCACCACCGTGCATCCGGCAAACATGCAGCCCATGGCCGCAGCCGAATTGCCGTCGATGATGATCTTGCCTTTCGTCTTATCCATGCGCGCGATGTAAAACGCGTCGCGCTTCGTCAAATTCGCCGCCGCATAATCGTGCCCCGCCTTGGCCGCCGCCAGATTCAGGGTCGCGGCCTTGGCCTTGGTCGCAAACTGCTTGCGGATGGCCTTTTCAACTTCGGCAAAATCAATCTCCAGCAAATGCGCCGCCACGCCGACGTAAATCATGTTCTTGATCAGCTTGCGTAGCTTGGCTTCCGAGCACACCGCCGTCACCAGCTTGTCATAGGGCACGGCATAGAAGATCAGATCGTCACGCAATTTATCGAGCGCGAGCGGCTCGTCATAGAGCACGCTCGCTCCCGGCGCGAGGGTCTTCACATCGTCCTGCGCCGTTTCCGCATTCATCGCGATCAGCAGGTCAATCTCTTTCTTGCGTGCGATGTAGCCGTCTTTACTCGCGCGGATCGTGAACCAGGTCGGTAGGCCGGCTATGTTCGAGGGGAACATATTCTTGCCGGAGATCGGCACGCCCATCTGAAAGATGCTGCGCAGCAGAACAGTATTCGAGCTCTGTGACCCCGACCCATTGACCGTCGCCACCTGAATGGTCATGTCATTGACGATGCGCTTTTGCCCCAGCTGGCCTGACGATTCGCGTGGCGTGATATCCGTTGTGGCCATTTCCCTTTGCCTTCCTTTTGTCTTGAATCAAACAAGGCTTTAAAACCGGACACCTTGGCCCGGAAGCTATGCGAAGCGAGAGCGTGAAACTCCTAATTATACAGCCCCAATTCGGGCGATACGAATCATGCCCGTTGAGTTTCGAGGTTCGGAGAGCCGTACATGACGTTTGTTTGATTCAACCGAACTCCCCATCCCGTGTGGCTCCTCGCGTATCAAAAGATGACAGACGCTTGACACCACCATGACACCTCACTCCCCGCAACCGCCTAACGTGAACCTACGGTGATTCAGTTCCAGGCAGCGGAGTCGCCGGCAATCAATTCTGGAAAACTGGAGTTTGGACATGTCGAAAGAAACACTCGTACCACGTGCATCATCTGAATCCACCGCCCCGGCGGACGAAAGCGGCTTGAAGCGCCGCTCCTTTCTCAAGGGCATCGGTGTGGCAGGCGCAGCCCTGTCGGCGGGCTCGCTTCTGGCGACACTCGGCGAAGGCGAAGCGCACGCGCAGTCACCAAAAAGCCTGACCGCGGGCGACGCGGCCATCCTGCGATTCTTGGCCGCGGCCGAACTCATCGAGACCGACCTTTGGATCCAGTACGCCGAGCTCGGGGGAATCACCTCAGGCAGACCGAATCCGTATCAGAAAGCTTTTCTGCAACTCGATGGCGACGGCATGCAATACATCACCAGCAACACGCTCGACGAACAGAGTCATGCCGAGTTCCTGAATGCCTATCTTCTGTCAAAGGGCGCGCAGCCCGTCGATTTGGATGCCTTCCGAACTCTGCCCAGCAGCCAGGCCACCGGCGCCCAGCAGATCGGCCGTCTCACAAATCTGATGAACCTTACCGTCGACACCAGCTGGTTCACCCGTTATCGCAGCACCGGCAATCCCGATTTCGGAGATACGTTCCCGCAAGCGATCGACCTCGTCAATCTGCCCGCGATTCCCCGGAACAACGATGACTTCGCGCCCGCCGATCACATCCAGGCAATCGCCAACACCGCCGCCTTCCACTTCGGAACCATCGAGCAGGGCGGCAGCTCGCTCTATTCCGCGATGGCCCAGAAAGTCAGCAACCTCGAGGTCCTCCGGATCGTTGTCAGCATCGGCGGAGACGAGGTCGCGCACTTCCTTGAATGGGTTGATTTCGCCGGTAACGGCGTCCAACCACCTGTCGCCCCGTTCACCGACCCGACCAACGGACTTACGTTCCCGAATTTCAACGCCACCGGAAATCCGCAACTGCAAACCAACCTGATCTTCCCCGTTGCTTGCGAATTCATTAACGCCAACCTGCCGCGCTGCGCCGTGATTCGCCCGACCAATCCCAAGGGAATCGCCGCGGGAGTCGTCGCGTTCCTGACCGCGATGAATCTTTTCGAAGGCCAATCGACGGCCTTCCTCAAGACGCTTAACACTCTCGCCAAACAAGCCGACGCAGCTCAACGTGGCTTCTGATTTACGGCCCATGCGGGCGTCGCTGGAATAAATCCCGGCGATGCCCGTTATTACTGTAAGCATCACGCGACTAGACAATTTCAAGGAGCGCACTATGTTTGAAGGACTTTTTCAACCCACGCATCTTCTCGTTATTTTTGGCATTGCATTGCTCGTATTTGGGCCCAAGAAACTCCCGGAACTCGGCAAGGGAATCGGAGAAAGCATCCGCGGCTTCAAGTCGGCAATCAAGGAACCCGAGGCCCTGCCGGAGAAGACCGGCGGCTCAAACAAGTCGAATTCTGGAGTCGCGTAATGGGATTCGGCACAGAAGTCCTGCCGCTAATCGTCATCGGATTTCTGGTCCTCGGCCCCAGGCGCATGCAGGAAGTAGTGCGGATCATCGCGAACGTCAAAGCAAAGCTGGAGCAATCGACCCGCGAGATTAAGACCCAGCTTGCCGCCGAGATTGAGGGAGAAACCGGTCCTCACAACTGACGTACTTACTGCATCTCGCCTCTTCCAACTCGCCCGCGCTTGCACCTGCCGATACAATGGACGGGAAATGGCGCGCAAATCGAAACCAGCTTCCTCCGGCAAGATCAAAGCGAAAGTCAGCCCCTCAAAACCACGAGTGTGGAGAGTGGCTCTGGCTGGCTTTGGAACCGTCGGAAGATCGGTCGCCCGGATTCTCGTCGAGCGAACTGACGCTCTCGTGCGCCTCACCTGCATTTGCAATCGCAATGTCGCGCGCAAAAAAGTCGACTGGCTCCCGCCCGATGTCGTCTGGACCGACAACATTGAGGACGTTCTGTCTTCCGACGCCGACATAGTCGTCGAAGTGATCGGCGGCCTTAAGCCCACAAAAGACTGGGTCCGCCGCGTCCTCACCTCAGGCAAGTCCGTAGTCACGGCGAACAAGCAGTTAATCGCGCATGCCGGCCCGGAACTCATAGCCCTCGCCCGCCAGATGAATCAGCAGATCGAATTCGGCGCCTCGGTTGCCGGCGGCGTTCCCATCATCTCTGGACTCCATCAGGGTCTGGCGGGAGATGAACTGTTCAAGATCTGCGGAATCTTGAACGGCACCTGCAATTACATCCTCACCCAGATCGAAAGCAACGGAGTTCCATTCCCCGCCGCTCTCCGCGAGGCACAAAAACTGGGCTTCGCCGAGGCCGACCCCACGGAAGACATCGACGGCCTCGACGCCCGCGCCAAGCTCGCAATCCTGATTCGCGCGGGACTGCACTGCAACGTCGCACCAGATAATATCGTGGCACGATCAATTTCTCCGATTGAGGCCATTGATTTTGAGTATGCGAACCAACTCGGATGCACGATCCGCCAGATCGCGCGCGCCGAACTCATCGGTGAGACATTATTCGCATCGGTGCAACCGTCGCTGGTGCAGCTTTCCTCTCCGCTTGCGCGCGTCCAGGGCAGCCAGAATCTGGTGATGGCAACCGGCACCTACGGCGGGGAAACGGTTTTTGGCGGGCACGGCGCCGGCGGGCACCCCACAGCAGTCGCAGTCGTCTCCGATATTCTAGCCATCGCCCTTGCAAAGCAGTCTGGCAACGAACAAGCCAGCGCTGTGGCTGAGAATCGACAGCCGTCAGAAAAATCGCCCGCTTTAACGGCCGATTTCTCGACCCGGCATTACCTGCGATTTATGGTGAAGGATCGTCCCGGTATTATTGCCAGCCTAGCGGCGATTCTGGCAAAATCCGGCATCAACATCGACGCGGTACTGCAAAAACCGGGCTGCTCAAAATCGCATCTGCCGTTTCTAATTACTTTGGATGAGTGCAAGGCTTCGCTGGTCGATCAGGCCTTAAAGCAAATCGACGCCTTGGAGTTCATGGTGCAGCCGTGTTTGCATATGCCGATTTTGTAGGATTTGTGTTCTATCGATCTTGCAAAAGGATTGCGAGCCACCGTTACACAGTCCAAGGATTGATGACCCGAGCGGAAATATCTTCGAAATGGGCTGTGTTTCGTGTAGCCAACGCTGCGCGCTGAGCCAAGGCAATTCCCGCGATCATGGTGTCACGCAGTTCTACAGGACGTCCCTTCTTCTTCCGCGAAGCCATCAGATTTCCCGCTTCTTGGGCTGCGGCAAGGTCGAAGGGAGCTACGCGCCGGTCGATTTTCTCTAGGAGGGCGTCGAGGGCTATGGCTAGAAACGATCTCCTCTTTCCGTGCTCCAAAATAGCGATCCCAAACTGCACCTCAAGAACCGTTATCGAAGTCGTCCACATCGATGTCCGTGGCTGCTGGTCAAGCCAAGCAATAACCTTAGGGTCTGGTACTTCGCGCATCAATGCCGAGATCACATTCGTGTCAAGAATGATCATTCCTCAAAATCCACCGGGAGAATCTCGTGCCCGCGCAATTCCGGAATGTCGGATCGAATGCCAACCTTCGAGAACAAGGCCGAAATCTCAGTTCCGAGCCCACCGGCCGCGGACGACTCGGCCTTGACCGCATTTCGCAATATATCCCGGATCTCTTCTTCCACACTGTGACCGTTGCGCCTCGCGCGGCGCTGCAAGCGTACCTTGATGGAGTCATCGACGTTCCGAACTACAAACTGGGCCATGCTCACCCTCCCCTACAATGATATCATGATATCGTTCCAGCCACAAACAACAGCTAAAGGGTTTCTTGTCTTAGGATTGGGCGGCGCCCTACGCTTCCACCTGGAAGAACTGCGCCATCTTGCGGAATTTCTGGTAGCGGCTTTCAAGCAGCTCACGCGTTGGCATCGCCTTGATTTCTGACAGCTCTTTTGCCAGCGCGGCATCGAGCAACTCAGCGGCGCGTGCGTGATCCGTGTGCGCGCCTCCCGACGGCTCGGGGATGATGCCGTCGATGCAGCCAAGTTCGCTCATGTCTTTCGCAGTAATCTTCATCGCCTCCGCGGCCAGCTCTTTTTTGCTGGCGTCGCGCCACATGATGGACGCGCAGCCCTCCGGCGAGATCACGGAATAAACCGAATTCTCCATCATGAGCACGCGGTCGGCGACTGCAATCGCCAAAGCGCCACCGCTGCCGCCCACGCCGATGACCGTCGCAATAATCGGAGCTTCGAGCCGCGACATCTCCAGCAGGTTGCGGGCGATGGCCTCACCCTGCCCACGCTCCTCGGCGTGCAGCCCCGGATACGCGCCATCGGTATCGACAAATGTAAAAATCGGCCGCCCAAATTTCTCCGCGATCTTCATCACCCGCATCGCCTTGCGATAGCCCTCCGGATGTGGCATGCCGAAATTCCGGTAGACGCGCTGCTTGGCGTCGCGCGCCTTCTGCTGGCCGACAACTACGACCTCTTCGCCGTGAAACCGCGCCATCCCGCAGACAATCGCCGGATCGTCGCGAAATCCACGGTCGCCGTGAATCTCGCTCCAGTCAGTGAAAATGCGCTCGACGTAATCGAGCGTATACGGGCGCTGCGGATGCCGCGCCACGTTCGTCCGCTCCCAGGCATTCAGGGGCGCCGCCAGCTCGCGGCGTAAATCGTTCAGGCGATCATGCAACTGCTGGATCTGGCGCTGCGACTCGCTGCTTTGTCCCTCAAGCGATTGCAGGCGCGCAATCTGCTCCTCGACCTTGTCCAGTTCCTGCTGTGCTCTCAGCCCAGAATCCATTCCGATAACATTTCCATTTCTTCGGGTGTTGTGCGTTTCGACGATGGAAAGCAGAAATTCCGTGCCGGCAACGGCGGGATGCGCCGCGCTCGGCTCCAGCCGGTCTGCCCGCTCCCGATCCGCGCGCTTTAGTTTGGCCCGACGCATTGGTTGAATCGTTGAATCACAAGGATAACGATCATGACACCGAGATCAACTGATCACGCGCACGCTGCCGCGGCCGCACAATTCTTCAACCCGGCCCAGAAAATTGCGGTCCGGCATCACATTATAGCCTTCGGCTTCCATCACCACCATGAAATCGCCGCCACGCTCCAGGTCAAACAACACCTTGGCCTCGCCTTTGCGCTCGTTGCACAGAGTGTGCAATGCGTCAATCGTCCCGTCAGTCGCGCTCTCGAGTACGATGCGAATACGCAGCGCCTTCGGTAGAGGCACGATCGCATCATCGAGTGCGGTGATGTCGTTGGCCGTAAGCTTGGGATTCGCGCCCTCTTCGATGCGCACCCCACCGCGCACCAGCACAGGAACTTCGAGCTTCACCTTCTCCGCCAGCTTTCTGTAGGCCTCGGGAAAAACCAGTAGCTCGATTTTTCCATGCATATCTTCGAGTGATGCCTGCGCCCACAGTTCGCCGCTGCGCTTCGACTTGGCCACGCGCAGGCCCGAAATCAAGCCCGCGGTCGTGATGTTCTCGTCCTTGGCAGTCGACCTCTTCATGGCGCCAATATCCTCGGTCGACAGCGCGTTCAAATCAGCGAGTTTGTCTTTGTATTTTTCGAGCGGATGACCAGTGATAAAAAAGCCGAGTACTTCCTTTTCAGCGGCAAGGCGAATCTGTTCATCCCAGTCGGGTGTGTTAGGAAGAACGTCATTCCCATTTGCACCCTCCTCGGCTTCGGAAAAAATGTCTCCCATAAACAGGCCGTGCTGCCCAGACTCCGCATCACGCTGCGACTTCTGCGCCCGCTCAATCGCCTTATCGAGCGCCTGCATAACCTGCGCTCGCCTACCGAAGCAATCCATGGCGCCGCTCTTGATCAGCGATTCCAGCACGCGTTTGTTCAAGAGCCGCAGGTCAACCTCTTCGCAGAATTCATACAACGACCGGAAGGGCCTGCCCAATTTCTTCCGCGCGGCCACGATCGATTCAATCGCGTTGCCGCCGACATTCTTCACCGCCGCCAATCCAAAGCGTATCGCCTGCTCATGCGGAGTGAAATTCGCGTCGCTGATATTGATATCAGGCGGCTCGACCGCAATCCCCGTCTCGCGGCATTCATTGATGTACTTCACCACGCTGTCCGTGTCTCCGGTGATAGACGTCAACAGCGCCGCCATGAATTCGATGGGATGATGCGTCTTCAAATACGCCGTGTGATAAGCCAGCAATGCGTAGGCCGCGGAATGTGACTTGTTGAATCCGTATCCCGCGAATTGCGCCATCAGATCGAAAATCTTTTCGATCTTCTTTTGTGGATACCCCCGTTGCACTGCTCCCTGCACAAAGCGTTCGCGCTGCGCGGCCATCTCCTCCGGCTTTTTCTTCCCCATGGCGCGGCGCAGCAGGTCGGCTTCGCCAAGTGAGTAGCCGGCAAGCGCGTTGGCAGCCTGCATCACTTGTTCCTGATAGACGAACACGCCGAGCGTTTCCTGGAGAATCTCTTTCAGCTCCGGTAACTCGTATTCGATCTTGCGGCGGCCATGCTTCCGCTCGATGAAGTCATCGATCATCGCCATCGGGCCGGGGCGGTAAAGCGCATTCAGCGCGGTCAGGTGTTCGATGGAATTTGGCTGGTAGCGCCGCAACACATCGCGCATGCCGTGCGATTCAAACTGAAATACGCCGGACGTCAATCCGCGATGAAACACTTTCTGATAGGTTTCTTCATCCGCGAGCGGTATATCATCAAGCGCGATTTGCTGGCCTTTTTGCGCGAGCAGCTTGAGCGTGTCATCAAGAATCGTCAGCGTGGTAAGGCCAAGAAAATCCATCTTCAGCAGGCCCATCTTCTCGATGGCAACCATGTCAAAGGCCGTCACGATTTCGTCGTTCTTGGTTTTGTGCAGCGGCACAAGTTCAATGAGCGGCCGCGGCGAGATAACAACGCCCGCAGCATGTACTCCCGCGTTGCGAACCATGCCTTCGAGCTTGCGCGCGGTATCGAGGAGTTGCCTCACCTGCGGCTCTTTTTCGTAGGCATCGCGCAGCGCGGTTGACTCCGTCAGCGCATCGTCGAGCTTGATGTTCAGCGTGGTTGGCACCATTTTCGCGATGCGGTCCACGTCGCTGTATGGCATGTCCATCGCGCGGCCCACGTCTTTGATCGCAGCTTTGGCAGCCATCGTGCCGAAGGTGATGATCTGCGCGACATTTTCGCGGCCATATTTCTGCGTGACGTACTCAATCACTTCGCCGCGCCGGTTCATGCAGAAATCGATGTCAATATCCGGCATCGAAATCCGCTCGGGATTGAGAAAGCGCTCAAAAAGCAGCTCGTGCTGAAGCGGATCGATGTCGGTGATGCCAAGCGAGTATGCAACCAGCGCGCCGGCGGCCGATCCGCGCCCCGGCCCCACCGGAATGCCGCGTTCTTTCGCATGCCGGATGAAATCCCAAACGATCAAGAAGTATCCCGCGAACTTCATCTGTTGGATGATGCCGATCTCGCGCGACAAGCGCTGTTCGTATTCGGCCAGCGAATGCTTCAGCCGGCCCTGATCAAACAGTCGTCGCAGACTCTCCATGCGTCGCGCGAATCCCTGCCGAGTGATGTGCTCGAAATAACTGTCAGGAGTGAATCCCTCCGGCACATCGAAATGAGGAAACGGCGTCGGAACCTTCGCCATTTCGAAATGGCAGCGCTCTGCAATCGCCATCGTGCGCGCCAAAACCTGCGGCGAGTCTTTGAACACCCGCATCATCTCATCGCCGTTCTTTACGTAGAACTGGTTGCCTTCGAACTTCAGCCGGTTCGTGTCCTGAATCGACTTCCCCATCTGAATGCACAGCATCACATCCTGCGCATGCGCGTCGTCTTCGCATAGATAGTGGCTGTCATTCGTAGCTACCATCGGCAGCCCCAGATCTTTCTCCAGTTGAAACAACGCCGGATGGATGAGGTGCTCCTTTTCGAGACCCTGATCCTGAATCTCCAAAAAGAAATTCTCGCGTCCAAAAAGATCGCTATAAAAGCCCGCAGCCTGCCGCGCAGCGTTGTAGTTCCCTTCCGTCAACCGCTCCGCGACTTCGCCCTTCAGGCATCCGGAAAGCCCGATCAATCCCTTCGAGTGTTCTGCCAGAAATTTCTTGCTTACGCGCGGCTTGTAATAAAAGCCGTGCAGCGACGCCTCCGACGTGATCTTTACCAGATTGCGATAGCCTTCCTCGTTTTCCGCGAGCACCAGCAGATGGTTGTAGGTATCGCCGTCGGGCGGCGTGCGGCGGATGTCGTGATCGTCTTTTTTGCAGATGTAAAGTTCGCAACCCACGATCGGCTTCACGCCCGCTTTGTGGGCCGCATTCACAAAATGCACCGCGCCAAAAATGTTGCCGTGGTCGGTCATGGCAACGGCCGGCATATCGAGTTCTTTCACACGCTCAACC
>JBAWAI010000235.1:0-7723 GCA_049589215.1 Terriglobales bacterium | reverse complement strand
GGAGGCATTGGCAACTAAACTGAAGCGGCATGAAAACGTCGTGCCGCCGAGACCGCCTCTGCGGGTATTTGAAAATATGGTGGAGCTAGTCGGGATCGAACCGACGACCTCATCGTTGCGAACGATGCGCTCTCCCAGCTGAGCTATAGCCCCACTTGGCGACGGGTGCAGTTTGATAATTTTAGCAGCCGTGCATTCATTTCGCCTATCGGATGATCTCTTCGCCGATGAGGTTTTTGCCGACCGAGCCGGCCGGCTGGATCATCACATCTGATTGTGCACGGTGGCTGATTCCGTGAGGGACGTCATCGCCTGGTAACTTGCGCCGGGAATCAACAACTGGATCACGCTGTTGAAGCGCCAGTGATAGGGATAGGTGACCGTGACAACCGTTCCAACCACGGAGGGGCCAGCGGTTGACGCGGCCACCCAGCCACGATTGATGGTGATGACGAGATTGTCGTTTGTGTAAGAGCTGCTGCATCCCGTGATCGTGTAGGTCCACTTTAGACTGGATTGTCCAGAGGCGGTCGTGGGTAGAGTGCAGGTTCCCTGGTTAGCGGTCGGTAACACACCACTTCCGGCGAGGGAATTGAAGACCGCTGCCGCTGCGGGCAGCAGCGATTGGGGATTCGCGTTTGTGGAGTTGATGTCGGTCGTTTGCTGGGCGCCTGCGACGATCGCGCCTTCCTGCGCAGCTTGCTCGATCTTCTGCTTCTGGTTGAAGGCGCCGCTGAAGTCGTAAATGCCAACCACGAACACCACGAGCAGCGGAAGCGTAATAGAAAATTCAAGAATGGCCGAGCCTTCAGTTGCGAGAAGCCATGCGGTCGCGGCAAGACGCCAGCTGCGCGGGAACGGTGTTTTTATTCGCCCTGATCGTTTCACTGATTGGCGCTGACGCATTTCAGTTCTCCATCCTGCTTTCCGCCTGCGCGTTCAAGATCACGCGTGTCAAATTCAACGACGTGAAGGGAAGATAGAACTGAAAAGGATATTGAAAGCTGACAGTTGTTCCGCAGACTTGAGACGTTAGAGGCGCGGAGCAGTTCTGGGGCTGGCTCCCCGGCGATTGTACGGAACTGAGCACTACCTCGCGGCAAACGAGAATGTTACTGGGCGTGCTGCATCCGGGGGCCGCGCCGCTGGTAACCGCGACAATTTGCGCCGGATCGAGGTTCGAGGCTTGCATCACTGAGATCACGGCGTTGGCTACGGCTGTGTCTCCCGGAAAATCTGTGCCGCCCCAGGGTGTGCCGGGTGCCGCGCATGTGGCGCAGGTCGGGCGGGCGGCGGTGATTGCTCCCTGCTGCGCGGCCTGGGTAATGGTCGAATAAATATTGAACGCGCGTCCGAACCAGATAATGCCAAGCAGGAAGATGAACACGACCGGCATCACCAGGGCAGCCTCGGCGATTTCGGCGGCCTCGACATTTCGCAGCTTGTGGAGCCGAATTTTCATCTGCGGGATTCTTACGCTTTCCCCATAGCAGCGGCAATTCCGTAAAACATGACCGCCAGGGCTACAGCGACGCCAAAAGGAATCTTCGTGGAGTCTGGATTGTCGAGCGACACTTCTGCGCCCGGCATCTGCAAACTAAAAATCGATGCCAACATGCGCGCGATGTTGAGAAGCGTTTTTTTCAACCTGCCGCTCCAGATGATTACACCGAGTGCCATGGCGCCAGCCACCAGTATCGTGCCAAAGAGGACGGCCAGCAAGGGTCGCGGTCCGAGACACGCACCCAAAGCGCCGACCAGTTTCCAGTCTCCCGCGCCCAGGCTGCGCACCATCACGAAGGGCAACAGTAGCGCGAGACCGAGCAGCATGCCGAGCAACGCCGTTTTCAAACCCGGCAGGTGAAATAAAATGGCATTGACGGCTATTCCCGCCGCAGCACCTGAAACAGTCAGCCAGTTCGGGATCCGGCGGAAGCGCCAATCCAAAACGCCAGCCAACACCGCTATGGAAACCGCCGGTATCCATGGTCCCAGGATTTCTGGTCCAAGAATCCTTAGCCGGAACAGAGCTACTGCGATCGGAAACGCCTCTGCCATGTCCTTATGTACTTTAGGGCTTCCGGCCACCACACTCAAGCGGCATTTCAGGAGGGCGGGCGTGGTGGCAAAATGGGCGACGACCGTAGAGAAGGGCCTTGGGCCGTCTCAGAAGTCACAATCTGGATGAAATCACTTCGCTTGGCCGGCGTCTGGGCCCGGCAGAGTTCGCACTCCATCAAACGCGGTATCCCTCTTTAATCGTTCCGGAAAGCTGCGCTCATAACTGGCGAGCCGAGGACAGATAATGTGATGTGTCCCGCTAAAGCCGAAGATTTTCATCTCCAGCATGGCGTCGTTCGCGCTCCACCGTTCGGCGGCCATGCGATAAGCGGCGATCATCATTCCGGTGCGATCGTCGCCCAGCCGGCAATGCACAAAAACCTTCTTGTCTGGATTCTCGCGCATCAGCCGCAGAAATTTGGCGAAAGGCTCATCGTGCGGCAAGGGGCAGTGCCAGGGTAGCGCGACATACTTCATTCCTAGTTTGCCAACCTCCATCGCCTCGCTGCTGTGTTCGTTTCGCCCTGAACGCGTATCGACGATGATGTCGACGCCCATCTTTTTCAATTCTTTAAATCCCGTGTGATTGGGCTGGCCGCCGCGCAGAAGACTGGTGCTGACTTGACCGAAGTTAGCGATGCCACTGACCTTGCGCTTCTCGCCATAAACCCGCTTAGCGCGCGCTGGTGAGGTAGCCTTCTGAATGTCGGGCGCTTCGGCTCCGGGGCAGAGAGCGACGGATGAAAGAAGCAAAATCGAAGGGACGATCGGAACCCAGAGGAATTGGCGAAGGCGTGAAAGGGTAGTCATCCTCGCCTTAAGATGCAAAATACGACTCTTTGAAGAATTCCCTGAAAAACAAAAGGCCCGGAAGACCGGGCCTGTATTTGATCTACCGAAATTCGGCTTGTTTCTACCGCTGCACGGGCGATGTGGAATTGCGTTCCGCGATCACCTTGCGGGCGTTGTCAGCCAGAGCGCGCGCTTGCGGCATCAGTTCGAGCGCCTTGACGACGTCGGGATCGGTCTCCGCGCGCACCTTCATTCCTTCTTCCTGCCCGAAGGCGTCGATGAAAATCTCGCTCTTGATGTTGGAGCGCAGCCAATCGTTGTTTTCTATCAGTTCGCCTTCGGTGTAGGCGATTTTTTCGCTGTCGAGGAACTTGCGGAAGTCCTGGAGGATCACGTCGTCAACTTCGAAGCTTTGCGCAATCTTATGCGAATTCGCGTAATTCTTAGCAAAGTTGAAGAGCGCGTAATGCTGCAGCAACGTGTCCTGAAGCTTATTGGATTTGTAGGGAGGCAGCTTTACGTCCGGCGTAATTCCACCGCCGCCGTAGACGGTGCGGCCGCTATCTGTGAGCTTGACCTCTTTATTCGCGGTGTTGTCCTCATTCTCGCGCTCATAATAATAGTCATAGAGCGAGATGTTGCTGTAGTCACGCTGGATGAGGCGTCCGCTGGGCGTGTAGTACTTGGCGGTGGTCAGCGCAAGGCCGGTATTTTCGGCGAGCGGATAAACCGTTTGCACGAGGCCCTTGCCGAAGGTAGTTTCGCCGACGATCAGGCCGCGGTCGTGATCCTGGATCGCGCCGGAAACAATTTCAGCTGCCGAAGCGGTGCCGCGGTTTACCAGCACAACCAGCGGATAGTCTTTGCCGCCATTGCCATGCGAAGCCACATAACGTTTCTCAGGTGAAGAACGGCCGTGATGCGAGACGATGAGCTGGCCTTTCTTGAGGAACTTGTCAGCAACGCCCACGCCTTCGCTCAAGAGGCCGCCAGGATTCTGGCGGAGATCGAGGACAAGGCCCTTCAAATCGCCCATCTCATCGAGAGCTTCGCTGACTTCATGCTCGGTTGTTTCCTGGAACCCGGAGATGTGCATATAGCCGATGCCGGGACGGATGAGGAAGTGGAGATCAACGCTGTAGCGGGGAATTTCATCACGAACGACGCTGAACTCAAGCGGGTGCTCGGCGCCTTCGCGCAACATGGTAATGCGAACGGTGGTGCCCTTGGGCCCCTTGAGGAGGTCGGCGACGTCGGTCGTGCTCATGTTGTCGGTGGACTTGCCGTCAATGGCGGCAATGATGTCACCGGGACGTATGCCGGCACGATAAGCGGGCGTGCCCACAAACGGCGCGATCACAATGACCTTGTTATTGCGCGGGCCGACCGTCATGCCGACGCCATAGTACTTGCCGCGCTGCTCTTCCCGCAGCTGCGAATAAGACTTGGGATCGAAGAAATTCGAGTGCGGATCGAGCTGATGCAGCATGCTCGGAATGGCGCCGTCGTAGATAGCCTTATCGGGGTTGACGGGGTCGGCGTAGTTCTCTTCGACCTTCTCGTAAACCTCGGTGAACTGCTTGAAGCTGTCGCGGACGTCGGAGTCGGTGCTGGGCGTAGCTGAGGGAGCGATCTTTTGGGCGAACACCATCCCAAGCAGGCCGAACAGAGCGAGAACGAAAACTACCAGGAAGAGAGAACGACGAGAACTACCGGCCATGTTTCAAAATCCTCGGGCAGGCACATGAGGGGACAGCCCACCCCAATTAGCGCAGTATAGCACGGGGTTGCGCCTGTGAATTGGATGCCGACTTACGGCGCAGGTTACATCAGTTCCGTGTATTTCGAGCCACGGAACCTCGCTGCGCATGACAACGACTGCTCGGTTGTTATGTTTAAGGTCTTATGGTGCCCGGATCTTTAGAACCTGCGCGTTACGCCCTCTTCCAGCACCACTACTTTGTCTTTGACCTTCGCTTTTAGGGCTTCGCGCTCGAGCAGTTGCAGGGGTTCCTCAATCGGCTCGTGCGACAGTCGAAAGGTTCCGTAATGCATGGGGACCATCCAGCGCGATTTGAGGTCCAAAAATGCCTGCATGGCGTCGGCGGGGCTGGTGTGAACGTTGCGAAACTGCGGAGGATTGTAGGCTCCGATGGGCAGAAGAGCGAGGTCGGGATGCAGGCGGCGGCCGATCTCGCGGAAGCCGTTGAAATAAGCCGTGTCGCCGGCGTGGTAGACGGAATGTTTGCCGGCGCGAAGGACGTAGCCTCCGTAGCCGCGGTGCGAATCCTTGAGCACGCGTGCGCCCCAGTGGCGCGACGGGACGTGCGTGATTTCGAGCGGGCCTTCCTGGTGAGTGTTCCACCACTCCATCTCAATGATGTTTTTGAAACCGAGATCGGAGACGAGATCGAAAACATGATGCGGAACGATGAGCGTGGGCGCGCTGCCGGTTTCGCGGCGCGTCTGGCGTGCAATGGTGCGCAGCGACTGCCGATGAAGATGATCGAAATGGGCATGCGTAACCAGGACGACGTCCATGGGAGGCAGGTCGCGCAGGTGCAGGCCGGGCTGGCGCAGGCGCTTTAGAATGAAGAGCCAGCGCGCGAAGTTGGGATCGACGATGATGTTCATGCCCGCCATTTGCAGGAAGAAACTGGCATGGCCGATGAAAGTGACGCCGAGTTCGCCGTTCGCAACGAGCTGTGGCTTATGAGTATGACCGGTGCGGGGGGTCATCGCAGAATTACGCACCAGGCGAGTAAATTGGCCCGCTCGCTTGCGAAGAGCAGGATTCTTCAATGAGGACTTGAGCATAAATTCGTTATGTGTTTGATGCCACAAAAGGCCGAGCGGACGCTTGATCTCGGCGATCCGTCCGGTCTGACGCGGTTGTCCAATGAAATCAATTCGACCCAGTTTATTCCAGTTCCTGTTTTCCTTGACCGTTACTTTCGTGGTCATATCTAATCGAAGTCTCTAAAGTCAGGAAGGGAAGGGACGAAAGCAATGCGCGTAGCATTTCTTGGGCTCGGAATCATGGGGCGGTCGATGGCCGCAAATCTTGTTAAGGCGGGGCATGAAGTCGCTGTCTGGAACCGCAGCGCCGGCACAGATAAAGACTTGGAGGGAGCGCGCCGTGCGGCGTCTCCGGCAGACGCGGCGCAGGGCGTGGAAGCAATCTGGATGTGTGTCTCAGATACCAAGGCGGTGGAGAGCGTGCTGTTTGGCGAGGGCGGCGCGGAAGCATCGCTGACTCCGGGTATGATTATTGCCGATTCGAGCACGATATCTCCGTCAGCAACACTGCGCTTTGCCGAGCTCGTGAAGACGCGGGGAGTGGATTATGTGGATGCCCCGATGACGGGATCGAAGATTGCGGCCGCGAGCGGCAGCCTGATTTTTATGGTGGGCGGCGACGAGGCGGTGCTGGCGAGGTTGCAACCGCTTTTCGACGCCATGGGAAAACAGGTCTTCCGCATGGGCGAGACGGGCAAAGGCCAGGCCACGAAGCTGGTGATGAATTTGCAAATCGCGATGATCTTTGAAGGCTTCGCGGAGGCCCTGACGCTGGCAACAAAGCTCGGCGTTGATGTCGAGAAGCTCGTCCCGCTGATTCAGGCTTCGATGGTGCGTTCGGGAGTGGTGGAGTATAAGGCGCCGTTTATTTTGAAGCGCGATTTCTCGCCGAATTTCCCGCTGCGTTTGATGTTGAAGGATATTCACCTGGCTCTGGAAGCGGCGCGCGAGAAACGCGTGCGACTGCCTGGGCTGGAGGCGGTGGAAGAGGTTTATGATGTGGCGGCCGAGGAGGGCCATCGCGATTTGGACTACGCCGCGACGCTGATTTTGCTCGAGAAATGGGCGGGAGTTGAGGTCAAGGGGGCCGGAGCGTAGGGTGTTCACACCGCGCTGATCGTTCGCTGCGAATTGGCGTAGGTAGTTATTCAGTTGCTGCGCTGTTGCCCGCTTGGAGGCCTAGCTCCGCTACTTCTTTCCGAATGAGCGCACGTAGTTCACCAAGTTCCAAACCTCTTCGTCTTTGGCGCGGCCTGCGTCTTCTGGCGGCATGTCGCCCTTGCCCTTGCGGATGATGTAGAACCACTCGCCATCGGTAGCATGTTTCTGAACCTCCGCATTGGTAAAGTCTGTGATGTTCTTAACGTCGGAAGCCATGTCGCCTTTCCCGTCGCCTTTATCGCCGTGGCATAAGGCGCAATCGATCGCATAGACCTTTTTTCCGCGAGCCAGCGATTCGGCGCTCGGCTTGACGGGATTCGGCTTCTGCGCATCCTCCGGAGGAATTTTGTATTCGGGAGCGGGCGTTTGGGCGGGAGCTTGCGTCTGCTGAGCACCGAGAAGACAGGCGAAAACCAGGAACATGAACGCTGACAACAATCGCGGGCATGGCTTTTTCGGCATAGGACTGTCCTCTTTCGTGTACTTAACTGAAAGACTTCGGGGTACGGTTGGGGATACTACGCATGATTTTGCTGCTCTGCAAGTGGGTCTAGGCTTCGAATCCATAAGGCGGTCTCCCTTGGGACTAGCACCGCCGTAACCCCTTTCCCGGCCGGGGATTACACAAGTATTACAACGCTTCAGGCGGAGGCTTGGTATTGTCACATGGGCGATACGTAAAAGCGATGTTGGGAGAAAACTGATGAGTACAACTGCTGAAACGCTGCAGGATCCGGAGAACGGGACCAGCCTGCGCAAAGACCGCGCCGACCATGATGGCATTAATTGGGTGACGGCGACGGCGATGATTCTGTTTCATATCGGCGCCATCGCGGCGCTATTTTTCTTTACGTGGAAGGCATTTTTTGTAGCTTGTTTCTTATGGTGGGTTTCGGGCAGCCTGGGTATC
>JBAWAI010000234.1:0-15128 GCA_049589215.1 Terriglobales bacterium | reverse complement strand
CCCCCGCGGGCCTATCTGCTGAAAACACTTCCAACAATCAAGTCCAGCCTATCCCAGCTTCTCAAAAAACAAACAGATCGTTTCAATCCCGCGATGGAAGTTCGGGATGTGAAACTTCTCATTGGGGGCGTGCAGATTGTCGTCCGGCAAACCGAAGCCCATCATCACCGATGGAATTTTCAGAACGTCCTGAAAATCGGTGACGATTGGAATCGAGCCGCCCGAGCGGATAAACACCGTATCCTTCTTGAAGGTGTCGTGCAACGCCTCGGTCGCGGCCTCAATAAAGCGATTGTCGGTTCCGACCACGGACGCCGGGCCCTTGCTCCAGACCTTAATCTTGGTCTCGATCCCTTTCGGCGTTAGCTTCATCACAAACGCGGTGTAGCGCTTGAGAATGTCATCCGGATCCTGATCGGGCACCAGACGCATCGAAACCTTCGCCGCCGCCTTGGCCGGAATGACTGTCTTCGCGCCCGCCGCCACAAAGCCTCCGGGCATGCCGTGGACTTCAAGCGTCGGCCGCGCCCAGGTGCGGTAGAGAACCGAATAGCCCGGTTCGCCCGTGAGAACTTTGGAGCCGACTTCGGCTTTGCGATAGTGCTCTTCATTGAAGGGAAGACGCTTCCAGGCTTTCAGCTCATCTTTGCTGGGCGCTTTGACCTTACTGTAGAAGCCGGGGATTAGCACCTTGCCTTTGGCATCTTTCAGCTTGCTGATAATTTCGATGAGCGCAAAAAACGGATTCGGCGCCGCGCCCCCGTACATGCCGGAGTGCAGATCGGTCTTTGCGCCGTAGGCTTCGATCTCGGTATAGACGAGCCCGCGCAGACCGACGCAGAGCGTGGGAAGATTGGGCGCGAACAGTTCCGTATCGCAGACCAGTGCGAAATCGGCTTTCAGCTTGGCTTTCTGCTTGCGAACATATTCGGCGATCGACTCTCCGCCCACTTCTTCCTCGCCTTCGAAGATGATTTTTACGTTGATGGGCAGCTTGCCGTCATGCGCGTGAAAAAGCGATTCGAGAGCTTTGACTTCCATCCAGAGCTGGCCTTTATCGTCGACTGCGCCCCGCGCATAGATGTTGTTGTTGCGCTCGGTCGGCTCAAAAGGAGGCGTGTGCCACTCATCCAGCGGCTCGGCAGGCTGAACATCGTAATGCGCATACATCAGGACGGTCGGCTTGCCGGGAGCGTGCAGCCAGTCTGCATAGAGAAGAGGATGCCCCTTGGTATTGATGATTTCGACATTATTCATGCCGATGCGGCGTAGTTCGCTGGCCACAAAATCAGCGGCCTTCTGCACATCGGATTTGTGTTCGTCAAGCGTGCTGATGCTCGGAATGCGAAGGAGGTTTTTGAGTTCATCGATAAAGCGAGGCTGGTTGGAGCGCGCAAAATCAACTGCTGAAGAAGCCATGGATAGCCTTTCTGGCGCCAGATAGACGATTGCCGGAGAATCGCCGAAAACGCTTCAGTATATACCGGAACGGGTGGAGGGTTTTAAGGACACCGGAGCTTGGTAGTGTCTCAGTTTGAAATTTCACCGCGCACCCGATCGCCGACTCCGCCGGACCTTAAACTTTGTGCGAAGTCCATCGTCCAATTTGTTTCCCAATTGATGCCGCCGTCTTTGGACATGGCCTGTTCCCACCTTGGGGTCTTCGTATCTGTTCGCAACCAAAGGAACCGAACCCGAACCGGTGTTCCATGGAGCACATCATTTGCGTAAAAAGACCCGACACCGTTTTCAAACTGCCCGATCACAGGCACGTCCAGCGCATGCGGAGCGACTGAGGACAACCACCAGATGGCCCAAGACTTGCTCGCAGGATCATATGAACGCAACGCAATTGCTCGATAGGTTCCGCTGGGAAACTCCAGAACATTGTCCTCGACATTGCCATTACCACCCAGCAGGGTTCGCACATTCGCCGTTCCGTTGAACTCCTCCCACTCTTCGCAATTCGACAGCCGCTCTTTTAGGCGCCAATGCTTGACCCGCCACAAACCGATTTCAAAATCAAAGTCCGTCGATACTCCAGTTGCATCATTCATATTTGCATCTCCGGCACTCCGTAACTTCGTGTTCTGAGCTTAATTACTTGGATCAACAGAGAAATTCAAAGTGAGACACTACTCGGAGCTTGGCGGGATTGCGAACCCCATTCACCGTTTTTGTTCTGGAGTGATCTGGAGCGCGGATGACAACAGCTTCTGCAGGCGTTCTTCCTCCCCGCACTGCACTTCGACGGTCACGAAATACCCGTTGAGGATGGTCGCATACAGCCCGCGATAATAGCCAAAGTTCTGCTTCTCATAAAAGAGAAAGATCGTGCCGACAAAAGGCGCCTCCTGGACAGTAAGAGGAAAAGCCTCGCGGTGGATTCTCACATTGTCATCTTCCACGCGCTGTCGGAGCCCTCGAACATATTGGCCGAGTGTTGTCCCTTTGGGATAGTTCTCTTCGGATTCGACAAGTAGGCCGAGTGTATAGTTCTCCTGAAGTCCGCGCTCTGGCACGCCCGAGTCGTACACAGCATCGATCAAGCGTCCCTGTCGCCTCGCCGCACTAATGGGTCCGCGAACCTCCCAATGCGCTTTTGGAGCCGAGAGCGTTATTCCCAATATTGAGTTCTGATAGATGTCTCCATTCACTTTGCCCGCGGCTACCATTGACGAATAGTCGCTTTTCACTGCTTGCCCTTGCATCGTTAACACGGCGAAGAGCACGGCGAGAACCACCAGCAGTCGAGTGTGCGCTGGCAGCGATTTTGAGATCTTTTTGTCCATGGAGCCCCGAGTCGCAGCCTAATGCTTTGCCCACGCCCATCCCGTAATTCGCCAGTCGGTCGCGCTTTTTTGCAACGTGAGAGTAATGATTGAACCGACCTCGCTGACAGCCTTCCCCTTCTGCTTGAAAGCGTAGTTCGCGGGAATGACAACATAGGCGCGGTCTGCGCTGACATCGACGTGCGACGGCTTGCTGAGCGTCACAAACCCATCGGTGATGCCATTCTTTTGTGCGTCGGTGTCGAAATCGCTGACCCACTTCGCGCACGCCCCTGTGCCATGCCACTCGTGTGGCGGAAATTCATCGAGGATGGATGTCTGATCTGCGCAAGCCGCCAGAAGCGTCTTTAAGTCGCCTTTGTTGAAACTGTCCACAAACTGATTCACGGTCGCGAGCACGGCGCTCCGCGGAGATTGCGGAGCCTGCGCGGTTGAAAAAGTGACGAGCGCGGCGAGCGACAATGCTAAAAGCATTTTGTACATGCGAGTGAGTATACAGAGGAGGGTCTACGGGAAGTGACCGCTGAGGAGTGCTACGACTTCGAGACCCAGCCCTCAAAATCTCCCAGGCCGAAATGTTTTCAAATCGAATTCCGATTTTTCCCTGGCAATCACCTGCGCCATCACCTGCGCCGTCACCGGAGCCAGCAGAATGCCGTCACGAAAATGGCCCGTGGCTACAAAATATCCAGGCGTCTCTGTCGCGCCCAGAATCGGCAATGCATCCGGCGTTCCCGGACGCAGTCCCGCCCAAGCTTCGAGAATTCGGGCTTCGGCGAGCTTCGGCACCAGATCGATCGCTGATCGGTGCAATTCCTGGATCGTCTCCGGCACGGTCTGCTTATCGAAGCCGGCCTCTTCCTGCGTCGCGCCGATCAACATGCGTCCGTCGGTGCGCGGGATTAGATAGACGCTCGGCGTTCGAATCACATGCCGCACCATTTCTTTTTGGGGCATCACCACACAGAGCATCTGTCCTTTGACGGGCCGAGTAGGGAAGTTATAAGGACCGATCTGCCCTGCCCACGCGCCCGCGCAGTTGACCACGGTGGCGGCGCCGAAGCGCGTTTTGCTGGTGCGAACTCCAGTTGCTTTGCCATCAGCGACTTCGACGGCCAGGACCTGGTTGCCCGATGAGAAGTCGATTCCGCGATGCTTGGCAGCGGCGACGGCCGCGGCCGTCAGATGACGGGGATCGATGCTGCGCTCGGCCAGATGCAGGGCGATCAATGTCGAAAGCTTTGAAGTGGAAAGATTCGGCTCAAGCTGCGCGAGGGACCGCTGCGATACGGCAGATAGCGAATTAGACACAGCGGGCGCGGCATTGATGGGGCGATCGAGAGCCGGATCGATCGGGTGATCTATGAATACCAACGCGCCTTCATCGCGCAGATCAATCTTCAGGCGCGACCCGTCCTCGAGTTCGTGGACGAATTCGGGATACATGCGCGCACTGGCTGCGGCCAGATCGCGCAATGCGAGCGGCATTTCAAGCGGGAAGTCAGCGAGCATTCCGCCCGCGGCCCACGAGGCCTCACGCCCAGGCTCGCCCTTGTCGACGATCAGCACGCGCAGGCCGCGTTTATTAAGCTCGATGGCGAGTGCAAGTCCAATAATGCCCGCGCCGATGACGATGACGTCCCAGTGCTTCACCGCATCATTCTAGCGCCAGCGCTCAGTCTAGACGGCTGGCGCTGCCCGCCGGTGACCGCAGGTTACCCCGGTCCAAGTACCTGAATCGCAATTGACACCAACCTGCATCTCACAAACAATAGGACTACCTCATTCAATTGGAGAAAACCTACATGCCAGATCAAGGCGAGCAACCGAACGTGTACCACACCGAGTCCGGGGGCAATGTCGGTAAATGGATTTTGCTGGCTTTGGCGGTCATCTATGTGGCCGGGTCGTTGTTTTTCGGCTACGACATGCACAACAAGGTGGCCAAGCTCACCGACGACCAGACGGCGAGCCAGCAGCAGATTGCCGGGTTGACCAAGCGCATGCAGTCGGCCGAGGCTGATGCCGAGGCGCTCGGCGAGAAAATCGGCGTCACCAAGAAAGAGATGGCCGCGCGCGCCGAGGAGCTGCAACACCTGCAACAGGCAGCGAGCGCGCGCATCTCCGCGCAGGCCGAGCAGGAGAAGAAAGATATTGGCGCGGTTTCAGGAGAAGTAGGTTCGGTGAAGACCGACGTCGGCGGCGTGAAGACCGATGTGGCCGCGACCAAAGCGTCACTCGACGCGACCATTGCGAAGTTGCAGAGTACGGTCGGCGACCTCAACGTTCAGAGCGGCCTGATTGCCAACACGCGTGGCGATCTGGAAGCACTGAAACATAAAGGCGACCGCCAGTACTACGAATTCACGTTGCTCAAAGGCGCCAAGCCGCAGGCTATTTCCACGGTCAGCCTGCAGCTCAAGAAAACTGATTCCAAGCGTGGCAAGTACACGCTGAATGTGACCTCCGACGATAAGACGATCGAAAAGAAAGATCGGAACCAGAGCGAGCCCGTGCAGTTCTACACCGGGCGCGATCACATGCTCTACGAGCTGGTGGTCTGGACGGTGGATAAGAACAAGATCACGGGCTATGTAAGCACGCCGAAGAACGCGCCCGTGCCGATCACGGCAACGCCGCAATAACTTTAAGTCAGAAGGCAGAGGTCAGCATTGAAGAAGTTTAGATTGGAAAAGTAAAGAACGCAGAAGTGAGACCATCGAATCCGATCGTGCCTAATTGATGTTTAATTCTGCAATCTGACTTCTGACTTCTATCTTTCACTTGAACCCATGTTCCCGCCCAGCGCCCACACTCTCGCTGAGATCGCGCTCCGCACGGGAGTCATCTATCTGCTCGTGCTGATTGGCATCCGCATCAGCGGCAAACGCGAAGTCGGGCAAATGACGCCCTTTGATCTGACTTTGCTGCTCTTGCTGTCGAACTCGGTGCAGAATGCGATGACAGGGCCTGACACGTCGCTCGCGGGAGGCGCGGTAGCTGCGACTACTCTGCTCGTCCTCAACTATCTGGTCGCCGAGGTTTCGGGTGCAAATCGACGCTTCCGCAAATACATTCAAGGTCAGCCAAGCCTGCTCGTACACGACGGCGAGGTCATCGAAGCGCACATGGCAAAAGAGCACGTCAGCATGGACGAACTGGAGCGCTCGCTGCGCGAACACGGCGTCTCAAGTTATAAAGATGCCGCTCTGGCGGTGCTCGAAGTGGATGGATCGATCAGCGTGCTCAAGTACGACGACATCGAACCGACGGCTTCGACTCACCTGAACAGGCGACGATTTCTGAAGAAGAACTGAGCGCGCCAGACAGGATCCAGGGACTCGTTGTCTAGGGATGCGTCATCTTCTCCGGCTTCATCAATAACTCAAACTCTTCCCGCGTAAGATATCCCAGCTTCAGAGCCGCATCCAGCAGGCTGCTCTTATCAACGTGCGCTGTGTGCGCGATGTGCGCTGCTTTGTCATAGCCCACCTTCGGAGCAAGTGCTGTCACCAGCATCAGCGAATTCTTGACGAACCAGTCGACCTTCGCGCGATCGACTTCGATGCCCTTGATCATGTAATCGACATAACCGTGACATGCGTCCGTGATGAGCGTGACCGAGTGCAGAAAGTTATAAATAATGACCGGTTTGTAGACGTTGAGCTCGAAGTTGCCCTGCGAGCCGGCGAATCCGACGGCGGCGGTCGCGCCATGCACCTGCACGCAGACCATGGTCATTGCCTCGCACTGCGTCGGATTGACCTTGCCCGGCATAATCGACGATCCTGGCTCGTTCTCTGGAATGGAAAGTTCGCCGAGGCCGCAGCGCGGTCCGGAAGCCAGCCAGCGAATGTCATTCGAGATCTTCATGAGTGACGCGGCCAGGGTTTCCATTGCGCCTTGCGCGAACACGATCTCGTCGTGCGCCGAGAGCGCAGCGAACTTGTTGCCATGCGAGCGGAAGGGAAGTCCGGTCAGTTCGGAAATCTTCTTGGCCGCGCGTTCGGCGAACTCGGGATGCGTATTCAAGCCGGTGCCGACGGCGGTCCCGCCGATGGCCAGGTCGTACAAGCCTTCGAGTGCCTGCTCCAACCTTTTTATGTCGCGATCGAGCAGGCTCGCCCAGCCGCCGAATTCCTGACCAATCGTGAGCGGCACAGCATCCTGCAAATGCGTGCGGCCAATCTTCACGATGCCGTCGAATTCCTTCGCTTTGGCTGCGATTGCGTCGCGCACGGTTCTGATCGCGGGAATCAGATCGTTTTTCACGCGCGAGGCTGCAGCGATGTGCATCGCCGCTGGAAACGTGTCATTCGACGATTGCGACATGTTGACGTCATCGTTCGGATGCACTGGCTTCTTGCTGCCCATCATTTCTCGGCCATTCGGGCCGCCGGCAATTTCGATTGCACGATTCGAGATGACCTCGTTCACATTCATGTTGGTCTGCGTGCCCGAACCTGTTTGCCAGACGCGCAGTGGAAACTGGTCATTCAACTTCCCGGAAATGACTTCGTCGGCGGCTTGCACGATGAGCTTCGCAATGTCAGGCGACAGCTTGCCGAGATCCTGGTTCACCAGCGCGCAAGCTTTTTTCAAAATGCCAAACGCTCGAATCAGCTCGGGAGGCATGGTGTCGCGTCCAATGTTGAAGTGCAGCAGCGAGCGCTCGGTTTGCGCCCCCCAATAAACATTGGCCGGAACTTCGATCTTGCCCATGCTGTCGGATTCGGTGCGCGTCTTCACTTTGGCGGAAGCCTGGCTCGCGATGGCGGGTTCAGTGAGAGTGGACATGACGAAATCTCCTGCTATAGAGGACCCATCATTATACGGCGCGAGTCCGGCACAGGAGACGAAATAGGATCGCAAGATTGAGCCCCTAGTGGACCCGGCGATAATAGACCTGAGCCTAAGTCCGCACCATCTGCCTGTGTTGACGAAAACGCGGCGGAACGGTTTGGCAATGGCATATGATCAGACTTCGGCTATGAAGAAACTTCGAAACCGCTCGGGAAAGAGGGATCGGGCTCCAGCCCGGGTAGATCCGCGTGGAAAAGACCGTCGCGGAGAAGAACGGCGCCCCCGTTTCTCGCGGGAACTCCCCGTTCTTTACGAAGACGAGGCAGTGGTCGTGGTAGACAAGCCGGCCGGGCTTCTGGCGGTTCCCATCAAAGGCTCCGCTACTCCATCGGCATGGTCGCTGCTTGCCGAGAGGCTCGAGGCGAAAAAACAAAAAGCGTTGATCGTCCATCGCATCGATCGTTTTTCCTCGGGCGCACTTCTGTTTGCGAAAACCGCGTCAGACCGAAGCGCGCTGGTGCGGCAGTTCCTGGACCACACTCCCGAGAGGCACTATCTGGCAGCTTTGCGAGGCCGTGTCGAGGCTAAGGCGGGGCCGCTCGTGCATTATTTTCGTCGCGAAGGAATGTATCAACAATTGCGCACTGCGCGCGATCCATCGGCGACGCGGGCCGAACTCCGCTATACCGTTGAACAGCTTTTCGCGGCTGCTTCGCTGGTTCGGGTCGAGCTGGTGACTGGATTACAGAATCAAATCCGCGTACAATTTGCCGCGCTCGGGCACCCCGTCATCGGCGATCGAAAATACAATCGGGCGGAAGCGTCGGAGCCACTCATTGATCGGGTGGCACTGCATGCAGCGCATCTCAAGTTTGTCCATCCGCGCACGGGGAAAAGCATTTCCGTTGACTGCAAACTGGCGCCGGATTTTCAGCATCTGGTGCGGGAATTGTCGCGGGCGCGGCGGGTGGAGACGTAAGCGCCTTTGAAGTCGAAAAGAGCGGAAGCATGCTACCTCGAACTCACTCCCGGTCCCAGCCCTGCGCCGTAGTATTCCGCGATTGCGGTCTTTTCTTCGGCGGTTAGCTGGCTTGCAATTGTGCGCATGCGAATGTTGATGTCATTGGCACGCGTGCCATCGGAGAAGTGTTCAAGCTGCTGCTCGAGGTAGGCGGCATTCTGAGTCGCGAGCGGAGGCGCTCCGTTCACGTAACTTACCGGGCCGTGGCACGACTGGCAGGGTGGAATGCCGCGCTGGCCGTCTCCAAAAACTACGAGGCGGCTGGCCATGCTGGCGCCGGCGGGGTCGTGCATGGGCACCGGGAAGGCGCGGTTGTCCTGTGGGTCGCTGGCGGTCGGCAGCATCGCGAAATAGGCGGCCAGGTCGGCGGCATCGCGCGCGGAAAATCCTTCGGCGATGCTTTGCATTGTCGGTGACGTGCGCTTGCCGGAGCGAAAATCCTGCATCTGCTTCCAGAAAGACAAACGGTCTTCTCCCGCCAGGTTCGGAATGGCTGAAACCGCGCTGAATCCCTCATCGCCATGGCAATGATTGCAACGCCGGGCCAGAACGAGCCCGTGAAGAGCGTCGCCCGCGGAAATTGTATCGAGCGTTTGTTCGGTCCAGGCGACGTCTGAAGGCACGCGCAGCGGAGGCTCGGGATTGTTCGACTGCGCCGAAGAATCTCGCGCGGGCGAGAGCAGCGCAATCGCAAACAGAGCCAGCAGCGCGGCAAGGCAGGGGACCGCGATTCGGCGGGCGGGGTGGCTAGTGTGATTCACATGTCCGCCTTTCGCCAGGGAGCAGGGAAGTGAACTGATTCTGCGGGACCACGTCGAGCTGACCCCTCATCGCATAATGGCCGGCTCCGCAGAACTCATGGCAGGGGATTTTAAATTCGCCGGGCTTCGCAAAAGTAAAAGTGGCCTGAGTGACCTCGCCGGGGACAGCCTTGAGGCCATAGCTGGTACCCATGAAGCTGAGCATGTGCACGGCGTCGGCGCTGGTAATGCGAAAGGTAACGGGAACACCGGCGGGAACCTCGATACAGCGTGGCACGAAAACAAATTGCTGGGCGATCATGCGCACGGTCAGGGTGCCGGAGGGCTGCTGAGCCGCACCCAGATTGCTCTCCACGAATTCTCCGCGTAAGTGCAAAGTTGCGGGGTCAAGAGATTGACCGCCGCCAAAAAAGTGCCAAACTCGCAGATCCACCAGATAGAAGCGAGTGGACAGCAATGCCAGCGCAACGAGCGCCAATCCGGCTGCTACGGCAATCTTGCCTTTCATAACCTGCTCATGTCTGTCGTGACTTGTTCGCGTCGACCGTTCGTCCGAAATCGACTGGCGCGATGTCGCTGGCTACACCGTTGCTGGCTCGATTTTTGCTGGCCCGATTGTTTTTTGGCTCAATGTCTGACTGTCCAAGCATCGACGCGCCCGCGCGTTTTGTTGATTCACCCTTTGCCTTACCCACTCTCAGCTGATCTGTCCTCGACTTAGATGTAGCAGCAAGCAGATAGGCTACACCGATTTTGAGGGCAGTGCAGACCAGCCTCGTCTGCAGGCTGCGATTCAGCCTCTTCCGCGAAACTGGATGATTCTTCTGCGGTCGCGTTTGGACGGGCGGGTTGGAGGGAGTTGCTCAAACTCCCTCATGGCCTTGCGTTCGGCGGCAGCTTTGGCGCGCTGCTCGCGGCTTGCGTCGGTTTCGCGATAGAGCGTTTGCGCGACTGCTGCTGGACCGCGGGCTTCGCTCAGTGCCAGCACGGCGACATCAAATTCGCCGCCGTCGTTTGAGATGCGAAGCGTTTCGCCAACGTGAATTTCGCGCGCGGGCTTTACGAACTCTCCATTAACCTGAATCCGTCCGAGACCGCAGGCCCGCGATGCGAGGGCGCGCGTTTTGAAGAATCGCGCCGCCCAGAGCCACTTATCGATTCGGACTGAAGGACGCGGTGAGGACATGGGAGAAATTGAGTGACTCAGCGATTGTGTTATGAGCGATTGTAAAACCCTTAGCCGGTCCCCTTTCTCAAGTTAGTGAATTACTAAATTAGTAAATTACTCAATCACTGAGGTACGAAATTGGGCAATTGTTCATATCGATTTCACAGGAATGGCCACAACATCATCCACCAGTCCAACTTCCTTTTGGACGAACGGTTCAGCGTAGGTTACGCCTCCGAGCATCCCGTAAAAGCGGGCCATTGATTCGACGCGCGCGCGGATTTCGGCCTGAGTCGGGAAGATTCCGCTGCCGGCTTGCTGGTCGGTAAATTGCGATTTGTATGCCATCAGCGACGCGAGGCGGGCCTCAAACTGATCCGTGATGTCTACGACGAACGTCGGACGCACGTCGCGGTAGAGGCTGGCATAGATGATTTTGAACGGACGATGCGGAGCTGGTGAATTTTCGTCGCCGCTGCGATCTGGCTCCTGAGATCTGGCAGCTGAGAGCTGAGAGCTGTCAGTTGAGGGCTTCGAGCCGAGATTCAGTTTCGCCAACCCCGACAAGAAGGCCGCTTCGTATCCGAGAACGGAAGCCGTGTAGTGATCGGGATGACGGCCCTCCCAATAGGGAAGAATGAGCGCGCGCGGGCGCACCTGGCGGAGCACGCGCACAACCTTCAGACGATTCTCCCACGTGTTTTCGACACGGCCGTCGGGAATGTCGAGTGCCTCGCGCCAAGACACTTTGAGAATGCGTGCGGCGTCGGCGGCCTCGCGGGCGCGGTCTTCGGCGGTGCCGCGGGTTCCAGTCTCGCCCTGGGTGAGGTCGAGGATGCCGGTGCGATAACCGCGCTCGGCCATTTTGAGAAGCGTGCCGCCGCAGGTCTGCTCGACGTCATCACGGTGCGCAGCGAGGGCAAGCAGGTCGAGGGAGTCGCTGGTCGTTGAATCGCCTGTCGCGGGTCGTCGGTCGTTCGGCATTTCGTGGTGGTTCCAGATTTCTTGAGATTCCTAATGTCTTTTTGCCAACAATCAAAGGCCGCCGATGACTAACGACGATTGTTACGCTGCCGGCTTCGTTGTGCGCCGATTGGCCAGCACGAAGGCGAGTCCGAACATGAAGAGCGCGAACAGCACCAACGTCAGTATCGACGCGGTCAGCGAGAATTCGAACGAGAACGAACTGGGAGCGTCGGGATACATGAGCGTGCGCAATGCCTCGACGCCGTAGGTGAGCGGGTTGGCATACATCAGCCAGCGAATCCAGGCGGACGCTTTGGAAAGCGGAAAGAGCGCGCCCGAAAGCAGCCAGAGCGGGATGAGAAATAAATTAATGATGGCGTGGAAGGCTTGCGTGGAATCCATCGGCCACGCAATGGCGAATCCGAGAGCGGTGAGCGCAAATGAAACCAGGAAAATTGTGAGCGCGATCAAGGCAAACGATGTGGCAGTGAAATGGACGCCGACGAGGGGCGCGAAAACCAGAAAGATGATGCCTTGAATGGCGGCGAGCGTGGTGCCTCCGAGCACTTTGCCGAGCACGATGGCCGCGCGGGGAACGGGCGCGACCAGCACCGAGAGCAGAAAGCCTTCGTTGCGATCTTCGATCACCGACATCATGGTGAAGATGGAGGTGAAGAGGATGATCATGACAAGCGTGCCGGGGTAGAAGTAATCTAGGTAGTTCTGCTGGCCAGCGGCTTGTCCCGAGCGAAACGAGGTCCCGAAGCCCGAGCCAAGGACGACCCAGAATAAAAGAGGCGAGACGATCACGCCCACCACGCGCGCCTTCTGGCGATAGAAGCGCACGATCTCGCGCCACCAGAGCGTGAAGGCAGGTAGCATGACGCCGGCGGAGGCCGGGGCGGTGGTGGTCGAGGGTAGGGTTGCCGTTTGAGTCGCCATGGGATTTGTAAATTTCTGATTTGTAATTTGTAAGTGAGACAGATCCACTTGTGAAATTACAAATTACCGATCGCTAGTGTTTCTTCTTTTTCTCCTTCTCGGTGCCGGCCGCTCGTTCAGCTTCTTCATCCCAGAACCTGTGCCCCGTGCGGTGAATGAAGACATCTTCCAGCGTCGGCTTGCTGACGCTCAACGACTGAATCTCTCCCGGAAACGCTTCGACTACATCCGGGACGAAACGATGTCCATTTTCAATTTCGATGCGGACCTGGTTAGCCATCACGGTGGCGTTCACGTGAAACCTGCTGGCAATGGCCGGGGCCAGACGCTGCGGATCGCGCGTCTCCAGCAAAATTACGTCGCCGCCGATTTCGCGCGTGAGCGATTGCGGCGTGCCGAGCGCGACGAGGTTGCCTTCGTTCAGAATCGCCAGCCGGTCGCAGCGTTCGGCCTCTTCCATCAGGTGCGTTGTGACGATAATCGAGACGCTCTCCTGATCGCGAAGCATCGCCAGATACTGCCAAAGGTCATGGCGCGCTCCCGGATCGAGGCCGGTGGTCGGCTCGTCGAGCAGCAGAACCTCGGGATGATGGAGCAGGCCCTTGGCCAGCTCGATACGGCGCTGCATGCCGCCGGAGAAGGTCTCGACACGATCGCTTGCGCGGTCGAGAAGTCCCACGCGGGTGAGAATCTCGTCGATACGCTTTTTCAGTTCGCGGCCGCGCAGACCGTAGAGGTGCCCCTGATGCCAGAGATTCTCACGTGCCGTCAGCTTGGGATCGACGCTCTGGGATTGAAAGACGACGCCGATGTGGCGGCGCAGAGGCCCCGGCTCGCGCACGGCGTCAAGACCCGCAATGATGGCGGTGCCCGAGGTTGGAACCATGAGCGTGGAGAGAATACGAAAGAGCGTGGTCTTGCCGCTGCCGTTCGGTCCAAGCAGGCCAAACAATTCGGCCGGGCGCACGTCAAACGAAACGCCGTTCAGCGCGGTGCGGTTCGCATAGCGGTGAAGCACGTCGCGCACCTGAATGATGGCTGGAACGGAGAGTTCGGCGGCCTTATCGGGCGGGGCAAAATCGAGGGCGGTTGGGTTTGAAGCCACAGGCCATTTTACGATGCAAACGTGCGGAAAGACACCCGCGGCGTTGTTCTTGTTGGGGCGATGCCGATGCGCCTTGCAAGCTGCCTTGCCTGCTAAGCGGCGACCGGCTTGCGCTCCCCGCCGGGCACGCGTTCGGCGAACGAGATCGGAACGTGGCGCCATACCTGAATCGCGAGCACAACGGTGGTCGCGAGAAGCAAAGCCCCCACGGCAACGTGGATGACGGTCGCAGTCACCATGGGCAGCTCGGGTTGTGCGGCGCCCTTACCCCACATGACGCGAGTCACGAAGGCGAAAAACCCGAGGCAGAGCTGTGCGACCATGAGTCCGAGCATGAGAACGGCCGGCCGTTTGACCGCCTCGACTTGTGAGTAGACCGAGATGGCGCGAATAGCGGTCCAGGAGAGAACGATCGCGACAACGCCGGCGTGGACCACGTGCGGCCACCAGCTCATACCATGGTGGCGAAACATGGCGCCCAGCAATAGTTGCACATAGAGCACAAAGATCGATAGCAGCGTGAGCGTGAAGAGAGTTGGGTGGCGCGTATCGAATTCCGTGCGCGGCTGTTCTTCGATCCAGCGACGTCCAGTGAAGACCGCGATCGAAACTGCGATGCAGAAGAACGTTTGCGCGACGGCGGCATGTGCGCTGGAGATGGGCGCGGGCAAATAAAAGAGCACGGTGAGGCCGCCCAGAATGCCCTGGAGGATGACGGTGCCGAGCGCGCCCAGGGCTAGAATCCGCAGCCAGCGGCGCTTTTCGGCGCGCCACGTCCAGACGGCGAGGATGATGGTGAGCAGGCCAACGAACTCGGCGACCATGCGATGCCCGTGCTCATACTTCACGCCGCCAACCATGTGCGGCATTTTGTAGAACGAGCCGAAGGTAGTCGGCCAGTCTGGCACCGAGAGCCCGGCATCGTTGCTGGTTACGAGCGCGCCGGCGACGATCAGAAGCAGTGTGACGGTGGCAGTAAAGATGGCGAAGCGGTGCAGTCTCTGGTTATACGGGAGTTCTAGTTGCTTCTGCTTCTGCATGATCCCCTGCGAAGTGCGCGTCCACGGCAGGCGCGCTGGAACGCATTAGTTTAGCAGACCGGCTTTAGCAGACCGAGCTCGGCGAGCCGACCTTAGCAGATCGGGCTTCCGGAGCGCGCTTTGCAAAGCAGAACGCGGGCGCCAGCCGGTTATGCGTGGCCCTTGGCCGGCATAGGAGCGACTGGCTGGCGCGGCGATTCCATGGCGGCAATGATGGCATCGGCGAACTCGGCGGTGCCGGCGCTGCCGCCGACGTCACGCGTGAGTTTGCTGCGGTCGCGGTAGACGTCGTCGATGGCGTTGCGAATCTTCCACGCGGCTTCTGGCTCGCCGATATGGCGCAGCATGAGAAGGGAAGAGCGCAGAACGGCCGTCGGGTTCGCGATATTTTTTCCGGCGATGTCGGGAGCCGAGCCATGCACGGCCTCAAAGATGGCGCATTCGTGCCCAAAATTCGCGCCCGGCACCAGGCCGAGCCCGCCGACCAGGCCGGCGCAGAGGTCGGAGACGATGTCGCCGTAAAGATTTTC
>JBAWAI010000233.1:0-1742 GCA_049589215.1 Terriglobales bacterium | reverse complement strand
GCCCAATCTAATGGCCTATCCGGCCTGAGCATTTTTGGAGATCACGATGTATCCCGCACTGCAAAAGGAGCTCGAGACATTCGAGCGCCGCACCCCCAAGTCCGCCGAAGCGCACAAGAAAAACCTGAAACGCATTCCGCTGGGAGTCGCCAGCAACTATCGCGCGTACGAGCCCTACCCGATTTTTGTGAAGGAAGGGAAGGGGGGAATGTTTCGCGATCTGGATGGCAACGAATACATCGATCACAATCTATGTTTCGGCGCACTGATGGCGGGGCACTGCCATCCCGCGGTGATGAGTGCGGTCGAGGACCGGTTGTCGACGGGCACGATGTTTGGCATGCCGCACAACATGGAGTGGGAACTGGCGGAAGAAATTTGTACGCGCTTTCCGGTGGAGATGTGCCGCTTCGGCAACAGCGGCACGGAAGTGACCATGCATACGATTCGCCTGGCGCGCGCGGCGACGGGGCGCGACAAGATTATCAAGTTCGAAGGCGGCTACCACGGACTGCACGATGCGGCGCTGGTCAGCGTGAAGCCGCATCCGCCGGCTGACGATTTTGGCGACATTAAAGATCCCAAGCCAGTTTCCGGCGGCAAAGGCGTGCCGGCGGCGAGCATTGCTAATGTGAAGATCGCAACCTTTAATGACCTGGAGACGGTGGAGCGACGGTTTCGCGAAAATCCGAACGAGATTGCGTGCATTATTCTCGAGCCGATCATGATGAATGTCGGACTCTGCATGCCGCAGAAGGGATTTTTGGAGGGCCTGCGCGAACTCTGCGACAAGTATGGCGCGCTGCTGATCTTCGACGAAGTGAAGACGGGCGCAAAGCTTGGCTGGGCGGGCGCTTCGGAGTATTTTGGCGTGATGCCGGACATTATTTGCCTGGCGAAATCGATTGGCGGCGGATTTCCGCTGGCAGCATTCGGCGCGCACAAGCGGGTGATGCAGCTCATCTCCGACCATAAAGTTTTTCATGGCGGGACCTACAACACGAATCCGGTTTCGATGGCGGCGGGCCTGGCGATGTTTCGCGAGGTGTTGACGCGCGCGAATTATGGGCACACCGACAAGATGAGCCACATGCTGACGGAAGGGTACAAGCGAATCGTCGCGAAGTCCGGGCTGCAAGCCTACATTGCGAGCGCGGGCGTGAATGGCGCATTGATGCTGTATCCGGCGGAGATCAAAAATTATCGCGACTGGCTGGCGGTTGATGTCGACCTGTGGCGGCACTACTGGTTCGGCATGGTGAATCGAGGCGTGATGCCGCAGCCGTACTGGTGGGATGAGCAGTGGACGATCTCGGTGCAGCATACGGAAGCCGACATTGAACAGCACCTAGCCGCATTTGGCGATATCGCCGACTCGCTGGCTGCGGCGCAGCACGAGCGGATGGGAGCTGTGGCGGCGCAGTAATCTGATCGGGTCATCGGGCCATTGGATCATCGGGTGATTGACGACCTTTTGATTTGGCAGGCCGGATGGCGCGAACATTCATTGACTCGACTCATGTCGACCCGATTCGTGACCACCCGATTCATGATGACCCGATGAGTTCCGAATCCAACCAGCCGCACCTGAAGCGCGTCCTGGGACGCTTTGACCTAGTGTTGCTGTTTGTGGTCGCGGTATTCAATTTGAATGTTGTTCCATCGATCGCGGCCAACGGTGGCGTTACGGTGTGGCTGTGGCTGATCTCGCTGGCGCTTTTTTTCTGGCCGCAGGGAATTGC
>JBAWAI010000232.1:0-14543 GCA_049589215.1 Terriglobales bacterium | reverse complement strand
ATCCAAGGCGATTGGGCATGCAAGATTTTCAATCACCCGATGGCCCGGTCGCCCCATGATCGATGACCCGATGTCAACAATCGTTTCGCCTTCGTCCGTCATCCAATTAAGGTTCCTATGAGATATCTTCCCAAGTCACCTACCGACCGCCAGGCCATGCTGAAGGCGATCGGCGTCCGATCCGTGGACGACCTTTTCTCGCCCATTCCCCCCGAATACCGCCTCAACCGCGATCTTGCCGTGCCGCGCCAGATGGCCGAGTCCGAGATTGTCGACTGGTTCAAGCACCGAGCGCAGGAAAATGGCGAGGGCTATACGAGTTTCCTCGGCGCCGGGGCCTATAGCCATTACCGGCCTGTGGTTATCGACGCGCTCGTGCAGCGCGGCGAGTTCCTCACCTCCTACACGCCCTACCAGGCCGAATACGCGCAGGGCACGCTCCAGGCGATCTTTGAGTTTCAAACGATGGTGAGTGAACTCACCGGCATGGACCTCGCGAATGCGTCAATGTATGACGGCTCAACCGGAGCCGCCGAAGCCGTGATGATGGCCGTCCGCATCACCGGCCGCCAGGGCGCCGTCGTCGCGCGCTCACTGCATCCGGAGTATCGCGAGGTCATCGGCACCTATGCCACCCACCAGGGCATTCCGCTGACGACGGTCGAATATACCGACTCCGGCCGCGTCGATCTGAAGGCGCTTGAATCGGCGATCGCCGCCGATACCGCTTGCGTGCTGATCGAGTCGCCGAATTTCTTTGGCACTATCGAAGACATCGAGGCCATCGCTGAAATCGCGCACAAGCGCGGAGCACTGCTGATCGTCTCGATTGCTGAGGCCGTTTCTCTCGGCATAGTCGAGCCGCCGCGCGCCGCCGACATCGTTGCCATGGAGGCCCAGTCTTTCGGAGTGCCCGTTGGTTTTGGTGGGCCCTATTGCGGCGTCCTCGCGACGAAAGACAAGTTCGTCCGCCAGATGCCCGGCCGTCTCGCCGGCCAGACGGTCGACAAGAATGGCAAGCGCGGTTTCGTGCTGACCCTCGCCACGCGTGAGCAGCACATCCGTCGCGAAAAGGCGACTTCGAACATCTGCACCAATCAGGCCTTGATCGCGCTGATGGTCAATATTTTTATGACGATTTATGGCAAGGTTGGCCTGCGCGAACTGGCGAAGCAAAATTTGGCCAAGACCGCCTACGCGGCGGCCCAATTCGGCAAGCACGCGAAAGTGCATTTCACCGGCGCGCCGCGCTTCAACGAATTCGTGGTCGAGACGAGCGAGGATCCTTACGCCATCAACTCGAGGCTGCTCGGCCACAAGATCGTCGGCGGCCTTCCGCTCAAAAAGTTCTATCCGGAACTTGGCAATGCCGCGCTCTGGTGCTGTACCGAGCTGACCACGCGCTCCATGATCGACACCGCGGTAGGCCTCGTCGCCGACAGCGAGCGCTCGCTGCGAAGTATGAAGGAAGTCGAAGAGGAGGTGGCGCGATGAACTGCCTACGCTTGAAAGGTCGTCGTGCCGAGTAGCATCTGCGGCTATTGCCGGGGCGACGGAAAGTGTGCTGAATGCAACGGCACCGGCGTTAACGTGCATGTCAATGAAGCGGAACCAAAGTGCCGAAATTGTTCGGGAACAGGCGTCTGTCCCACTTGCAACGGAAGTGGCAAGTCGAATGGCTACAGTCCTCTGATTCGCGACTTATAACCTGAATGACAAATCCTATGCCCCATATCACCCGCAAAGCCACACGCCACATTAGCCAGAATGAAGGCCTCATCTTCGAGAAGTCGTCGCCCGGCAAAGCCGCCTGGAAGCTGCCGCCGCTCGACGTGCCGGAAGTTGACACGAAGGAGCTTCTAGGTTCAAACGAAAGAAAAGACCTCGGCTCGATGCCCGAGGTCAGCGAGATCGAAATCATCCGCCACTTCACGCGGCTTTCCACGTGGAACTATGCCATCGACCTCGGCATGTTTCCGCTTGGCTCCTGCACGATGAAATATAACCCGCGCGTCAATGAGTTTGTCTCGCGCGTGGAAGGCCTCGCCAATGCGCATCCCTACTCTCCGGAGAAAATTTCTCAGGGCGCGCTGCGCATCCTGAAGACGCTGAGCGACTGCCTCATCGAAATCACCGGCATGGATGCGATCACTCTCCAGCCCGCCGCCGGTGCTCATGGAGAGCTGACCGGCCTGCTGATGGTGCGCGCCTATCACCAGTCGAAGGGGAATCCGCGCAAAAAAGTTCTGATCCCCGACTCCGCGCACGGCACCAATCCGGCTACCGCCGCGACGGTCGGATACGCCGTCGAGAATTTGAAGTCGAACGATCGCGGCATGGTAGACGTGGCCGCGTTGGCCGCGCAGATGAATGAAGACGTGGCCGCGCTCATGGTCACGAACCCGAATACGCTGGGCGTCTTCGAGCAGGAGATTCACAAGATCGCCGACCTCATGCACGAAAAGGGCGGCCTGCTCTACATGGATGGCGCGAACATGAACGCGCTGGTCGGCAAGACGCGCCCCGGAGATTTCGGCGTCGACCTGATGCACCTCAACCTGCACAAAACTTTTTCCACGCCGCATGGCGGAGGCGGTCCTGGCTCCGGCCCAGTCGCGATCAAAAAAATTCTAGAGCCATTCCTGCCGACGCCTGTCGTCATCACAAGGCCGGATGGCACGCTTGGTTTCGAATACAACCGGCCGCAATCGGTTGGCCGCGTGCGCGCCTTCTACGGCAACTTCGGAATGTTTGTGCGCGCGCTCGCCTACATTTTTGCCAACGGCCCCGACGGCCTGCGCCAGACCACGGAAGACGCCGTGCTGAATGCCAACTACATTCGAAAGGGCCTCGAAGGCGTCTACGATCTACCCTACTCGACGCCCTCGATGCACGAGGTTGTCTTCAGCGACAAAGTGCAATCGAAAAAAGGCGTGCGCACTATGGATGTCGCCAAGCGCCTGATCGACTATGGATTCCATCCCTACACGACGGCGTTTCCGCTGATCGTACCGGGCGCGCTGATGATTGAGCCGACCGAGAGCGAGCCGCTGGAAGAACTCGATTTATTCATCGAAGCGATGAAGTCGATTGCGAAAGAAGTGGAAGAAGATCCGCAGTTCGTGCTCGATGCCCCGCATAACACGCGTATCTCGCGCCTCGACGAAGTCGCCGCCGCGCGGAAACCGATACTGCGGTGGAAGCCGGAAAACGCCTAGGAGTTCCTTGGTCGTCCCAGGGCCAAGATTGGTAGAATGGCAATTGCCTTAGACTGGTATAACTGTTATACTACTGATGAGATTCCAGTTTAACGAGCGGAAAAGCGCGCTACTAAGAGCGAATCCAAAGAGAGGCATCGGTTTCGAAGAAGTGCAGGAGGTTTTTCTGCACCGGTACTACCTTGACGAACGCTCGGACGTGCCCGAACAGTATCGTGCGATTGGATGGGTGGGCGGGCGGATGTACGCGGTGATTTTTGAAGTGCGAGAGGACGAGGAAGGGGAGTACTACCATCTCGTGACTCTGTGGCGAGCAACTAAACAGGAACAGCAACTATATGAAGAGCACTCGTAAACGTCGGATACCAGTTTCCGCTGACGCAATTGCCCGTCTTGCCGATCAGGGTAAAGATGTTTCGCGTTTCTTTACCAACTCCGGTCGCATGATGGGTCCCATCCAAAGAGTAAACGTGGATTTGGCTTCGGGCATGCTCGAAGAGTTGGACCGGGCGGCGAAGGAATTGAACATTAGCCGTCAAGCCGTAATCAAAACGCTGATTCGACAGGCCCTCGATCAACAATATCTGGCACGGGAACACCGCTCTTCGAGATAAGAGTCATTCCTCGTCTTGGTACTCCGCCGACTGCTCCCTTTGCTGCCTATATGGGCCAGGACCCATACCCTCTAAAAAGTTCCACTAGAGTCGTGTACCGTGGTACATTGGTACCATGGTGGATGAATCGAAACTCCTCGTCGAACGCGTGCAGACCGGCGTCCGCATGGAAAAGCGCATTTTGAAGGTGCTCAAGGCCTTTGCGGAATACCACGACCTCACGCTCGGCGATCTGCTCGAAGGTATCGTGCTGCACGCCTTTGACGGCAAAACTCCCTTCAGCGCAGCCTCACTGGCGCGCATCCGCGAGCTGAAGAAGTTTTACGAACTCGATCTCGATTCCGGCGCCAGCCACCACCTGGTGGAAGGCCACGGCGGCGCTTCTCCAAAAAGAACGGCGCCAAAGAAGCGAATGGAGCCAAAGAATCGAGCGGGAACAAGGCGGCCGGCCGTGACAAAGAAGCTGCCGGAGAACAAGAAATGAGCGGACGCGGAAGCCCGGCCATTCTCGTCCTGCGGTGGACGCTCGGCCTGGTGATTCTTATCGAGTCCGCGCGCTTCGCATTTTCGCATTCGGCGGCGCTGGCGTTCGCCAGGACGGGCCTGCCGGCATTCCTGCGCGTTGCACTTGCCTGGGCGGAGATCGTTGCCGTCGTGCTCTTCCTGCTGCCGGGTTTCGTCAAAACGGGTGGGCGGCTTCTGATCGCGGTGCTGGCGGTCGCGATTGTTATCCATGTGCTGCATGGCTGGTTCGAAGTCGGCGGACTGCTTGTGTATATCGCGGCAGTCTGGACCGTGATGGAAACGAGTTAGGTAGCGAGGTCATGATCGACGGAGCTGTAGTTTCTCAACGGCAGCTGGTTTTGGGGTTCGAACAGGGGCAGGCGCCGGAGGCGTTTCATCACGCAGACCACGTGCGCATGGCCTTTGCGTTTGTCTGCGAGTTTCCCGTGCCGGAGGCGCTCGCCAGATTTTCCGCCGCGCTCAAGCGGTTTGCAGTCTCTAAGGGCAAGCCCCAGCTCTATCACGAGACGATCACGTGGGCCTATCTGCTGCTGATCGGAGAGCGGCTGGCGCGGGCAGGGAAGGCGCAGTCGTGGGAAGAATTCGCGGACGAAAATCCCGACCTGTTGATTTGGAAGGGCGGCATCCTGGAGAGGTATTACGAGAAGGCGACGATTGAGTCAGAGCTGGCCCGGGAGACGTTCATCTTCCCGGATCGTGCCCTCGAATCCGCGCAAGAATAGAAACAAAAAGAGCCTGGATTACTCCAGGCTCTTCGTTGTTTAATGACCACCCTTACTGGCCGCTGGTTCGAGCTCTTACTCCGAGCTGCCCGCTGCCGCGCTCATCGGTTCGTTGTCCGGTTGCAGGATGACGCCGTCAAACGGCGTGGCGCCAATGAAGCGTCCGCCCAGCACGCCGACCCGGCGCAGCGGGAATCCGCTGTCGGGACCGCGCTGCCAGCTTCGTCCGCCATCCGTGCTCTCGAAAATCACGCCCGTCGCGTCGCTCGTGGCGAGCATACGCTTGTGCGTGTAGTCGAAGCTGACCGAGGTGATGTCCTTGGCCGGCAGCCCGTTGACGACGTGCTCCCATGTGGTCCCGCCGTCCTCGCTGCGATAGACGCCTTCGCGCGAGGCGACGAGGAACTGGCCATCAGAGGCAATCGCCGCGCCCCGAATGCTGGTGATGTAAGTCGGCAGCCCGGTGTGATTCCAGGTTGCGCCGGCATCGGCTGAAACCATCGCGCTCGAACGCGTGGCCGCGAAAATTGTCTCGCCCTGCGCTCGTACCGTAACGAAGTCCTGGTGCCCAAGGCCCGGCTCGATCTTCCAGATCTTGCCATCGTCCTTGCTGCTATAGACGCCGGCGGTGGTTGCCGCGTACCAGCGTTGCGAGCCGAATTCGAGATCGTTGACGCGCGCCTCGAGTTCAGACTTTTTCCAGGTCGTCATGGTTGTGGCTTTTTTCGAGCCTTTGCGACGAACGGTTTTGGTTTGCTCTTCTGCCACCTGGTTCATTGCCTTCCACTCGGTGGAGTTTTGCGCCAGGTAGAACATACCTTTGTTGGTGCCAGCCACAAGTGTGCCGTTCGCCGCCTGCTTGAGCGCGAACACGTCGCGTCCGCCCAGACCAGCTACTTTCTGGCTCCAGTGCTGGCCGTTATCGTGCGAATAGAAAACGCCGCCGTACTCGCGATCATTGACTACCCCGACGTAAAACGTCGATGCATTCTGATTATCGGCAAGCAACGCCGATATATAGCGGTGAGCGTAGCCGTGATTCGAAGTCTCCCAGGTGGCCGCGCCGTTGGTCGAAGCCATCACACCGCTGCGATCGGTGGCGATCAGAACATGGTTCGAATCGCGCGGATCAATGAAGACGTCGTTGACCACGACTTCAGGGTTCGAAACGCGCTTCCAGGATTTGCCGAGGTCAGCGGTCTTCCACAGGCCCTCGGTGGTTCCGGCGTAGACGATATTTTCGTTGGTCGGATCCTGTTTCAGCACGCGCGTGCGGCGGGCCGTAAACGGGATGCCTTGAATCTTTGAAAACTGATTGCCGGCGGTTTCGCTCTTATAAATACCGGAGCAGGCGCTCGCAAACACCACCTGCGGGTTCTCATGATCGACGATGACCGAAAAGACGTCGGAGTCGTCAATCATTCCTTTATTAATGTGCTGCCAGTTGGCGCCGGCGTCAGAGGTCTTCCAGGCCAGGTGCCAGGTTCCGGCATAAATCGTGTTCGGATCTTTCGGATCCACCGCGATCGATTCAATGTTCTTGATCTCGGACGAATTCGAAGACAGATGCTCCCAGGTGTTGCCGCCATCGTTGGTGCGATAAACGCCGTTCAACGATCCGGCTACGAGCACATTCGAGTTGCCGCGGAACATCGCCATCGCGCGAATCGACTTGCCGTGCATGGCGGGCAGTGTCTGCCAGGTATGGCCACCGTCGCTGGTGCGGAAAACCTCGCCGATCTCCTGGCTTGAGGTGCTCCACGCCGAAACATAAACGCGGTCGGAGTTCTGCGGATCGACCACGATGTGGTCGAGAACGTAGTCGTCGCCGCCCAGGTGCGCGAGCCGCGACCAGTTATTGCCGCCATCGTTCGAGACAAACATCTGTCCCGTGCTGGTGCCGAGATAAACGTGATCTGGGTTATGCGCGTCATACGCCAGGCTGCGCGCGTCGCCGCCATCGGGACCAAGTACTTGCCAGGGCCCGGAAGCGAGCAGTGCCGTACTCATAAAAACAATGACCAGAAGCAGCCCAAGCTGCAAACCGGCGCGGAGAACGTGTTTGTCCCTCATACGCGGAAAATGACCCCTGCGAACAGTATTCGCCTGCGCCCCAGAGTGACAGGCTACCACGGATGCTACAAGGTTACCGAAGCCGCGAAAATAGAAAGGCCAGTAGGTTAGGAAGCCTACCGGCCTTTCGTGTCTAGTGGCGAGTTGGGGCAAGCCCCAATCGCGTTATTCGGGCTTCTTTGCCTTCTTCTTGGCCATCGGTTTCGGATGATCCAGGATCGCCTTGACCTTGGTCTCGTCTACCGGAGTGGTCGAGCTGGCCTCGGGGAAGCTGGCGCCTGCCGGAATAATCCACTGCTCCGACGTCGCCGTGCCTTCGTTGCCAGCGCGGGTTTCGATGCGGCTGGCATCGATGTGCTGCTGCGCTTCGCCTTCCGTGAGGTAGTACTTCACGTCGACGGCGCGCTCGGCGGCCAGGTTCTTGTGTTTGGACTTCTTCGCTTCGGCCGGATCGGCGTTACCGACGACCACCAGCTTCGCGTCCGGATCCTGCTGCAGCTTGCCGGCTACGTCATCCAGCATGGCCTTGCAGGTGTTGTCGACTCGCCACGGCTTCTTGGCGTTCGGATAGTCGCACTGGTTCAGCTTGCTGGCCTGCGGCGGCGGAGGCGGCGGATTTTCCACCGTCACCGTGCTCGAGGACGACGCCGTCAGCCCGCGTGAATCCGTGCAGGTTGCGCTAATGGTAATCGGACCCGAGGCCGCGCCCGCGGTGCTCAGAGTGGCCGAGTTTCCGTTTCCGGAGAGGCTGCCGCCGCTAGCGTTCCATCCGCTGACCGTAACCGGAACATTGTCAGGGCTGGTGCAAGTGCAGCTGATGGTCGACGAAGTTCCTGCCTGAACTTGCGTCGGATTGGCCGAGCAGGACATCTGTGGCGGATTCTTGGGCGGCTCTTTCACGGTGAAGTTCGCCGTGCAGCTCGCCGAGTTGTTCTTCTTGGCTTTTGCGTCGGTCACCGTTGCGGTCGCGGTATAAGCTCCGCCGGCGATGCCGTTCGTGTCGATGGTAGCGGTCGTGTCCTTGCCTTCAATCTTGCCGCCGCTGGCAGCCCAGGTGTAAGCAAGTGTGTGCTTCGGGTTGAAATTGCTGGCCGCGACCTTCACCGTTACGGGCTCGCCAACCATTACTTCAGCACGATCAACCGAGCAGGCCGCAGCGACCGGAAGCTCAGGAGCTCCGCCGCCGAAGTTGAACACCAGACCGGTCGACAAGCGCGCGCCGTCAAAGTCCGAGCGGCGAACGCCGGAATCCGTCAAGGGAGCCACTTCAGCAAAGTTGTGGTGCGACCAGACGTAGTCGGCTTCGAACAGGCGGAAAGACAGCGGCCGCCATATTCTGATGTCCATGCCGCCGCCGAGAGTTATAGCGGGGCCGGTGCTCGAGCCAAAGCTCCGGCTCGTCAGTCGCTGCCAACCGACCAGCGAGTGCGCGAAGAAGTTGATGCCATCCGGTCCGCGGTAGGTCAACTTGGGACCAAAGCCGGTGGTGTTGATGGTCGCGCCCTGGTTCCCGCTCAGGCCCCACGCGCCTTCAAACGAAAAGTTGTTCGTGAAGTTCCACGACAGGCTCGCTCCCCCGCCCTGCGCGATCGCAGGCAGGTGATACGCGTTCGGTGGAGTGTTGCCATCCGGAATGTTGCCGCCGGGGTTCAGCCATTCATAGCCGACAAACAACTCCGCCTTCGGCGCTTCCTGATTATCCGGCTGCGCATGCATCACAGCTGGGAGCGCAATCATTACAATTGCTGTTACAAGCGCGAGGGCCGCGCCTCGGTAAGTGTGTTGCCGACGTGACATAGATCCTCCAAATCAAATCCACTGCAAAATTATTGAGTAAAGCAAACGAATAAAAAATGAACGACCCGCGACTGCTTACCGGATGGGCTGTGCTGCAAACACAGGATCATACAGCAAACGCCAACCTTTTCACAACGATGAGCGAATGTTTTCGTTAGTATCTTTGCACCCGCTAACACCCGCCTGGCGTCAACCTCCGGCTGTCTGCGATGCCCGGCGCGGCTTCCAGGCGGTATCTCAAATTGATATACCCTCTTTCCAGGGGCCGCCGGTCCTGATCTGTTGCAGCGCGACCATCTTCCCTGAATAATGCTTGTTAGCTGAATAATTCTCCCGGGAGTGTATGACACAAGAACGAGTACTGATCGTCGAAGACGAAGTGAATGAGCGCACCGGCCTCGCTGAACTGGTCTCCGGATGGGGCTATCGCACCGATACCGCGGCCGACGGTGTGGAGGCCATGGAAAAAGTCGCCTCCTTTGCGCCATCGATTGTAATTACCGACGTCAAGATGCCGCGCATGGGCGGCATGGAGTTAGTCGAGCGCCTCTCGGAACTCTCGCATTCCATCGCGGTCGTGATGGTGACCGCGCAGAAGACCACCGAAAACGCCTTCCATGCCGGTCGCCTCGGCGTGCAGGATTACATCGAGAAGCCGATCGATTTCCGCCGCCTGCGCTCCATTCTCACCAATATCGGCGAAATCATTAACACGCGGGTTGAAAATGAAACGCTCCGCCGTCGTTTGCGCGACAAGGGAGCCCTCGGGCCCCTCGTCGGCTCCTCGGCTCCGATGCAGGAAATTTTTCATCTCGTTGAGCAGGTCGCGCCCAGCACGGCCTCAGTCTTAATCACCGGCGCCAGCGGGACCGGCAAAGAACTCGTCGCCCGCACCATTCACGAATTAAGCCCCCGCCGCGGCAAACCTTTTGTTCCCATTAATTGCGCCGCCATCCCTGAGACTTTGATTGAAAGCGAAATCTTTGGCCACGAAAAAGGCGCTTTCACCGGCGCTCTCGAGCGCCGCACCGGCTGCTTCGAACTCGCCGAGGGAGGCACTCTTCTGCTCGACGAAATCGGCGAGATGCCGGTCGGCACCCAGGCCAAGCTTTTGCGCGTGCTTGAAGACCACAAACTGCGCCGCCTCGGCAGCAAGGTCGAAACTTCGGTCGACGTCCGCGTGCTGGCCGCGACGAATAAGGTTCCCGAAGAGGCCGTCGCCGCCGGCGAGCTTCGGCAGGATCTCTATTACCGCCTCAACGTCTTCAACATTCATATGCCCGCCCTGCGCGAGCACAAGGAAGACATCCGCGAGCTGGTAAAAAGTCTGCTCGCCGATATGAACCTGAAGCACGGCCGCAAGGTTTCAGACGTGAGCGAGGCGGTGCTCAATCTCTTCCAAAGCTATTCCTGGCCGGGCAATGTGCGCGAGTTGCGCAACACGCTCGAACGCGCGGTCATTGTCTGCGAGAGCGGGCTGATCGAAACCAAGCATCTGCCGCCCGGCTTCGGCCAGAGCGTGCGCGTGGTAGTCAACGATCCTGACGCCGTGCATCTCGGGGTCGGCACCACCGTCGAAGAGGCCGAAAAGCTGCTGATCCTGAAAACATTGCAGGCGACCAATAACAACAAAACGCGCGCCGCGGAAATCCTGGGCATCAGCCTGAAGACGCTGCACAACAAGCTCAAGGAGTATGGCCGAGCGCAAGATGCAGTGCTGACAAGCGAAGAAGAGACGTAGAGAAGTTCTCAGTTCCCGGTTTCCAGTTCTCAGTAAGCTGTCGCCTGCCCCGGGGGTCCGGGGTTGGCGATCGCTCTGGAGGCAAGGCCTTTGACCTTACTGAGACCTGACAACTGAGACCTGAGAACTGTTTTCCAATGACCCGCAAATTCATCATCGTGCTGGCGATCACCACGCTATTCACCGCGCTGGTGGTTTCTTTCTCATGGATCTTTCTATCCCAGCTTCTCCGCCAGCGCCTGCAATGGACCGATGAAACCGCCTCCCAGCTTACCTACCAGCTTGAGTACGCAGCCGGCAAAGCTGTTCCCGACCTCACCAGCACGAAGATCGACACCGCCAATCCCAAGGCCATGCGCGGGGCAATTGCCGGTTATCTCCAAACCGATACCGACCTTAACGAGATGCTGGAATCGGTGGTCAGCTATTCGAGCATCATTTATGACGCGGCGATTGTCGATCCAAACGGCATCACCATTCTCGATACCAACGCCGCCTTGAATGGCAAGCCGTTTACCGAGCGCCCGTCGCTGAGCGTTTTGCGCGATGCCAAATTCCGCGATCAATTGCGGCTTATCTATGCCCCCGGCTCAATCTACGACGCCAGCCTCGGTCTCCAGGTGGGCGGGCAGAAATTCGGCAGCATTCATGTTCTGGTTTCGACCGTCTTTTTGCGCCACGAACTCACACCCCGGTTGCTGCAGGCCTTGTTCTTTTCTGTGGTGGCGATTTTCTGTTCGCTTTTCCTCGGAGCCGTTGTTTCGAACGTCGCGCTCGGCCCTTTGAAGGCCATCAGCCGCAATCTCGATAGCGCCAGCGCGGGCGCTCCGCTGCCCGAAGATGAAGAAGCCAGCGCCGACGAGGTCGGCCTCGTGTCGCTCAAGATCGCCCACCTTGGCCGCCAGATACGCGATACCAACGAGATATTTTCCGCGCTCAAAGACAACGTCGAGCAGGTCATGTCCAAGCTCCAGGACGGCCTGATGTTATTTACGCGCGATACCAGGGTGGTGCTCGTCAGCGCTTCGGCGGAAAAATTTCTCGGCCGTCCACGCCGCGAAATCCTCGGCCGTACCGCCGAAGAAATCTTTTCCGATGGCACGGTGCTCGGCGCGGTCGTTTTGCCCGCTTTTCAAAAGCAGCGTCCGCTCGTGCAATACGAGTTCGACTCCGCCGATGGCCGCCGCGTTCAGGTCTCCCTCGATTTCATCCAGGAGAAGGGAACTCCCATCGGCGCCCTGCTCACCATGCGCGATGCCGAGTCGGTGCGGCGTCTCGAAGACGAGATCGAAATTTCCCGCCGCCTTTCCGCCAGCGGCCGTCTCACCCGTGGCGTGGCTCACGAAGTCAAAAATCCAATCAACGCCATCGTGCTCCACCTTCAGCTCCTGCAAAACAAAATGCACCAGGACGATCCCGAATCGCGCCGCCACGTCGACATCATCGGCAAAGAAATCCGCCGCCTCGACCGCGTCGTGCAAATCCTGGTGGATTTCACTCGGCCTCGCGACCTGCATCTCGATGTCGCCGACCTGCGCAAAATATTTGACGAAGTTACTCTGTTGGCCGCGCCCGAAGCCGAATTGCATGGCGTCAATCTCGTGCGCAACCTGCCCGCCGAGCCGCTGTTGGTGCGCGCCGATGCAGACTTGATGAAGCAGGCGATTCTCAACCTGGTGATCAACGGCGTGCAGTCGATGGAGAAGCGAGGCACGCTCACCATCGCCGCCTACCGCGAAGAAGAAATGATTGTCGGCGAGGTACGCGACCAGGGCCACGGCATTCCCGCCGATGCCCGCGAGAAAATCTTCGAACTCTACTTCACCACCAAGGGCGACCAGGGCGGCAGCGGAATCGGCCTGGCGCAAACTTACCAGATCATGCAGTGGCACTATGGCTCGGTGGAATTCGAATCGGTGATCGGGCAGGGAACCACCTTCCGCCTGCGCCTGCCCGCTCTCGTCGCAAAGCCGGAAACTGAATCGCAGGTGCCCGCGTGACGGCTGGCATGATGGCCGCAGTGATGCCGGAGACCAACGCGCGTCTGGCTGGAAGACTGTTGCTCGCGCTCTGCCTAGTTTGTGTTAAGGTGTCGGCGTCGCAGCAGCCGGAAACACCTGCACCCACGCAGCCTGCGACCACGCAAGCCGCAGTACCAGCGAGAGACAAAGCGGCCGCCGGTGCCGCTCCTTCCGCCCAACCCTCCGCCACCGCGCCGGCACACGCCACCGGTAGCACCGCTCGCCATCGAGCCGCGTCCAGGCGCGCTGCTTCTTCCGCCTCGACCGGCGCGCCAAAAAAAATCGTTGTGCGAGAGGGCGGAGCCGACGATCCCACCACGCAAATCGTCACCGGCATGACTCAGCAAGAAGCCGATCGCCAGCGCGGCGAAGCGGAATTAATCCTGAGCACAACCTCGGAGACTCTCAAAGAGATTGCGCCCCGCCCGCTCGACGCTGCGCAGGAGGAGATCATGTCGCAGATTCATAACTATATGAAAGGTTCGCGCTCCGCCCTGAAAGAAGGCGATATTCCGCGCGCTCACACGCTGGCGACAAAGGCGGGATTGCTAGCCGACGACTTGGCCCGGCACTAGAGACGATCTGCTGTAGCGCCACCGTGCCGAACATCCCAGTCCCGCAACTGCGAGATCAAAAACACAATCAGCATCAGCATCTCCGGCTCAATCGGACTCCGATAGCGCGTGAGAATAAATGTGATGTAGTAAACGGTCGGGTACGACAAAAAGAGCAGCAAATATAATGTTGCTCCCGGCAATCGTTGCCGCAGCGCAATGCCAAGTCCCCACAGTGCCGACACCGTCGCCGAGAGAAATAGAAGCGTTTTCGCCTCATAAATGCCGCGATATTTCTCGGCATGCGGCGGTTCGGTCCAGAAATAGAAAAAGCGCGCGAAACTCAGATAAGCAAACCGTCCCGGCTCATCGTGTACGAACTGCAAAGCCTGCTGAAGCTTGCTTTTCACGTACGCAGGCTCGCCCATTTCGCGGTAGCGCGTGAATTCCTCAAAATTCTGGCTGGGGTGCAAATAAAACTGCCAGTCTCCCTGCGCGGTCGGTGAGTTGCCGAGGTGGAACTCAACCCCAAAGTTTCCGCGAACCGGAATGAACTTGTGAAACGTGCGGTAGTCGCGAATCAGCCAAGGTCCAATCGTGACGAAAAATAAAATGGCCCCCACCGTGGCATCGCGAAGAAAAGCTTTCCCGCGCCCGTGCCGCCGCCAGCAAATCCAAATTCCCGCGAAGGGTAAGAATGCCAGTTGGGCGGTGTTGGTCAACCCGGCAAGTCCCCACAACAATCCGTAGATCACCCATTGCAGTGCCGGCCGCTGGCCGCGCCCTGCCGCCAGTTGCAGGGTCATCATGAATAACAGCGTCAGCAGCAACGCCGAAAGCGCCGTGTCCCAGATCGAGCGGAACCCCCAGTACATCGTGTAAGGAAACAGCGCCCACACCCACGCGCTGTGGCGTGCGATACGCCCGTCAAATGTGCACAGCGCGGAAAAATAAATCGGGATGCACGTGACTGCCGAGAAAGCGCAATTCAGCAGCAGAGCGGCCACGATGGCTGCGCGCGAGTAGGCGCCGAAGAGCACGAAATATCGGCTGAGCAGAAAGGGCCACGCCGGCGCCAGCCATGCTGTCGGCCCGGTCGGCGGCCCAAACGGATTGCTGAACCCATGTCCCGCCGCGAGCGCAGCCGCAATGTGTCCCGACTCGTCAAAGTCAAGCTTCGCGGAGTAAGTATGAAATAAAACCATTCCCGCCACGCGCAGCAGAAATCCTATCAAAACAATTTTCAACAGCAGGCGCCAGGGAGATGCCGACTTGGAG
>JBAWAI010000231.1:0-3989 GCA_049589215.1 Terriglobales bacterium | reverse complement strand
TCCCTCGCTACGCTCGGGATGATCGTAGCGGGGCTCAGACGCCCCGCTGAACACGATTACTTCTTGTCTTCCACGTCGACGTACTCAGCATCAATTACGCCTTCGTCTTTCTTCTGCTGAGACCCTCCGTTGTCGGACCCCGACGCCGGACCAGCTCCCGGTCCCGCTGTTCCAGGCCCACCCGCCGCGGGCGTTGCCTTATACATCTGCTCCGCCAGTTTGTGTGAGGCCGCCGTCAGCTTCTCGCGCGCCGAATCCATCTGCGCCTTATCGTTCGACTCGATGGCCTTCTTCGCGTCCGCCAGCGCGTTCTCTACATCGCCGCGCTCCGAGCCCGAGATCTTGTCGCCATGCTCCTTCAGCATCTTCTCGATGTTGTAAGTCATCGAGTCGAGCTGATTCTTGGCGTCAATCGCCTCGCGCTGCGCCTTGTCCTCGGCCGAATGCGCGTCGGCTTCCTTCGCCATGCGCTCGACCTCTTCCTTGCTTAGACCCGAAGACGACGTAATCGTTATCTTCTGATCTTTGCCGGTCGCGTTATCTTTCGCGGTCACATTCAAAATGCCGTTCGCATCAATATCGAACGTCACTTCGATCTGCGGAATACCCCGCGGAGCCGGTGGCAATCCGGTCAAATGGAATTTGCCCAAAGTCCGGTTCTGCGCCGCCATCGGCCGCTCGCCTTGCAATACGTGCACTTCAACCGACGTCTGCGAATCCGCCGCCGTAGAAAACGTCTCCGTCTTCTTCGTCGGAATGGTCGTGTTCCGCGGAATCATCGGCGTAGCCACGCCGCCCAGCGTCTCGATCGACAACGTCAGCGGAGTCACGTCCAGGAGCAGCAGGTCTTTCACCTCGCCCTTGAGCACGCCACCCTGAATCGCCGCGCCGATTGCCACGACCTCATCCGGGTTCACACCCTTGTGCCCTTCACGTCCAAACAGATCCTTCACGATCTGCTGAACGCGCGGCATACGAGTCTGTCCGCCGACCAGCACCACTTCATTGATCTTCGACGCGTCAACGCCCGCATCCTTCATACACTGCTTCGACGGTCCAACCGAGCGCTGCAAAATGTCTTCGACCATCGCTTCCAGCTTGGCGCGAGTCAGCTTGACGACCAGGTGCTTCGGCCCGGAAGCGTCCGCCGTAATAAACGGCAGGTTGATCTCCGTCTCCATGGTGGTCGAAAGTTCGATCTTCGCGCGCTCGGCCGCATCACGCAGACGCTGCAAAGCCATTTCATTGCCCTTGCCGCGCAGGTCGAGTCCTTCATTCTTCTTGAACTCGTCAATCAGCCAATCCACCAGCCGCTGATCGATGTTGTCGCCGCCCAGGTGCGTATCGCCGTTGGTCGCCTTGACCTCGATCACGCCCTCGCCGACTTCCAGCACCGAGATGTCAAACGTCCCGCCGCCAAAGTCGTAGACGGCAATCGTCTCGTCCTTGCCCTTGTCGAGCCCATAGGCCAGCGCGGCCGCCGTCGGCTCATTGATAATGCGCTTCACTTCGAGACCGGCAATCTTGCCGGCATCTTTCGTAGCCTGGCGCTGCGCGTCGTTAAAATACGCAGGCACGGTGATGACGGCTTCCGTCACCTTCTCGCCCAGATAATCTTCCGCCGCCTTCTTCAGCTTCTGCAGAATCAGCGCCGAGATCTCGGGCGGGGTGTACTTCTTCCCCTGCGCCACGATGACGACGTTGTCGCCGTCGCGCTCAACCTTATATGGGACCATCTTCAACTCTTCACTGACTTCGTCATAGCGCCGTCCCATAAAGCGCTTGATCGAATAAACCGTGTTCTCCGGATTGGTAATGGCCTGCCGCTTGGCAACCTGCCCCACCAACCGCTCCCCAGTCTTGGTGAACCCAACCACCGAAGGGGTAGTTCGGCCACCTTCTTCATTGGGGATAACCTTGGGCTCGCCGCCCTCCATAACCGCCACGCAGGAGTTGGTCGTTCCCAGGTCAATTCCAATAATCTTGCTCATACTTTCCTCCTGAAATCACTCGTTCCGTTAATCCTGTTAGAATAAGTGCAATATAATCAACAGCATGATGCTTGCGTCCTAGGGCATGATAGGACTTGAGTGAAGTGCTGTCAAGGTTTAGATGCTGCAGGGCCAGAGGGCGATGCAGGCCCATTAAATCATTGTCCTGGAGAGAGGAATGAATTTTGGAGTTTCCCGGCTGTTCGAGATTTGTACGGTACGGTTCACAACGAGGGCGCGACCAAAGGAATCCTCGTCACGACAGCTGTGTACGGACCTGACGCCTATGAGTTCGCCAAAGGGAAGCCGTTAACCCTGCTCAATGGCAGCGAACTCCTATACCAGCTCCAGAAGCATGGCCATCGAGCAAGAATTGATCTAGCGGAGGCTAATCATATCGAAGCCGAGCGGGTTAGACCAAATGACAACGGTCAAGCGAAACTCCTCGATTGAGGCCGCCCGCGGCGAGTGTCGTTAATTGCCAAACCGTGGCAAAAACCAACCCAACAAGCTACGATAAAGCGAGGGTAACAACATGCCAGCTCTCGATTGGTCACAATGTCCCGCTGTGGAGAGCACCCCGGGCAAGCGCAGCGGCGCCTGGGTGTTTAAAGGCACCCGTATGCCGGTGTCCACCGTTTTTGAGAACCTCGAATCGGGCGCCAGTATCGAAGAAATTATGGAGTGGTTTGATGTGACGCGGGAGCAGATTGTCGCTGTGCTCGACTTTGCGGCCCGCAGCCTTGATTCTCCGTCGTCCGCCGCCCATTCATTAACGTCCATCGATGCGCATTCTCTTTGATCAGGGCACGCCCGCGCCGCTAATCTCGTTCCTTGAAGGCCACACTGTCACCAAAGCGAAGGATGCCGGCTGGGACAAGCTCGTGAACGGGGACCTGCTGAAAGCGGCCGAGAAAGCCGGATTTGAAGTGCTCCTGACAACCGACAAGAATATGACGGCGCAGCAGAATTGGGAGAGTCGCGCGATTGCAATTGTGGTTCTTGGAAATTCGCAATGGCGCATCGTGCAACGCCACGTTCGCAAGATAGCCGCAACGGTGAACGCCGCGGCCCCCGGCAGTTATTCCGAGGTGGACATACCCTTCATGTAACGTCCGCGTTCTTCAACCGTCATTCCACGCGCGCTTGTTCCCCTGCCTTCAAAACATTCATCAAAACGCCGAGGGCGAAACAATCTGAGTAGCTTTGTGACGCTTCCGAGATTGCAACTCCTTGTCGCTCGTTACCAGAAAGTCGGTCGCGCCAGGTTCAGCGAACAGCTAAGAGTCAATAGCCAAGAGCTGCCCATACCGAAAACACTCGACTGCGTGGTCGTTAACCATGCCCATGGCCTGCATGAAGGCGTAGCAGATGGTTGAGCCTACGAAGTTGAAGCGGCGTTTTTTCAGGTCTTTGCTCATGGCGTCGGATTCTTCGGTGCGCGCCGGAAGTTTTCCGCCGAGGCGCCATGCGTTCACGCGCGGCTTGCCGCCCACGAACTGCCAGATGTAGCGGTCGAATGAGCCAAATTCTTTCTGCACGACCAGATATGCGTGCGCATTCTGAATCGCGGATGCGATCTTCAGCCGGTTGCGGATGATGCCCTCATTCCCGAGCAACGCCCTTACTTTCTTATCGTTATAGCGCGCAACCTTGGCCGGATCGAAGCCATTGAAGGCGGCGCGATAGTTTTCGCGCTTCCTGAGGATCGTGTCCCAGCTGAGGCCGGCCTGCGCTCCCTCCAGAATCAGGAACTCGAACAAAACGCGGTCGTTATGCTGGGGCGCTCCCCACTCGCGATCGTGATAGCGAATCGCCAGCGGATTCGAAGCCCACTGGCAACGCAGGGGTTCATCCGCGTTGTGGAGCAATGAAGCATCAGCCGCTGATGTGCGGGAAAGCGGTTCGCCGCCCCTGCTCTGTTTTTTGCGTCTAACCCGTTTCTTTTGCGTCATATGAACGACATTGTACGTACACAACGATATTAACAATAATGTC
>JBAWAI010000230.1:0-5403 GCA_049589215.1 Terriglobales bacterium | reverse complement strand
CGCAAGAACCCGTGAATTTTGGACTCACGGGTTCGGTCGTGACTGGTTGTTTGTGCCCCGAATCTCCCTACGGCGTCACCTCAAAAACCACGCCGCATCCGGTCACGCCCCGAGGTGGCGCGCAGAGCTCATTCTGATTGCCGCCGCCGGCCGTCGTCCCGTACAGGTTCCCCTGGCCGTCCATCGCCAATCCACCTTCAGGACTCTGGCCGTCCGCTCCGCCGGTAAAGTTGTAGAGAATCGTCTCCACGCCCCCCGGCGTCATCTTGAACACTGTGCCTGCGCCATTCACGCCGCCGGACGCCGTCGTGCCGTAGAAGTTTCCCTGCCCATCGCGAATCATCCCGCCTGTTGGCGCCGACCCGTCCGGAGTTCCGGTGAATGTATACAACACAGTCTCCATGCCCGCCGGCGAGAATGCGAACACGGTGCCGCACCCGTTCGTGCAGTTCACCAGATTGCCTCCCGTAATCGTCGTGCCATAGAGATTCCCTGAGGCGTCGAGGATCAATCCGCCATTCGGCCCGGTCCCGTTCTGCATTTCCTTCCTTCCGCCAAACGAGTGCAGGACGGACTCGACACCGGCCGCATTGATCTCGAAAATCGTGCCTGATAGTTCGCCCCGTGGCGCTCCATACTGGCCGCCGCGAGTGGTGGTTCCGTAGATGTTCCCTAGCGAATCCATCACCAGTCCGCCGTTCGGAAATTTTCCATCTTTCTTGTAGCTTCCAAACCAGTGCGTCACTCCCTCGGAGCCGTTCGCGCTCAACTCGAACACCGACCCCGTATACTTGGCGCCAAAACCGAGCGTCGTGCCAAAAAGATTTCCTTTTCCATCGCTCAGCAGGCTTCCATATGGCCCATATCCGTCATAGTTCGGCACGTGGTGGATATCCGAATCAAAAAAAGTGAACAGGATCGTGTCGGCTCCCGAAGGACCCAGTTCATACACCACTCCACATCCATGGCCGCGGCAGAGCGAGTGTACGATGTCATTGCCGCCGCTGCTGGCCGTGCCATAGAAATTTCCGCTCGAGTCCCGAATCAAACCGCCTTCGGGGAATTCGCCCGTCGCAAACGTATTGAAGTTGTGCAACAACTTCTCAGTTCCGCCGGTAATTTCATACGCGATCCCGCCATCGGTCGCGCCGCCCCCTACGAGCGTCGTTCCGTAAACGTTGCCCTCAGAATCCACGATCGGACTGTCATTGGGCGTTGCACCGTCGGTACAGCCGGATTGCGAGCAGAAGCTGTAAAGCACACTGAACGACTGCGCCCTGGCTGTCTGCGCCGCGAAACCCAGCAGCGCGCACGCCAAAGCGAAGATCATCGCGAAGCGCAAGGTGAGAGTCGCCACGCGCCTCAGAGAGTTTCTCGGCTGAATATTCATTGAAGCACTACGCACGCATGATCCCATAGATCCTCCAAGCGATTGTTATCCTGCCGTTGAAACTGCTGGTGACCTCGTACGTCGTCTTATTGTTGGGACGTGTTCGTACGCCGGCCAAAAAATTCTGGGGCCCGAAAGAGCGCGAAACAGCGAACTGCGGATGTCAACCGCCGGAGGTGGATGCGAGGGGGGAGCGGCGGCGGCTACGACGGGAGCCAACCCGCACTCCGAATAGTAGTTTCGCGCCGCTCAGCAAGCAAGTAAAGATTCGATAAAATCTAGTGCGGTCGACGCCATCAGCCAATCGCAGCAGAACGAACCGCGGAGGGGCGCCATCATTTCGCGCATTTGTGCAGCACGGCTCTTTGTTTCTGCGTTTCTGCGTCTCCGTGCGGCTGAGGCCCGCGGTCGCTGGGCTGTCGGATGGACTTCGATGGTAAAGTATTTATTCCTCAATAACATACCGCCGAACTTGCCCTCAAAATAAACGCCATAACCAAGCTAACTCATTGATTTTAATATACCTTACAGCTAACTCCTTATTCCTCAAAGACCTGACGAAGGTCTTGCAGTAAAGTCCTTTGTTTTCAAAGACCATAAGAAGGGGAGCACATTACTCAACAGTAAACCTCCTCCGAGATAACAGTTCGAACTGACACCCAAACGTTGCTCCGCTACAATCGTTCCTCGAACTTCATGCAGATCGTCACCGACGTTTTCGCGCAGATCTTTCGCACGCTTTGGGCGCACAAACTGCGCTCGTTTCTCACCATGTTCGGCATCGCCTGGGGAGTTGGTTCCCTTCTGCTCCTTGTTGGACTCGGCGAAGGATTTCGTTCTGGCAACAAGCGCAATCTCTCCGAAGTCGGCGAGAACATCATGATGATCTTTCCGGGTCGCGCGCCCGCTGTTCCAGGCAGCACAAGTTCCGCGCGCTGGTATCACCTCACCTATCAGGACTCGCTCGACATCAGGAGAGAAGCTCCGCATGTTCGCGCCAACGCGCCGGTCATCATGACCACCGATGTGCACGCAGTCAGTGAGTTCGCTACTGCGAGCGGTCAACTCATCGGAACTGAGCCGCAATACAGTGGCATTCGTTTCCTTCCGCTCTTGCAGGGTCGATGGCTTAACAACCTGGACGAATCGCAGAAGCGCAACGTGACTGTTCTTGGCGATGAGATGACACGTCACCTGTTTCCAGGCCGTCCGGCAATTGGCTCGTTCATCCTGCTCAATGGCTATCGCTTTGAAGTGATAGGAACGCTGAAGCGCGTTGGGCGCGGCGATGAGAACAGCACCAATACGCGCGCCTATATCCCGTTTCAGATCATGAGGAGCACTTTCCCCTTGAAGGGCGAAAGCGGATTCGAGGCCCTCTCCTCGATTAACTATCAGCCGACGAGCGCCGACGAACACTTCATCGCGCGCGAAGAAGTGCACAAGATCGTAGCCCGCAATCACGGTTTCGACTACCGCGACCCCAACGCCTTCGAAGAGTGGGATACAGTTGAGCAGGTACAGAGAATGGGCCATATCTTCAACGCCATGGATGAGTTTCTGGGAACGGTCGGATTCGTCACGCTGGCACTCGGCGCCATCGGCGTGGTCAACATCATGCTGGTGGCAGTCACCGAACGCACGCGCGAGATCGGATTGCGCAAGGCTCTTGGTGCTACCAACCGCAGCATCATGATGCAGTTCTTTGCCGAAGGCATTCTGCTGACGGTGGTCAGCGGCCTGATCGGCATGGGTTTTGCGGGCGGATTGATGCTGGCCTTCAGCAGCTACAACGGTCCAGGCGGATTCGATCCGCCGCGATTGGTGCCCATGACCGCCTTCATGGCCATCGGCAGCCTCACGCTGGCGGGAGTCGCGGCCGGGCTATATCCAGCGCGCAAAGCCGCTCATCTGGAACCGGTGGATGCGTTGCGTCACGAATAAAGAAATTTGACTTATGCTCCGCGATCTCCTCACCGAGGCTTACAACGCGATGCGGCACAACCGGCGGCGCAGCGCGCTCACCATGCTCGGCATGGCCTGGGGGATCGCGACGGTCTGCATGCTGCTCGCCTACGGGCAAGGCTTTGGCCGAGCTTGCGCAAACATCTTTGCGACCTTCGGCACAAAGATGATGTTCGTCGATCCTGGCCGAACCTCCATGCAGGCGGGTGGCGACAAGGCAGGCGCGCAGGTTCGCCTCACGCTGGATGACATCGATCTCCTGACCGCGAATGTTCCGCAGATCACTCATATCAGCCCCAGCAATGGAAAGACGGTTACCGTGCAGTATGAGAACCGCTCGTTCGATTTCGATCTCGTCGGTGAATATCCGATCACGTATAAGATTCGCGCGTTGAGCATGGATCAGGGCCGCTTTTACAACGGCGAGGATGAAGCGCAGCGTGCGCGCGTCACTGTTATCGGTTCAGAGGCTAAGGAAAAACTATTCTCCGGCCGCAACGCCGTGGGAGAACACATTCGCATCAATGGCCAGAGCTTTGAAGTCATTGGCGTCTACGGTCCAAAAATGCAAGGTGGCGACGACAACATCAACCGGCTCATCTTCGTCCCTTACACGACTCTGGGCGACATCATGGACACGCACTATCTGGGGTCGGTGCTATTCAACTATGAGACCAACGACTATGAGCGGGTGGAGCAAAGCGTGCGCAACGTCATCGCCGACCAGCATAGGTACAATCCCGCTGACCGGCGCGCGCTGATGGTCTTCAACCTGATGGTACAAATCCACCAGTTTGAGATCGTCTCTATCGGGCTGAATATCCTGCTGGGATTCGTCGGCACGCTGACGCTCGGGATCGGTGGCGTGGGGCTGATGAACATCATGCTCGTATCGGTCTCGCAGCGCACCCGCGAAATCGGCGTTGAGAAGGCGCTAGGCGCGCGCCGGTCGCATATCTTCGTGCAGTTTCTAGCCGAGGCTCTGGCGATTACTCTGATGGGGGGAGTCTTCGGAGTCATCCTCGCGTATGGCGTTGCTCTTTCGGTCGGGAGGCTCACGCTTTACAGCGCCGTGGCCAAACATGCAGAAGGGGGTGATATCCGGCTCATGATCAGCCCCATGACTCTGCTCGTCGCGATCGCCATCCTGGTCGGAGTCGGGCTGGTCAGCGGTATGTTGCCGGCGATCCGGGCGTCACGACTCGATCCCATCGAGGCGCTGCGCTACGAATGAGCTACCCGTGAGAGCAGCCGAATTCATTCGGTGCGGACCGCTGCTTGTTTTCACCAACATCATCCTGCGACATCACCTTGCAACACCAGTCAACAATTTATGTTGCGTTGCTTTGGCGTGTACAATTTGCGGGACCCCAAACTTCAGACACAGAAACATCCGGATGAGAACGGGGTTACTTTTTGCGAGGCAATAACCCGTAAATCAAACTATGGTGAACAATATGAAAAAGCTGATTGCTGTATGCGCGATATGTTTCGTGTTCTCTCTTTCAGCATTCGCACAGCATGAACATGGCGGACGGCCCGAGGTCGGAGGCGGCCACGAAAACATTCCCTCTCACGGCCCGTCGTCGGCCAAGAAGGCGGCTCCGGCTCCAGATCATCAGTTCGACAACAAGCCGGGCCATCCCAATGCGCCGCACGTAGACAACGGCAAACACTGGATCGGACATGATACCGGGCCCAACGACCCGCACTATCATATTGACCATCCGTGGGAGCATGGACACTTCACGGGCGGTTTTGGCCGTAAACATGTGTGGAGATTGGCGGGGGGCGGTCCGAACCGTTTCTGGTTCGGCGGATTCTACTTCTCCGTGGCTCCCTATGATATTGGCTACTGCGACGGCTGGCTCTGGGATACCGATGAGGTCGTCATCTACGAAGATCCCGATCACATTGGCTGGTATCTTGCCTACAACGTTCGCCTCGGAGTCTACGTGCACGTGATGTATCTGGGAGCGTAGCGGGGTCGAGGAGAATTTAATAGCGTGGTAAAAACCAAGAGCCGTGAGGGTTGAGCGATCTTCCGC
>JBAWAI010000229.1:0-14547 GCA_049589215.1 Terriglobales bacterium | reverse complement strand
GGGTGGGAACGTCTGCGGAGCGCTTAAATTGGGGCGACTGCTTCCTGGGCCTGGAGTTCTTCCAACAGGTCGCGGAGGGTTTCGAGGATGCCTTCGGCGCTGGTTATTTTTATGGTGAATTTCAGGGTTCCATCGGGGGTGAATTGGGCTTTGGGCTGGCTGGCCACGAATCTTGCCAGCTTGCCGGGGTCGATGGTCGCGGTGGGGGAAAACTTGATGTTTACGATTTCGCGCTTGCGCTCGATGGCGGTTGCGCCTACGCGCATGGACTGGAGTTTCAGGGCCGCGTAGGCCAGCAGGTTTCTTACCGCGCTGGGGGGCGCGCCGTAACGATCGATTAATTCATTGCTGACGTCTTTCAGTTGCGATTCGGTTTCGACTCCAGCGATGCGCTTGTACATGCGAAGGCGCTGGTTTTCTTCTTTTATATAGTCGGACGAAATGCGGATGTTGAGCCCGAGGTTGAGCTGGATTTCGGTTACTTCGACTCCGCCTTCGCCCTTCATCTCTCGGACGGCTCGCTCGAGCATCTGCGTGTAGAGTTCGAAGCCGATGGCTTCGATGTGGCCGCTTTGCTCGCCGCCTAGTAAGTTTCCTGCCCCTCTTAGTTCGAGATCGAGAGCTGCGATTTTGAAGCCTGCACCCAGGTCGGAGAATTCTTTTAACGCAGCGAGACGGCGGCGGGCGATGGGTGTGAGTTCGATTTCGGCGGGCAGCAATAGATAAGCATAGGCGCGGCGATTGCTGCGTCCTACGCGCCCTCTCAGTTGATAAAGCTCGGAGAGGCCGAAGCGGTCGGCGCGATTGATGATGATGGTGTTGCAGAGGGGAATATCGAGGCCGTTTTCGATGATGGTGGTAGAGACCAGGATGTCGGCTTCGTGGTGCATGAATTTCAGCATCACTTTTTCGAGTTCCCCTTCGCCCATCTGGCCGTGACCGATGATGACCCTGGCGCCGGGGGCGAGGGTTTGGAGCTTGGCTGCGATCTCCCAGATGGTGTCGATGCGGTTGTGGACGAAATAGACCTGGCCGCCGCGCTCGAGTTCCTGCTCGATTGAAGACTGGATTAATTTCTCATCCCAACTGGCGACCACGGTTTGAATGGCCATGCGGTCTTTGGGCGGCGTCTCGATTACGCTCATGTCGCGGAGGCCGACGAGGCTCATGTGGAGCGTGCGCGGGATCGGGGTTGCGGACATGGTCAAGACGTCGACCTGGGTGCGGATCTGCTTGATGCGCTCTTTGTGGCGGACTCCAAAGCGCTGCTCTTCGTCGACGACGAGAAGGCCGAGGTCGGAGAACTTCACGTCTTTGGAGAGCAGGCGATGGGTGCCGATGAGGATATCGACTTTGCCGACTGCGGTTCGTTCGAGAATTTCTTTTACCTGTTTTGGGGTACGGAAGCGGCTGATCATTTCCACTTTGACGGGGAAGGCCGCGAAGCGCTGCTTGAAAGTTTCGTAGTGCTGGAAGGCTAAGACGGTGGTGGGCGCGAGGACTGCGACCTGCTTGTTGTCGCTGAGGGCCTTGAAGGCGGCGCGCATCGCGACTTCGGTTTTGCCGTAACCAACGTCGCCGCAGAGCAGGCGATCCATGGGAAGCTGGCCCTCCATGTCGCGCTTGACGTCGGCGATGGCCTGGGCCTGATCTTCGGTCTCGTTGTATTCGAAGGCGTCTTCGAATTCCTTCATCCACTCGGTGTCGGCGGGAAAGACGTGGCCTTGCGCGGACTGACGCTGCGCGTAGAGCTTGAGCAGCTCGTCGGTCATATCTTTCATGGCCTTTTTTACGCGGGCCTTGGTCTTTTCCCACTGGCCGGTGCCGAGGCGATTGAGCGTGGGCTTGGCGCCTTCCTGCGAGCGATATTTCTGGACCAGATCGAGGCGCGTGAGCGGGACGTACAGGCGGGCGGCTTCGGCGTATTCGAGGAGCATGAATTCGGCGACACCATCGCCCTGATTGATTTCCTTCAGACCCTGATATTGACCGATGCCGTGTTCTACGTGGACCACGTAGTCGCCGACTTGGAGATCGCGGAAGTCGGAGAGGAACGCGCTGACTTTGGATTTCTGGCGGCCGGGGCGGCTGGCAACCAAGTCGGATTCGTCGAAGAGGTCGCGGGCTCCGAAGACCGCGAGGTGAGCTTCGGGCAGGATGAAGCCGTCGGGGATGTAGGCCTTGAGGAGCGTGGTGGTGAAGATTTCTCCGGTGAAGTAGGCGGTTTCGTCGGCGTAGCTTTCGCCGCCGCGAGTGCGGCTGCCGAGCCGGAAGCTGGCATTGTATTCGGTGAAAATGTCGGCGAGGCGCTCGACCTCTCCCGTGTTGGGGGCGGCGAGAATTACGCGGGTGCCGCTGGAGGTGAGTTTTTTTACCTCTTCGATCATGCTGGGCACGTTGCCGTGGAAGCGCGGGGCGGGTTGGGAGAGGAATGGAGCTTCGTCTTTCGAGCTGGAGGATGAGTTGCCCGGGGTGTTATCCGCTGCGGGCGGAACGGATAGGTCGTTCGCTGCGCTCAGGGTGACAGAATTTGGAGAGTCGTGGGTAGGGGTTGAAGAGCCATGCGTGATGGATAGATATTCGAGATTTACTCCGGGTAAAGAGTGGGCCGTTGATTGCCAGGTTTCCGGCGTCAGATAGAGATCGGTGGGGCGAACGAGATTGCCGACTCCACTGCGCTCGTGGGCTTCTTCTATGCGGGCCCAGGTCTTGTCCAATTCTTTGGTAAGCGCTTCGGGCTCGTCGAGGATGACTTTCGCATCGGGGAGCATGGAGAAGATCGTGCGATCGGCTCCGGCAACCGGGGCGTAGAACTCCCAGCCGGGGAAGACGCCTGCTCCCGTGTCACGGGCGGCCTGCTCGATGGCTTCGGTGGTGCCTTCAATTCTTTTGCCGCTCAGGCGGGCGTTGATGGCCCCGAGCAACTCTTCATTGATGGGAGTTTCGGTGAGCGGGAGGAGAACGACTTCATCGACGGGGTTGGAGGAGCGCTGGCTGGTGGGATCGAACTTGCGCATCGATTCGATTTCGTCGCCGAAAAATTCCACGCGAACGGGGCGATCGGATTCGGGCGAGTAGACGTCGAGGAGGCCGCCGCGAGTGGCGTACTGGCCGGGCATTTCGACCACGTCGGTTGGGGTGTAGCCGACGGTGTTGAGATGCTGAAGAAGTTTTTCGAGGTCGAAGGTTTCTCCGCGGCGAAGGATGCGGGCGAGATCGGCGTAGTAGTCGGGCGCCCGGAGAAGGATGGTGGTGGAGCTGACAGGCGCGATAACGATGGAGGCGCGGCCAGTGGCGATTTTCCAGAGAGCGGTGGCGCGCTCTTCCTGAATTTCAGGATGCGGCGAGAGATTTTGAAACGGGAGCACGTCGCGGGCGGGGAGGGTGATGATGCTGTCAGGCTCGGCGGCGCCGGTGAGTTCGGCGAAGGCGGCGAGGACGGGCTGGAGGTCTTCGGCGGCGCGATTGTCAGGGACGACTACGATGAAGGGACGCTCGGAGCGCTGCTGGAGGAGAACGGTGATCAGGGCTTTGGCGGCGGGGTTGAGGCCGGAGACACTAATCCGCCCCGTGCTCTCGCGCAGATGGGAGGACGCACGCCGGAAGGCTGGGAGTAGATCCACCTCCGCGAAAATTTCGCGGACGAATGGTAGGAGCATGCTGCGTTAATTTTAGCAGGGGCTGGATTGTTTGGGATTGGGGGCTGGATGTTTGGTGGGTGCTGGGAAATTCTTTCTCCGCGGATTTGCGCGGATAAATGCATTATTGTTGGCGGCGGTGGGGGTTAGGTTTTGTGACGGAGGGTCTATGAGAAATTCTCGCGCGGTTAAGGCTGGGTTGGTTTTATTGCTTGCGGTGAACGAACGTCCGCAGCAGGGGGCGGGTGAGGCAGGTGGGACCGCCTCCGCCGTTGATGCAGAGTTCGGAGCCGGGGAAGGTTTGGACGGTGAAGCCGGCGGCTCGGAGGCGGGCGTTGGTGGCGGCGTTTTCTTCGAGGGCGATCAGGCGATGGTTGCCGAGGGCGAGGACGTTGCAGGCTAGCGTGTCGCGCTCGGAGTGATCGATTTCGATGAGACGGAGGCTGCGGGATTGGAGGAGCTGGACGGTTTCGACGGAGAGCCAGGGGAGATCGACGAGGATGGTGCGGTCGTCGAGCATGCTCATTAGAGACATTAGATGGAGGCAGGCGGATGGGCCCTGGCCGTGAGGGAGCGGAGCGGGGAGGACTTCGACGCTGGGGGCGAGAAGGGCGCGGAGCTGATCGAGGCCGGCCTGGTTGGTGCGGAAGCCCTGGCCGACGAGGAGAGTGCGGTCGTTGAGCCAGACGAGGTCGCCGGCTTCGGTGGTGGCGGGGGATTGGATTTCGGCGAAGGTGGGAATGTGTTCGGCGCAGGAGGTGGAGTGCGCGTGGGCTTCGGGAATGCGGGTGGACTTGCCGGGACGCATGAGGATGAGGCCGTGGGCGGTGGGGAGGGTGGCGTCGTGGGTGTAGACGGCGTCGAGGGTGAGGGCATGGTTTTCGGGGAGGGTGAGGACATCGGCTCCGGCAAGAGTGAGGAGATGGCAGAGAGCCTGGTGCTGGGACTCGGCGACGGCGAAGTTGGGTGGGTGATGGAAGCCGAGGTCTGGCCAGGCGGCGGAGCGCTTGGGATCGTTCCATCCGGCATGGGAGGGCGGACAAACGAGGACCTGGCGGAGTGGGGCGGTCATGGATTGGATGGGGATGGGAGATTGGGCGGGTAATGGAGCAGAGCCTGGCGGCTTGGTGGGCGATGACGGAGGCATAGATCCTTTGGGGAGCTCAGGGCAGTCTGAGGACACAACAATAAAGATACATAACTGAACATGACAAGGCTGAGACGGCAACGGTGATGACAAGGCTGAGACGGCGACCGCGGTTACGAGGATGATCGAGAGAACGAAATGGTATTTGAGCGGTGGCGATGGTGAAAATCGAAACGCGCGGTAATCTAGGTTGCCGCTTGCTTAAATAGGCTTGGCTGGATATACCTATCTGCGGCAATTCTTCCGAATAATGTGCTGGTTATAGGCCGATTGCAATTTGAATCGAGTGTCAAGTCGCGACTTTGAATCTGCCGTTTTCGGGCGGACGACTTCAGGAGCCCTATGAAGACTATGCTGCGTTTGTTTTCACTCTCCGGTATTTTCCTGCTGATCTGCCAAATGGTTTTCGCGCAGGGCGCGGCTACGGGCGATCTGCGCGTCACCGTCAAAGATCCGAAGGGAAGCGTGGTGACGAACGCTACGGTTACCGTCAAGAACGGGGAGAAGGGACTGGCGCGCGCGGGCAGCGGCGACGGACAGGGCGGATACAGCGTGCGGCAACTGGCTCCGGGAACGTACACCGTAACCGTGGATGCGCCGGGCTTCACGGGCGTTGAGGCGACCAACGTAAACATCACGGTTGGACAGCTCGCCGAGTTGCCGGTTGGGTTGACGGTGGCCTCGGGCAAGGAAGTGGTGGAGGTGACGTCGCAGGCGGAGCTGGTGGAGACTTCGCGGACTTCGACGACGGACACGATTGGAGAACGGAAGATCGAGAACCTGCCGATCAACGGACGGAACTACATTAACTTCACGCTGACGGATTCGCAGGTGGTGCGCGACAACGCTCCGAACACGGGAGCGGCGCCGACATCGGGATTGAACATGAGCGGGCAGCGGGCGCGGTCGAACCTGGTGAACGTGGATGGAGCGGATGCGACCGATAACTCGGTGAACGGCGTGCGGTCGACGGTATCGCAGGAGGATGTGCAGGAATTCCAGATCATCACGAACAGCTACGCGGCCGAGTACGGGCGGGCGGCGGGCGGCGTGGTCAATATTATTACGCGGTCGGGAGCGAACGATTTTCACGGCGACGTTTTTGGCTATCTGCGAAACCGGGATTTTCAGGCGGTGAATCCGTTCTCGACGACCTCGAATCCGGCGTACACGCGGGTGCAAGCGGGTGCGGCATTCGGCGGCGCGATCAGGAAAGACAAGACGTTCTACTTTTTCTCTTACGAAGTGACGCGACGGCATGAGACGGGTTTCTCGAGCATAGGAGAGGGAGGGTTTGGGCTTTCTGACTTTGATACGACGCAGGTTGGATTGCCGTTTGGCACGGTGCAGTTGACGCCGGACCAGGTTTCATTTTTGACGAATCCGCTGGTGCTGGAGACAGAAGCGGGCAGTCCGGCGTACGCGCAGGAGGTGGGCCAGTATGTATTTTTGAGCGGCGCATCTTCGGGGCAGGCGGTGAATGGCGCGTGGCCGCTGGGGTTCACGGGCGGGAACGCGGGCATCGGAGGATTTCCGACTTCTTGTACTACACCGGGAACATGCTTTGTGCCGGCGTCGTACCAGTCGCTGGTATCGCAGGAGGGAAATTTCCCGGTATTTGAGGGCACGAGTTTGTACTCGCTGCGGCTCGATCACAACATAAACAACAACAACCGTTTGACGCTCAGCCTGCACGCGAGCCCGAGCACGGTGACGGGCATTGAAGTGAGCGGGCAGGATCAGCCGTTCGGCCAAAACGCATATTCACGCACGTCGCAACAGACGTATCGCGACGTGGCCGGAATTGCGCAGGATACGTGGACGATCGGCAACAACCGGGTGAACGACTTCCGCTTCCAGTATGCGCGGCGCGGGCTGGAATATTTCTACAACACGGCAATACCGGGCGGATCGGACCCGGCGGTGAACATTCCGGGATATGCGTACTTTGGGCGTGAGCCATATTCGTATATCCGGCGAACGGAGCAGCGCTACCAATTCACGGACAACTTCGCGTGGACGATCGGACGGCATGACACGAAGTTTGGAGCCGACGTCAACTATCTACCGATTCACGCGACCTTCACGGTGAACTACGGCGGCGTGTATGACATCGCCGATATCCCGTCTTCCGAGGTCGCGCTTTTTGGATTTGTGAATCCGGCGCCTGGAGTTCTGCCCGATTTCCCTGGGCTGTCTCCGGTGCAGGCGTACGGCGCGGGATTGCCGAGCGATTTTATTCAGGGTCTCGGCAGCCCGACCGATTCCTTCACCAATATTCCGATTGGAGTTTTCTGGCAGGACAGCTGGCGAGCGCGGCACAACCTGACCATCAATTATGGCTTGCGGTACGACGTGGAGAAGCCGCCAACATTTACGCCGCCGCAGGGACTGGCGGCTCCGGCGTACGGCATTCTGGGATTGCAGAAGGGAATCAAGACCGACAAAAATAACTTTCAGCCGCGCATCGGCCTGGCGTGGGATCCGAGGGGGGATGGCAAGACGGTCATCCGCGCTTCGTATGGAATTTTCTTCGACCATCCTCTGCTGGGCCTGTATTTTCTGGGCGATGCTTCGGACGGATCGGGCAGCGGACAGCTGGCTTTTGGCGGGACGGGGCTGTGCAGCGGAGGTCCGGGACAGGCGGGCAATTTGAATGCGTGGCCGATCTTTCAGGGACTGATTCCTTCGGCGTCAGGATCGGTGTCATCGCCTTGCTCGCCGACCTCGAACCCGGCGGTTCTGGGATTGCTGAATTACAACCCGAACGAGCAGAGATTCACGTGCGCGACCGGCGATCAGAATTGCGGAGTTGCGTCGCCTCCATCGAGTTCGATTTTCCTGACGCAGAACTATCTGAACCCGGCAACATTTCTGCCGCTGGGATTCCAGCCATTCGGATATCCGCAGTCGAAGAATTTTGTTTACGCGTATTCGCAACAGATCAACCTGACCCTGGAGCGCGATCTGGGCGGGGGGTACGCGTTCAGCATGGCGTACAACTTTAACGGCGGGCGACACTTGAACCGGCCGATCAATGCGAATGCGATTCGCGGCGACTTGCTGCTGTCAAACTTCCTGAATGCGAATGCGGCGGGAGCGGGATTCGCGAGTCCGTTCGCGATGAGCGGGTGCGGAATCGGTCCGGGCGGTCCGTGGGTCGATTCGGCGATTACGAATTTCTTCCGGCCGGGCGGACTGAACCCGTCGATTGCGGGCGCATATCTGGCAAGCGGGAGCGCGGGCGCCGAATGCGTGACACTGGCGCAGCAGATCGTCGCGAGCCTGCCGGGATTTAATACGACTTGCAACCCGGCTACGTTCACGGGCTGCGTGCCGTTCGGCGACATGGACGCAAACTACTCGAACGGAACTTCGAATTACAACGGGCTGACGGCGAACCTGCGGAAGCGCTTCAGCCGCCACTACGAACTCCAGGCGTCCTATACGTGGTCGCACGCGATCGACGATTCGACGGACTTGCAATCGACGCTGACGCCGCAGGACAGTTATTTTCCGAGCGCGGACCGGTCGACGTCACTCTTTGATGAGCGGAATCGATTTGTCTTCAACGGCGTTTACCAGAGCGGGAAGGTGAGCGGATCGGGATTTGCGAGCAAGTTTTTCAGCGACTGGACGATTGCGCCCCTGATCGAGTTCGGGTCGGGCCGGCCATTCAACATCATTACCGGCAATGACGACAACTTTCAGCTGTCGTCGCTCACGGGCCGGCCGAATACGACTGTGAATGCGGCTTGCGGACCGGGCTACTCCTCAAAATTTTCGCCGACGGGAATGCTGCAGGAGCCGTGTCCGGCGGAGTTTAACGGCACGCTGCAATCGCTGGACGGCAATTTGGGGCGCAATGCAGGGATATCGCCGTGGACGGCATTCAACGATCTGCGAGTTGCGCGGCGGCTGTATTTTGGCGAGCGCTACAACATGGATCTGATTGCCGACATGTTCAACCTTGCGAACGTGTACAACGTGGGCGCGGTGAACCCGCTGTGTTGCAGCCCGAGCGCGGCGAATCCGAATGCATCGACGGCGGGACAGGCTACGGCGGCGTATGATCCGCGGCAGTTTCAGTTTGCGCTGAAATTCAACTGGTAGGCCGGATCTGATTTGCTGGCCGGGCGCGCTTGCGCCAGCTGTGCTCAAGTCAGATGCACGTCAAATAGCGCCAGCCAATATTGCAGGGATTGCAGCGCGAAGCCGCAGAAGATGAGGATGATGCCGAAGGCTCCGAGGCGGCGCGCGGGGAGATTGTCAGCATAGAACTCGATGTAGGGATTGATGGTTGCGCCTACGCCGGTGACGGTGCCGATGACCAGTCCGGCGCGAATGGCGAAGAGCCAGGGGTGATCGAGATGGCGAATGAGAGCGCTGCAGATTAGAGCGCTGACCATGAAGCCGAGGGCTCGGACGACTGTGCCGCGAAATTGGCGGCGCGTGAGTCGCGGACGACGGGCCGCTACATAGTCAAGGGTGGGGCGCATGCCGCTGGCGTAGGCAACGATCTGGCCGATGGTGACGAGGACGGCAAAGGCGATGGCGAAACGAGAGCCGACAATTCTGTAGAGACCGACGCCGAAGGCTGCGCCGCGGATTGCGGCGAAGAGCGACTCCCATGGGAGTGAGTAGTGATTGAGTCCGCGGGAGGCGTGGTTGAATTCAATCGCGAGAGTAATTCCGGCGGCGATGCCGGATGCCACGCCGAAGAATAGGCCGAGGCCGAGTCCGTAGCCGACAACGAAAACAATTGAATAGGTGACGGCGCGTGTGAGCAGGCGCAAGGGACCGTGCTGCCCGCCGAGCAGATCGTAGGCGAGATAGAGACTGCCGAGCACATCGAGGCAGGTGCCTGCGATGCTGATGGCGGCGACGGTGTGGTGATCCATTTTGTAGATTGTAGAGGCAGCGATGGGTTCGGCCGGGTGTCAGTACAATAGAAAGATTGAAGTTTTGATTCTTATTCATCTGGAAAAAAGAGGAGATTGCTATGGAACGGAAAGCTAGCGCGGTTTGGAAGGGCGGGTTGAAGGATGGAAGCGGGGCGGTAACATCGGCGAGCGGAATTTTGTCGAACACGCCTTATTCGTTCAAAACGCGGTTTGAGAATAATCCGGGGACGAACCCGGAGGAACTGATTGCGGCGGCGCATGCGGCATGCTTTTCGATGGCGCTCTCGGCGCAACTGGGCGCAGCGAACCTGACGCCGGAGAGCATTAATACGTCGGCGACGCTGACGATGGAAAAACTTGATTCGGGATGGACGATCACGGCGGTGGTTCTGGATGTGGTCGCGAAGGTGCCGGGGGCGTCGGCGGAGGCGTTTAATAAAGCCGCGGCGGACGCGAAGGCGGGATGTCCGGTGTCAAAGGTGCTGAATGCGAAGATCACGATGAATGCAAAGCTGGGATAGGGCGGCGAACCTCTAGGCAATCACCATCAGTGGAATGCGGGACGTGGGGGACGCGGGGCGGGGCGAGAAGAAACGCCTAGCTGTGGTTGCGCATGATTTCGCGGAGCTTGTTGTTGATTTTTACGGCATCCTGAGAGGCCTGATCGATGAGTTGAACCCAGCGGCTGAGGCTCTCGGGCGGGCCAGATTGCGAGATCAGGTAGGTCGCCTGAATGATGGTCTCGAGGGCGTTGCTGAGATCGTGCGCGAGGGTGCGGAGTTCGCGGGCGATCTCGGCGGGAATCTTTTCGGCGGGAGTCTGGCTGCCGGGGATTTGATTGTCGGATGAGGTCATTGCTTTTTCGTCGTCAGTCTTCGGTCGTTCGTCGTTGGTCGTTCGTCTTCTGTCTTCGCTTTTCGTCGTGGGCTGGTTTCGTTGACAGTTGGGCGCCAGCCAGTAGATATTAGATGAAGTCCTCGTAAAAAAGGGCCAGCCGGTAATTTTCTCATCGCGGATATGGCGGAACTGGCAGACGCGCTAGGTTCAGGTCCTAGTGGCCGCAAGGCCGTGGAGGTTCGAGTCCTCTTATCCGCACCACTTTTATCCGCAGTATGTTCTCAATTCTCTTGATCATGTTGAGCGCCCGCCCCTCAGCGGCTGAAGCCGTGCCCTGCAAGAAAGCAGTTATCGCAGCGGTGAACCGCTGCGCCACCCAAAAACGCAGACGAGTTGTAGACTAATAACGATTCGAGGTACGACCTATGCCTACTGCTGTCCGCGTTGATCCGCTTTCATTCCTCGGCAACCAGCTCGACGAACTCAAGGCCAAGGGCACGCACTTCAAGCTGCGCGTGCTCGACGACGAGCAGGCGGCGGTGTGCACGTTTGACGGCAAGAAGGTCATCAACCTGGCGTCGAATAATTATCTTGGATTGACTACGCATCCCAAGCTGCGCGAGGCGGCGCTTGAAGCGACGAGCAAATTCGGCGTGGGATCGGGCGCGGTGCGCACGATTGCCGGGACGATGCGCATTCACATGGATCTCGAAGAGAAGATCGCGCGCTTCAAGAACGTGGAAGCGTGCGTCGTTTTTCAATCGGGATTCACGGCGAATGCGGGGACTGTTTCGGCGTTTCTGGGCAAGGAAGATTTCATTATTTCTGACCAGCTCAACCACGCGTCGATTATTGACGGAGCGCGGCTGTCGCGGGCGAAAATTCTGGTGTTCAATCACAAAGACCTGGCGCACGCCGAGGCGCAGCTAGCCAGCATCAAAGACCAGCCCGGCCACAAACTGCTCATAACGGACGGCGTTTTTTCGATGGACGGGGACATTGGCGCGCTGCCCGGTTTGTGCGAGCTGGCGGAAAAATATGGAGCGATCATGATGGTCGACGACGCGCACGCGTCGGGCGTGCTGGGGCGGCAGGGGCGCGGGTCGGTCGATCATTTTGGGATGCATGGGCGCGTCGACATCCAGGTGGGAACGCTGTCAAAGGCGATCGGCGCGCTCGGCGGATATGTTTGCGGCACGCGCGATCTCATCGACTTTCTTTATCACCGGGCGCGGCCGTTTCTGTTTTCGACTTCGCATCCGCCGTCGGTGGCGGCGACGTGCATTGCGGCGTTCGATGTTCTGGAGAACGAGCCGCAGTGGATGGAGCAGCTCTGGGCGAACACGCGCTTCTGGAAAAAAGAGCTGGGCCTGCTCGGCTTTAACATCGGAGGCCAGACCACTCCGGCGAGCGAAACGCCGATCACGCCCATTATTATTGGCGACGGCCGTCTGACCATGGACTTCTCGCGCGAACTTTTCAAAGAAGGCGTGCTCGGCACCGGCATCGCATTCCCGACTGTACCGGAAGGCAAGGCGCGCATCCGAACGATTGTCACCGCCACGCACACGAAAGATGAATTGCAGCAGGCGCTGGAGGTGCTGGGGCGGGTGGGGAAGAAGATGGGGATTGTGGGCTAGGAGATCGGCTCGCAAAAGGCGTTAACCACAGAGGGCACAGGATCCCAACCGGGTTGACCACAGAGTGCACAGGAGATTCCCAACCGAGGGCGCTAGTTTGCGGCCGGCGCGTCTTCGACAATCGCTTGCACAATTCCGTCGATCGTATCGGTGACGCGCTTGGCGGGAAGATTGAGATTGTTCGACATGATCGAGAACACCACCTTTTGCCCTGAGTCGGTGGTCGCATATCCGGAGAGCGCGCGGACTCCGGTCAACGAGCCGGTCTTTGCCATCACGCGTTTCTGGAGGCGCGGCGCGGTCAGGCGCTCGGCCAACGATCCATCGACACCGGCGAGCGGGAAGCTCGACTCGTAAGCTGCGCCCCACGGTTGCGACGACGCGTAACGCAGCAGCTTTACGATGGCCTGCGGTGTTACGAGGTTCTGGCGCGAGAGTCCCGAGCCATCGTAAAAAGCATATTGGTCGCTCATGATGCCGGCCTGCGTGAGGAATTGCCGTATCACTTCGAGGCCGCCTTCGACTGAGCCGACGTTGCCGCGCTCACGCCCGAGCAGGCGGAGGAGAATTTCGGCGTGCAGATTCTGGCTGACTTTGTTGATGACGCGCACGTCATCGACGAGCGGCTTTGATTCGTAGCTGGCCAGCATGATCGGCTGATCGATCCGCATGGGACGATCGAGGGGATGCCCGGCTTCGTCGCTGCTGCCGCCGCGCGAGGGCGCGATGGCGGTCGCCGTGAAAGTCGAGAGCGTGGCGAGCTCGGTGTGACGAGTGCGGTCGTGGCCGTAGATGGCGATACCGCGTTTTTCAAGCAACTGGCGGAAGAGACCGGCGGCGAACTCGGCCGGATCTTCGATGGCGAGCGCCTCGGTTGTTCCGGGATCATCGAGCGGCAGATTTCCCCACAGAGTGACGACCGTCGAGCCGGGCTCGCGGTTTACGAAGAACCTGCGCCCGGTGCCGGCTGGAGTGGTGACGATGCGATTGTCGATGCGGTAGTAATCGGCGAAGGGGTTAAGACTGACGAAAGCTTTTTCGCCGGGACGATCGGCGGGCAGAATTTTTACGAAGACTACGTTGTCATTGACGGTGAGCGCGGAGACGGGCGCGCCATCGGCCCAGACGAGATCGTCCTGGCTCCAGCCCTCGCCGTAGCGCTCGAAAGCAAAATAGGAATCGTCGGCGACGATGTCACCATCAACAAACTTGACGCCCTTTTTCACGAGCGCGTCAGCGAGGGTTTCGAGGGCGAGCAGGGCATCATCGTTGCGCTGCGTTTTGCCTTCGTAAGGAAGCTCGCGTCCGGAGAGATTCGGGTCGCCATGGCCGACAAGAATGAGGTCGCCGTTGAGGCGGCCGTAGCGGTCGAGCGTGCCGGTGGTTTCAACGGTGGTGCGGAATTTGTAGTCCGGCCCGATCAGAGCGAGGGCGGCTGCGGTGGTGAAGAGCTTGGTGTTGGACGCGGGCGTGAACAGCATGCCGGAATTCTGCGAGTAGAGGGTTTCGCCGGTCGCGAGCGAGGCGACTTCGATTCCCCAGAATCCGTGGGCGAGGTCGGGAGAGTTGAGCAGCGCGGCGATGCGGGTCTGAAGGCGCTCGAGCGCGGGCGAGACTGGCGCGACGCCCGGAAATGCGGTTGGCTTGGCGGGAGTGGTGACAGGTCCGGATGCGGGTTTGGCGGGCGGACCAGCGGCGGAGTCGTGGCCGGTGGCGGCCGCGAATGCGGCGGCGGATGAAAACAGCGCGGCGGCGACGACTGCAACTGCAAACTGCAGACGCGCCGATGAGCGCTGGCGGAACATTGCTCAGATTGTAGCACCCGCGTAAATACAGTCGTTCTACAATAGCGGCGGCGCTTGCGGACGGCGGGAGCGGGACGATTGCGCGGCTGGAAATTGCAACAAGATATTGCCGCGGGACATCTTTAACGTGACGGCTTATTCAGAGGTCTTGACGGCGCATGTTGCCGGGAGATTGACGTTGTAAGCTTGGCTGAACTTCGCGGTGACTTTGCAGGAGATATGCGGGCAATTTTTCAATGGAAGATCGGGGCGCGGACGCTGGAACTGGGGCGGCGCACGTTGATCATGGGCATCGTGAACGTGACGCCCGACTCTTTTTCTGACGGCGGAATGTTTGTGGATGCGGCCAAGGCGGTCGCGCATGCCGAGCGTCTGCTGGACGAGGGTGCATCGATTATTGATGTCGGTGGAGAGTCGACGCGGCCGGGTGCGGCGGTGGGCGGGGCTTCTCAGGGGGACGCGGGAGCGGCCTCCGTTTCTCCGTCATCTTCTGCGTCATCTTCTGCGGCGTCCGCTGTGCCGGCGCCGCCGGCCGCGATATCGGAAGAAGAAGAGCGCAAGCGCATTCTGCCCGTG
>JBAWAI010000228.1:0-4854 GCA_049589215.1 Terriglobales bacterium | reverse complement strand
CGTCCGCAGCCCACAGCGGAAATCAGTGATCAAGTTGGCGGCCAGTGGGCCGCGAAAGAGTTCGACGGCTACGCCCACGTGCGCTCCTACAGCGCCGCGCAGGTTCTAAAAGCCTGGATGCCATTTGCCATCCTCTCTTTGTTCGTTCTTCTGTGGGGCTTGCCCTCGATCAAGCTGGCGATGAATAAGGCCACTACACCTGCGTTTCAGGTCACGATGCCAAACGGCAAGGCGCGCACCGGGCCCCCGGGATGGGATGTACCTTATCTCCACAACGCCGTGTCGCGCGACGTGCCCGTCGTCAAAAAGCCCACGCCCGAATCTGCACGCTACGATTTCAACTGGCTCTCCGCGACGGGCACAGGCTGCTTCTTCGCCGCCATCGTCTCGGGATTATTCCTCGGCCTCGGCCCATTACAGTTGATGAAAACCTTCTGGCGAACGCTCGTCCGCATGCGCCTCGCCATGGTCGCAATCTCGTTCATGCTCGGCCTTGGCTACGTGACGCGCTACTCTGGCCTCGACGCTGTGCTGGGCCTAGCCTTCACGCGCACCGGCTGGCTCTTTCCATTCTTCGGGACGTTCCTTGGATGGCTGGGCGTCGCGCTCACCGGCAGCGATACCTCTTCCAACGCGCTCTTCGGGAGTTTGCAGAGAATTACTTCGCAGCAACTCGGCATCGATCCAATTCTGATGTGCGCTGCCAACAGCGCCGGCGGAGTGATGGGAAAAATGGTCGACGCGCAATCCATTACCATCGCGACCTCGGCCACCGAACAGGTCGGCAACGAAGGCATCATCTTTCGCTTCGTCGCGTGGCACTCGATCGCACTCTGCTCAATCGTCGGAATAATCGTTATGCTCTACGCCTACGTCTTCCGCGCAGGCGTTCCGCACGGTTTGACATTTGTGAAGTAGACGCAAACGGCCTGAACAGGGCAGTGGTTGACTCGTTTTGGATCGAAGACCCGCTGAAGTCCAATCAAGCGCGCGCTATCATCCACACAGCGCATCTGCTCGCTCGCCGCGCCGCAGGGCCGCATAACATTGTCGGATTTGAAGCTGATTGAACGCCGCTAGCTGACTGCCCCTTAGCAGCCGCGCGCACACGAGACGCGCACGGCGCGCTCGATGCCAACCTTGCCTAGCCTCTTCCCTCTGCCATGGCGCGCCGCAAGTCGTCCGTCTCGGGCGCATTCGGATTGATTCTGTGCACGCGATCAAGTTGCTGCTTCGCCAACCCCGCTTGCCCATTCCTGGCGTAAGCCATGCCGAGGTGGACGTTGTAAAGGACGTTCTCCGGCGCACTTTTTACGGCTTCCTGAAACAAGCCGATCGCAGAGGTATAAACGCGTCTTTGATAGAAGGCAAAGCCCAGCGTGTCCGCGGTGTTCGGCGAATCGGGAAGTTTGCGGCGGGCGGTCTGCGCCATGGAAAACGCGACATCGAGATTGCCGCCCTGCTCGAGCATTACATAAGCCAGGCTATTCGACGCGTATCCGTTATCGGGATCGATCGATAATACTTTCTGATACATGAGCCGGGCGTTCTCCCAATCCTTCTTTTGTTCGTAGATATTACCCGCTCGAAAATAGCAGTTGACGGCATTCGGAATCGCCTCGATGGCGTTCATGTAGGTCTTTAGCGCACCGTCGATGTCTCCGCGCCCGTATTGCGCCAGCGCGAGGCCCATGTAGCCCCCAGGGTCGGTCCTGGCGAGTTCAATCGCTTTCCTGTACTCGGTCTCCGCGCCCGCCGAATCTTGTTTCTGCGTTTGCAGCAGATCGCCCAGCAGAGTGTGAAAATCAGCATTATCAGGCGACTTTGCCAGATACTGCCGGGCCGTTGCAATCGCCTTGTCGGGCTGCTTCTCCAGCACGGTTACTCCGACCACCCCGCCCAGAGCAGCTGCCGAATTCGAATCGTGGTCGAGCCCCTCTTGATATGCCTTGAGCGCCTCGCCGGGCTGATTCTCCACCATCCGCAGGTTGCCAAGCTGCACATACGTATTCGCATTGTTCGGATCCCTTTGAATGGCATCATTCAGATAATGTTCCGCGTTCGGAAACTGCTTGCGCATGGTCTCGGCCATGCCCCGCCACAAGTATCCCTGCGGAGACCACGGCTGCAAGGCGATGATCTGGTCGCCTTCCTGCGCCAACGCGGCGGCGTCTCTTCGCCGCGCCGCGGCCTGCGCCAAGTTCAGGTGAGCATCGATGAGGCCGGGCTGGGTCCGGATCGCTTCGCGCCACTCCGCATCCGCGCGGTTCTCGTTGCCAAGCGCGCTGAACGCCAAGCCAAGTTGCAGGTGCGCGATCGCATTGTCGGGATCGACCTTCAGGGCGTTTTGCAGAGTATCCACCGCGCTGCTGGCTCTTCCGCCGGCGATTTCGATTTCCGCTTTGTAAATGGCGGCTCTCATGTCCGCGGGCTGCGCTTTCAAAACCTCGTCATTCAGCTTGCGCGCATCGTCGAGCTTCCCGTTCATGATCAGCAACTGGATGTAATCTTCCTTGGCCGCTGGATCTTTTGGATGTTCCCGGTAGAGCGAAGCAAATTCATCCAGCGCTTTGTCGAGCTGGTGGGTCGAAATATAGAAATTGCCGAGCATGGTGTAGCCCGCGGGATTGTTGGGAAAATCCTTTTTCGCGGAGCGCAGAAGATCTTCCACCGCTTGCTGTTTGTTCTCCGCCAGAAACAGATTCGCCAGCGCTTTCACGGGGCCGGGATCGTTCGGCGCGATGTGAATCGCCTGCCGGTACGCCTGCTCGGATTCGACGTAGCGTCCGCGGATCTGATAGAAATTCGCAAGTTTTACCTGCGCCTCCAGCGATTTCGGATCGAGAGCGACCGCCTTCTTCAGGTTCGCTTCCGCGCCGCTCCACTCTTGATCCGTCACCACCGTGGCCTTGCTCTGTGCCACTTCGACATTCAGCATACCCAGCGCCATATAAGCATCGGACCGGTTCGCATCCATTCCTAGCGCTTTGTTCACAGCTGCCAGAGCGCCAGGGAGGTCTCTGATAGCGTCATCGTAAGCAGCCAGGACCAGATAATAGTCGGGAGTGCTCGGCTGGTTCTGCTGGAGCCAGTCGAGTTGCTGCTTCGCTCCCGCGAACTCGCCCACCGAGATATACAGCCTCGCTAAATCGAGCCGCGCATTGGAGTGGTTCGGATTGAGCTGGATGGCGGTCTGATACTCCTGCAAAGCGGTCGGCAATTCCTGCGTCTTCGTTGCCGCCTTCGCCTTCCAGTAGTGCGCGTCGGCAGAGTTGCTATCCACCTGAATCGCGTTATCGAACTGAATGCCGGCCGAACGGTAGTCTCCCTTCTCGTAGTAACGCTCGCCGCTCTCCACGTATTTTTGTCCGCGAACTTTCGGATCGCGCGAGCATCCCGTCAACAGCCCTAGAACGCACACTGCCACTACCGCCCACGCGAACCACCACCTCTTAGCTGCCTGCATGTTTCCCAACCTCTCAGTTGCCGATCTTGTGCTTGCGGCGCCCCGCATCCACCAACCTACTCCGCGGGCGCTGTGGAGGAAAAGTTACTGCCGTTATTATCGCAAACCTGCGCCGTCAGCGACGCGGGAACTCATCAAAGTGGCTGATTTCTATACACCCAGCATACGCCCGTGGACAGGTGCTTTGGTAATCTGCCCCGTCCCTTCGGGCAGTGCGATAGTACTCTTGGCTATGACCCACTTCCCCCAACCCGACGCCACCCGGCGTGCGCCCAGAGTCCATCTCAACGGATCGATTCCAGCTGCCATTCACGTTGAAGGCGGCTCCCGCGCGCGCGCAAAACTGCAATCCATTTCCGTCACCGGCGGCCTGCTCCAGTTGCAGGGTGAACTCTCCACCGGCGACTTCGTTGAAATCGCCTTTCAAACCCGCTCCGGACCCATCCGCGGCATGGCTGAAATGCTGCGCCCCGTGCGGCGAGCCAAGGCTCAGAGCGCCTGTCTCCAGCCCTTCCGTTTCGTGGCCCTCGGAGATCACGACCATCATGCCCTGAGCATGGCGCTCGACTCGGCTCTCGATACCGGGCCGATGCGTAGCGAGTCCTATCAGGTTCGCGCCACCGATCTTTGAGTCAAAACCTGAGCTGAAATCGGAGCCGAGTCTGAGCTCGAAACCGGGCCGGAAACCGTGGTAAACTGCGGCGCATTGGGGGCTGATATGAGTACACCCAGTGCGGTCATCCTTCTCTTTTTTGCGCTGTTCTTCGCCATTGCGGCCGCGCAGGATTCCGGCCAGAAAGCCGCGCCGATTCCAGACTCGCAAGCCGCGCAAAAACCAGATGAGTCGACCGCCCAATCCAGCCACGACGGTCCCGTCGACTCAAATGACGCCGATGTCGATCCTCCGCGGCTCACATACGCGCCCGGTCCAAAATATCCGAAAGACGCGCGCAACATTGGGCACCAGGGAACTTCGATCCTATCTTTGGTCGTCGGCAAAGACGGTCGCCCTCGCGATATTGAGGTTCTGCGTCCTCTTGATCCTGAACTTGACAGCTGCGCCATGGCAGCCGTGGGCAAGTGGCGATATCAATCCGCCCTGCGCGACGGCGAGCCGGTTGGAGTCAGCATCCACGCTCGGGTTCGCTTTCGTCTCAACAACAAGAGTTACGGCCACATCGCCCAGCTCTGGGACCGCTCCGACGACAACGATCCGAAAGCCGATCTCCAGCTCTCAAAGGCCTAGCTCGATGGCAACGGAGTTCCACAGGACGACCAGGTGTCTTTCGAGTTCTTAAAGATGGCGGCGGACTGGAACATGCCGGAAGCGCAGTTTCTGATGGGTGAGCACTACTATCGCGAAGTCGACAACGCGCCCAACTACGTGG
>JBAWAI010000227.1:0-1942 GCA_049589215.1 Terriglobales bacterium | reverse complement strand
ACGCTACGCGGAGGGGGCGCCCGCGCCCACATCGGCCGCCGTGTCCACATCGGCAGGGTCGGGCGCGTCCACGCCGGCGGGTTTGGGGATGTCGTACGAAATCGCGGACGCGATGGTGGAGGACATCAAGGCGAATGTTTGGGTGTTGAACCGAGTTACCTTCACCGGGGCCGCAGTGTTAAGACGAGACAAGGCAGCTTATAAGTCGACATGGATTGAGCTGGGGTAGTTGGTGAGTGTGATATGGCGGGTAGGGGAAGAAACCGAGGCGCGAACGCGACCTTATAAATGGAGGACAGGGATGAACGAAGAGATGGTCAGTCAGATGGTGGCGGCCGCTGAGCGGCTGGCGGCGGCTACCGAGGGTTTGGATCGCGTGCTGGGAAAACTGGACGCGCAACAGGAGATGCTGAATGCCAAAGTCGACCGGATTGTGGCGGCGGTGGAGGAGAGCATCGCACAGGGCGGTGATCGACAGAGGATGGAAGCGGGCGCTGTGAGTATTGGTTCGCGTATCGCGGAACTGGAAAAGTCAAATGCCGACTTGAAGGCGCAGGCATCGCGGATGGTGCGGAAGACGCTGTCGCCGGTGGTAGCGGCACTGATTGCGAAGAACGAGATCGAAGGCGAGAAGCTGGATCCAGCGATGCTGAATAAGACGCTGGGAGTGCTGAGCGTGGAGCAGCGGATCGCGGTGAAGACGGAGCTGGCTAGGGCGGGGATGATCGAGTAAGCAGTAAGTCGACAGTCGTTAGTCGACATTCACTGGTTCTGGGAGCGCGATAGTCGCGCTCCTTTTTTATTGTCAGTCAGAGCACTGCATAACGCGGGCTTACGAGCGGGAACGGCACTAACAACTCACTTAGGAGATGACATGAGAGCTAATTTCTTGGATTTGAATGCGGCGGCGGACTACCTTGGGCCGGGCGCGATTGAAATCGAACGGTATCAGACAGAGATTTTCGACATTGTGCGGCGACGCGGCGTGTTTGGGCAGCGGATCAAGCAGGTGCCGGCGACGGGGCATCCGTCGCGGTTTTTCGAAGAGACAGCGATCGCTTCGCCGACGGCGGCACAGGGATTTGTCGATCCGAGAAACATTCAGCCGCCGCTGCAGGCGCCGACGCGGGTAGAGTTTGCGGTTCCGCTCAAGGCCCTGGTGTCGCAGATCAACTACAACCTGTTCGACATGGAGGTTGGGACCCAGCAGAGCCAATTCGCCTATTTGCAGGCGAAGGATCTGGCGGATTCCGTGGAAGGGTTGATGCGTACGCACGATGTGGCGTTGTGGAATGGCAACGACACCTCGCTGAGCGGTCCAACTTCGCCGCAATACTTCGGCGCGATTGGGCAGATCGAGGCGGGCGGGAACAGCGTGTCGATCGCGACAACGGCGAGCATTGTGAACGGGCTGAAGACGACGATTGCGCAGATGGTGTCGAGCTCGTCATTTGAGGTGAGACCGACAGCCATTTATGCGAACCCGGTGTTACTCGATTTGATCGATCAGGAGATGAAGGCGGAGTTCAACGTGGTGCTGTCGACCGCGCAGATCACCGGCGGCCTGACCGTGAAGATGCTTAGCACGCAGGCGGGCGATTTGCCGCTGATTCCGGAATGGGCTCTGCCATACACCGGCACGCCAGGGACGGGCAACGCGGTACTGCCGGCGTACATCGTGACGGAAGACCTGATTGAGTATCACTGGTTGACCGATCCGAATCCTCGGGTGTTCAAGCTGGGTCTGCCGAGCTCGTTGATGACGCAGAGCGTGATCGTGAAGTTCGGGGCACCGGTGGTAAAGGGCGCGGCGTTTGCACACTACGAAGTGAAGGTGCTTCGGTAGAGCAGCTGCCGGTTTTCAATTCTCAGTTTGTCGCGTTGCGCGGGAATTGAATCCCGGAGGTTGGCACTTTGCGGGATGAAGGAGACGCGGCTTGCC
>JBAWAI010000226.1:0-13413 GCA_049589215.1 Terriglobales bacterium | reverse complement strand
AAAAAGAAAAAAGCCGCTGATGTCGCCAGCGGCTGTACCCGATTTCTAAGTCTCGCGTAGAGACGGGACCTGTCCCGTCTCACACGCCTAACATCACAGCTCTCACATTCCGTTCAGGGCCACGTTTCGCGGTTCTACTGACAAAGACGCGGCAAGCCGCGTCTCTACAATCTGTCTCCAAGCGTTCTACAAGCCGGATCCAATGCTGGAATGCCCGCTCGGTAACGACACGCGCACGCCGCGCTGCAGGTTCATCTGCGTGGTCGTCGTCCAGTCGACTTCATCGGCGCTGATGACGCCGCTTCCGCCGCTGGCGAGTTCATAGCTGATGCGTCCATCCTGATAGGTGTAATTGCCCACCGCCAGAACCGTTCCCGTCTTGAGCACGAACACCGGAACGCCCGAAGAAGTCCCTGTGAAGTGCGAATCCGTGCTAACTACGCCAGTCGTCCCAACTGCTGGAGCAGCCGCACCGGCCTGAGCATAACCAGACGAGGCCGAGCTTCCGGTCGTGTAACTCGCATACTGGACCTGAGGAACTTCCTCCAGCCGAGGCGTGCCTTGCGCCGGTCTGATCCGCCGCACCGCCAGCTGCGGGCCAGCATTATTCGCGCCATACGAGCGGATTGACGCGTCGTTGCTGAACGACGAGTTGTTGTACGCGCCTTCGCTGTAGCCCGAGCTGCCATAAGAAGTCGGGTTATACGACGGGTCATTGTAAGGACGACCGAAAAAGTGCCAATCGGGCCCGAACGTTTGCGAGACCTGCGGCATCTGCACGTCATCCATCAGACGCAGGGTCAACTGGCTCTCACCCTTCAGAGCAGGGCGCGGGCCGCGCGCCGGCAGCATGATGATCTTCCACGGCCAGAGCGGCGGAATCATCCACTCGACGATATCGCGCTTGGCATGGCCTTTACCGTCGATATCGCCGTACTTGTCGACCTTGTAGCCGCGCGTCGCGATCACCTTGGCGTCAAGCGGCATGTCGCCCTGCGGCAGGCCGATGCGGTCGAACTGGATCTTCATATACCCCTTGCCCCAGAAGTGGCCAGGCTCCTGCGCCGCCTCAAGGTGGCCAACCAGGTAGCTTCCACGCGGGAAGGCCTGCTGCCCGAACTCGGTTATCGAGTGGAGTCGGCAGAGGACGGGATCGCCAATGGCGACCGTGGCCGTCGAGAAGTTAGGTTCGTCAAGCGTGCAACGCAGAATCGTACCCGCAGGCAGGACCATTTCCCGCGCGCTGGCACTCAGGGTCAAAGTCAGAAGGGTTAGGGTTAAGAGGAGAGACACTACAACAAGGGAACGCAGAGAGCTGGACTTCATCACATCACCTCGGTCTCACGCCCCGGAAATTCGTGGTACGAAGTGCAAAGCAACTGCTGAGCCAGCCCCGATTGCATAGCATTTGAGCATAAGATTGGGCCGGGGTCAATCGCCAGCAACGCCAAACGACGAGGAGGCCGCGCTTGCAAAGGGTGTGACGGGCGGCTGGACCTTGGCTTGACGAGCTGAGTTGGTATATATCATAATATATTCCATGCCACGCACTGCCAAATTGTTTCGCAACGGCCGAAGCCAAGCCGTGCGCCTGCCCTCGGAATACCGATTTGAGGGCTCGGAGGTTTTTGTCCGTCGAGATCCGGCGACGGGAGACGTGATCCTGTCGCGCCGTCCCGAATCGTGGAAGGATTTCTTCGCATTGCTGAAAACTGCCGACGTGCCGGAAGATTTCCTGTCCGATCGCGAGGACGCGGCTCCTCAAAAGCGCGAGTTGTTCTAAGTGGCTGTCCGCTACCTTCTCGATACCAACACCGCCAGCTACGTAATCAAAGGAAACTTTCCGCGCGTACGCGAGCGCCTGCTGAAAGTTCCGATGGCGGATGTCGGAATCTCGGTAGTCACCGAAGCGGAACTGCGCTTCGGGGTGGCCAAGCGCCCCGAGGCGACCACTCTGAAGCGCGTAGTCGAGGAATTCCTGTTGCGGGTCGAAGTGCTGGCCTGGAATTCAGATGCCGCTCAGGAATATGCGCGCATCCGCGCCGCTTTGGAGAAAGACGGCGAACCGATCGGCAACATGGACCTAATGATCGCCGCGCAGGCCGTGGCGGCGGGAGTGGTGCTGGTCACGCATGATCATGTTTTTCGGCGGGTGAAGGGGCTAAAGGTGGAGGATTGGAGGAGGTAGTCTCGTTCTTCGTGACACTGCAATTGGAGGCTTGGTGATGCCTGGTTGGTACCTGGACATCATCGTCGGCTACATAGTCCGAATTACAATGCGAACACTCAAGGCGCGTGGTAGCGGCCGATGGCCGCTACAGAAGGCGAAAGTCACAGGTTCAAATTGCGAATATTCCGCTTCCGGCGGGCAAGTCGCCGAGGTCACATATGCGTGGAATCGTGATGGGGAATATTTCTCAGGCATGTACAAGGAACCGTCCCTCTTGCTTAGTTCTGCAGTCGAATATGCGGCAAGGTTCCCGGCCGGAGGCGACGTCATCATTCGAGTGAAGCCCTCGCACCCCGAAATGTCCATCATTCGCGACAGTGATCAGTCGTGGGGAATGTTCTCGAAGTGATAGAAAAACAAAAACCGCCAGTTTTCACTGACCGCTAGCTGACGGCTGACAGCGAATTTAGCTCTCGTACAGCAGAACGCCCTCGGTCTTCTCCGCGTCCACTGGGCGGTAATACAGCTTGTTGTCTTCGAGGAAGACCTCAATGAACGCCGGCCTGGTGGTGATGGTGCCCTGAATCAGCGCCTCAGACAACGGGTCTTCAATGTACTTCTGCAGCGCGCGGCGGAGCGGTCTGGCTCCGTAGCTGCGATCGGTCAGCGTCTGGTTCAGAATCCACTTCTTCGCTTCGTCGGCCACGCTTACCGTGATCGAACGTTGCGCGAGATTCTGGTTCAGCTGGCTGACCATCAGTTCGAGAATCTGTATCAGGTCGTTTTCGCTGAGCGCCATGAACAGGATGATTTCGTCCACGCGATTCAGGAACTCTGGATTAAAGGTGCGCTTGACCTCGCTCTTCACCAGATCTTCGACCTTTTCGGAAACCATTTCGTCCTTCGACGACTGGAAGCCGAGGCCCTCCCGCTTCATCAGGTGGCGGGCGCCAATATTCGACGTCATGATGATGATCGTGTTTTTGAAGTCGACAGTATTGCCGAGACCGTCGGTCAGTTGACCGTCTTCAAAAACCTGCAACAGGATGTTGAAGACATCCGGATGCGCCTTTTCGATTTCGTCGAGCAGCACAACAGAGTAAGGCGCGCGCTTGACGCGCTCGGTCAGTTGTCCGCCCTCTTCGTAACCGACGTATCCCGGAGGCGAACCAATGAGCTTCGAGACCGAGTGCTTCTCCATGAACTCCGACATATCGAAGCGGACGAGAGCTTTATCGCTTCCGAACATAAAGTGCGCCAGCGTCCGCGCAACTTCAGTTTTGCCAACACCGGTCGGTCCGAGGAAAAGGAACGAGCCGATGGGACGGTTCGGGCTCTTCAGTCCGGCACGCGAACGCCTGATCGCGCGAGCCAGCGCGCTGATCGCCCTTTCCTGCGAGATGATGCGCTTGTGCAGTTCTTCTTCAATGCGCAGCAGCTTCTGGGTCTCTTCTTCTTTGATCGAAGTAATGGGAACGCCGGTCCAGCGCGATACCACGTCCTCGATGTCCTCCCGACCGACTACGCCGGTGGAGGATTCATCGAGGTGGTATTTCTCGCGAAGAGCGCGCAGGTTTTCGCGCTCCTTGCGTTCTTCGTCCGAGTAGAAACGCGCCTTCTCGAACTCGTGGTTCGCGATGGCGTTCTCCATACGATGGACGATGAACTTGATGCGCTTCTGGACTTCCGTCAACTCTTCCGGCAAAGACGTCTGGCGCAGCTTCACCCGCGCGCCCGCTTCGTCGATCAGATCGATAGCCTTATCCGGCAGGAAACGATCCGGAATGTAGCGGTTCGAATGCGAGACTGAGAAGTTGATGGCCTCGTCGGTATAGGTGACCGCGTGGAACTTCTCGTAACGCTCTTTAATGCCGAACAGGATCTTGATGGCATCAACTTCGTTCGGCGGTGGAACCTTTACCGCCTGGAAGCGGCGCTCGAGCGAGCGATCTTTTTCGATCGACTTGCGATATTCAGCCGGCGTGGTTGCGCCGATGCACTGAATTTCGCCGCGCGATAGAGCCGGCTTCAAAATGTTGGCGGCATCGAGTGAACCTTCCGCCGATCCGGCGCCGACCAAAGTGTGCAGCTCATCGATGAAGATGATGGAATTCTGATTCTCCATCAGTTCCTTCATGATGGTCTTCAGGCGCTCTTCAAATTGGCCGCGATACTTTGTCCCGGCGACGATCAATGAGAGATCGAGGGCGAGGATGCGCTTATCGGCCAGGAATGACGGCACTTCGCCGTCGGCGATGCGCTGTGCCAGTCCTTCGACAATGGCGGTCTTGCCAACCCCCGGTTCTCCGATCAGCACAGGATTGTTCTTCGTGCGGCGGCACAAAATCTGCACCACGCGCTCGACTTCGCTTTCACGGCCGACCAGCGGATCGAGCTGCGTATCCATGGCTGCCTGGGTCAGGTCGCGCGAGAACTCACTCAACAAAGAAGACTCGCGCTGGCCGCGCTGCGGCTGCGCTTTTTCCTGGCTGGTCCGGGCCAGCTCTTCCCGGATGGTCGATAGCCGCAAACCGCGCTCGTGCAGAATCTCAGCGGCAAAGCACTTCTCTTCGCGGAGCAGGCCCAACAGCAGATGCTCGGTCCCAATATGCTTATGAGAAAGACGTTCGGCCTCTTCGGCCGCATATGCCAACACACGCTTGCATTCGTTGCTCAGGGGCAGATCTACGGAGGTCGACACCTTCTCCCGAATGGTGGTGTGGCCTTCAATCTGTTTTCGGATCGATTCGACCGATGCGTGGGAGCGCAGGAACCTGTTGGTCAGGGCTTTATCTTCGCGCAGCAATCCGAGGAGCAGATGCTCGGTCTCTATATAAGGAGAGCCGAACTGGCTGGCCTCGTACCGTGCAAAGAAGATTACACGCCGGGCTTTCTCCGTGTAGCGTTCAAACATAGACTCATTCCCCCCAGGGTTTCGCGCGAAGGCTCGCCCATCGCTAAACCCCCGACCCAACCTCAATTATGCTCTTTTTACCGCTTGATCTCCTAAGCGATATTCGCCCGCCAGTAACCCTCGTGACTCATGCGTGGGGTACTTTCCGGCCCTGTCTTTCCCAATGTTTCTCTTCTATTCTTCCGCTTCTCCAGCCGAAACTAACCGAGCTAAGCCGGAAGCGATTCCGGCGCAACTTCTTCCATTCTGCCCCGATCCAGCCGTAGCACTCTATGGCACCGTCGTGCAAAGGCCAGGTTGTGCGTGGCGATCAAGGACGTTAACTGGTGCTCGCGATGCAACCGTGCCACCAGTTCGAAAACGACCTCCGCCGTTTTGCCATCAAGGTCGCCGGTAGGCTCATCGGCCAGCAGCACTTGGGGCTGTGTAATCAGCGCCCTCGCCAGAGCGAGCCGCTGTTGCTCTCCGCCTGAGAGTTCACCCGAGCGATGCGTGCTTCGCGCCTCCAAGCCAACTTGGCGCAACCAGCGCGCGGCTTCCTCTTCGGCGGTAGCCCGCGCCTGCCCGCGCATCAGCAGCGGCATGGCCACGTTCTCCAATGCCGTGAACTCAGGCAGCAAGTAGTGGAATTGCCACACATAGCCGATTTCGCGGTTACGAAATTCAGCGGCGGCATCTTCGGAAAGCGTGTTCACCTGGGAATTCGCGCAGTATACGGTACCGGCTGAAGGCCGATCAAGAGCGCCCAGGATGTGCAACAAGGTACTCTTTCCCGCACCCGATTGCCCGACGATTCCGAGCATCGTTCCTTTATCAACTTGAAAAGACAGATTTTCAAAGAGCACCAATTCCGCTTCGCCTGAGCGAAAGACTTTACTCAAACCTTCGACTCTCAAAAGAGAATCTTGAGCGTTTAGATGCAATCCAGTCCTCCCAAGGATCAAACCCGGAGCCATCCACCAGGAAACACGGTGTAGTCAGGCTCTCGCTCCATTAGATCACGAGGAGGAACGCCTTGTTGTCACGGCTTGAACCGCGCAAACAGGGTATGCAAACGACTGTATACCTCTGAAAATCAAATGCAATGTGACCAGGGTCACAGGAAGCGGCGACCGTGCACACTTTGGGTAAACAAGGCTTGAATCAGGCTCGTTCAACGATCGGAGTCGCATTGCCGAGCCACCATGGTGAGAACTTCCAGGCTGCGCCGGCGGCCAGCGACGCAGCACCTCGACCAGGATCGATTGCAAAACTCTTACGAGGATTTGCCCGTCCAGGCCGGGAAGGAGCGACAGCTTTCCGAAAAGAGAATCGGGAATGAGAGGGTATAAAGGAGTTGGAGGCGCGGGTCGGAATCGAACCGACGAATAGAGGTTTTGCAGACCTCTGCCTTACCACTTGGCTACCGCGCCAGACGCTTGGCTAATCATAAACTACGCTAAAACGAAAAGACCTCGCGGGCGCGAGGCTCGGCAAAACTGGAGCGGGAGACGGGAGTTGAACCCGCGACTTCGACCTTGGCAAGGTCGCACTCTACCACTGAGTTACTCCCGCTCGAACTGGCTCAGTATAAATGAAGGGCTCCCTGCCGGGCAAACCATGAGTTCATCGGCCACCCGTACGCCGGAGGGATTCTGTCATGCAATTCTCCAAGGCCTCCGCCATTTGCTTGCATATCGTTAGGAGACTGGTGGGCGACTGCGCCGCCGGCGACAAACCGGGAAACGGGAGACGGACTGTGGCTCGCCCGCCTTTGCCACTCCTTTGCTCCGCTTTTGCCACTCTTGCAAGCCAACCGATTGCCGCCAAATGGAATCGTACGTCTGATCCGCTTCGTCAGTTCATGCATAACGTGAATCGCTCAACCAGAACAGAGAGCGAGGACGATAACCGTAACGACGATCACCGCACAATGACGATCGCCGCATAAATAAGGAGAATCGAATGAACGGATTTAAACCATTTGCGCTAGCCGCCATCGCTGCAATCTGTTTTGCGGCGGCCAGCCCCAATAGCCAGGCCCAGGTTGAGGTGGGCGTTGGAATTGCACCCGTCTGCCCCTACGGCTACTATGACGTCCCGCCCTACGACTGCGCCCCTTATGGCTACTACGGCCCGGAATGGTTTTCCGGTGGCATCTTCATTGGCGCTGGACCGTGGTTCCATGGCCCGGCGGGTTTCCGGGGCCACGTCAATAACCGTTTCCATCCGGACCACGGCTATCACGGACCGGCACCCCACCGTGGCGATCACGCCGAACCCGGAAAGCGACTCGACCATATCGACCACTTCAAAGGCAACGAGGTCCGCGATGGGCATGGACACGCAGTCGGCAAACGCTAAGCGATAAAGGACGGGCCTGATCTCGCCCTAGAAATAGCGCTGGCGGACGGCCAGAACAACCAGGCCGGCGGCGACCAGCAGGAGCGAGATCACGGCCAGGGTCCGGGTCAGGCGTTTGTCGTGTGCCTGCCTTTGAACGAGCGGCAGATTCACCAGCGCGCTGGCGATCGACGCGAATACGGTTGCTACTCCGGCCACATTGGCTGAGAGCTTGCCGTGAATAGCCATGGTGGCGGCTGCTGCCGTCGTACTCGCGCTGCTCACTGTGCCGCCAAGCAGGCTCAGAGCCAGAAAGCCGAACTTCCCCAGATAGCGTGCGCCTATAGTTCCGACAATCTCCATCAATACAAAGATCGCGCCCAGATTCAACACGTGCCGCAGCGAGACCGGCGAGTCGAGGTCGAGACTCCTGACCTGCTCGGCGCCGCGCGCCCGCTCCTTCCAGGCAAAGATTAGAGCGCCGGCGGTCATGGCCAGCAGCGGCCAAATCGCGATCGACACGGAGGCCGGCGCGAAAATCGCCAGGATCACCAGATTGCGCACGAACATCGCGACCGACGTGAGCAGCACCAGAGCGACGAGCGTGTTGCTCCCTTCCGATTTGGGCGAAACTGTTCGCGCCAACTCAGCGGCGGTCGCCGTGCTGTTGACCAAGCCGCCGAGCACCGCGGTGCAGTACAAGCCGCGATTGCTGTAGATCCGCAGTAGGACGTAATTGGCGAAACCGAGGCCGGCAACGATGATCACGATCAGCCAGGATTGACGCGGGTTTAACAGATGCCAGCTGTCGATGAAGCGGTTCGGCAAGAGCGGATAAATCACAAACCCGATCAGCCCGAGCAGCACCGCGCCGCGAATTTCCGACAGTTTCAAATCTCCGGCAAAACGCTGCAACTCCGTTTTCCACGCGAGCAGCATGGTCATCACGATCGCCGATGCAACCGGAGTGAAGAGATGGCCTTGCCCGGCCAGCACACCCAGGATGAAGGTGACGAGCAGCGCCACCGAGGTCGTCATCTCAAGAGAGCGATCGACCAGGAGGCTGCGTCCATTCATGAATGCGACCAGCAGCAGCACACCACCCAGAGAGATGGCGGCCAGTTGCGGAGAGATAAGTACCGAGAGACAACCGAGAAGCGCAGTGATCGAAAATGTGCGGACGCCAACGTCCTTCTGCGACCACTCCCGTTCCAGACCAACCAGCAGGCCGATGCCGAGCGCGATCGCAATTTTGGTTGCAACCTCGAAAGGCGGAAAAATCATTTTAAGAGGGTACACCCGCTAGGGCAGCGGATGGCAAACGACGCGTCAACAAGGCTTCAATGCCGAAAAAGAGAAGCCCCGCAGGCTCGCTCTTAGTACGACCTTCCTGCCGGTGCTGAATTGCTGGCCGCTGTGATCTTATTGCGGACGTCCCACAGGTCTTTGTAGAGCCAGTGCTCCATGCGCTGCTGGAGCACCTCGACCGGCGTCCCCATGGTGCCAACCACGCGCCCGCCAATGATGCGCTCGGCGAGTTTCAAATGGTGGAAGCGGAAGATCTGCATGCGTTCATCGAAGTCGACGAGGCGCTCAGCCACGTCGTGCAGCCCGAAAAATTCTTCATGCCGGCGGTAGAGATCATCAGCGGTAAGGCCAGCAGCGTCGAGCTGGTCGTGAAAGGCTTGGCCCAGTCGCGGCCCAATGTGGAGCAGCGCCAAAAACCCAGGAGAATCGAGTCCGCTGCCATGCCCTAGCCCGGCGCGGATGAGGTGATAGTCATACGGGGTGATGGTTTCGAGAATATGCAGCAGCCCGATGGGCGGCTCGATCAACTGATTAGCGCGGCGAATCAGGCGCGAGGTGTTGCCGTAGTCGCTGCGCTCCAGATAGTCGTGCGCGCGCTCCAGCTCAAAGGCAGCGCCCTTCATCAGCAGCTCCGACGCCTGATGCACGACGATGAAAGTCATTTCATCTTTGTGCAACAGATCGGCGGGCGATTTTTGCAGCGCCAGCAATTCATCGGTGCGCAGGTAGCGTTCGTAATCGCTCGCCGCGGTCCCGGGAAGTATCGGTTTCGTGAATTCGTCGCGATGTGCCATTGAAATTCGCCTTGCGATGTGCAACTCAGTAATAGCTTTTTAAGGCCGCAACCCCTCGGCCAAATGCGGTGGCGTCCACTGCGGATCTTGCTCGGGAGCCACGATCTCACCATCGCGCATGTGAATGATGCGGTCGCCATACTCGGCCGCCTCGGGATTGTGCGTGATCATCAGTACAGTTTGTCCGAGTTCCTTGTTCGACGCCCGCAGCATGTTAAGAACGGCCGCCGAGCTTTTCGAATCGAGGTTGCCGGTCGGCTCATCGGCAAGCACGATCGCCGGACGGTTGATTAGCGCTCGCGCCAGCGCGACCCGCTGCTGCTCGCCGCCAGAGAGCTCATTCGGACGATGATCGAGGCGTCCCGCAATGCCGAGCATGCTCGTAATTTGTTTGAGGAACACGGCATCGGGCGCGCCATGCCCGGCAATGTCAGAGGCAATCTCAATATTCCCCCGCGCGCTGAGCGTCGGCAGAAGATTGAATTTCTGGAAGACGAATCCGATTTTGCTTTTGCGCAAGCGCGTGCGCTCACCGTCCGAAAGCGTGGCGAAATCGACACCGTCAATTGTCACGCTGCCCGAGTCCGCCCGCGTCAATCCGCCGAGCATATAAAAAAGAGTCGACTTTCCGCTGCCCGACGGCCCAACCACCGTAACGAACTCGCCTTTGGCCACACCGAAGGAGATGCCGCGCAGCGCGGGCACTTCCACTTTGCCAACGCGATAGGTTTTGCGGAGTTCCCGGGCTTCAATGAACGCTGTCGCCGTCATCCATTGAAAACGATATCACAGAGGAGACAACCCGACTCTTCACGCCACCGTGGCGTGCGCCGCCGGACGCGCGCTTACTTCCATCGGGCGCTTTGGTCCACGCTTGCGTACCAGCAGCACGCGAATCTTTTCCAGCAGGTCCACCGGCTCGTACATTCCCTTGGGAAGAAAAACATCGGCCAGCGTGTCGCGCTCGTAGATCTTTACCTGTCCGGAGATGAGCACCGCTGGAGTTTGCGGTGAGAGCGCTTTGATTTCCGCGATCAGCTTCGACCCGTCGACGCCCGGCATGATCAGATCGGTCAGTACGAGGTCAATGTTGCCGCGCCGGAATTCCGCCAGCGCGGTCTCGCCGTTGTTGCACGGAATCACGCGATAGCCGCGTGTTTCCAGCATGATTTTACGTATCGAAAGTGCCTGTTCATTATCGTCGACGCAGAGAATTGTTTTCTTGGGCTTCATCGGGTAACCGGGGGACCTGTCGCCAATTTTTTTATTTTTCGAGATGCAGAGCGAGTTGAATCGTAACCGCATGCGCGACTCCGGTAAAGTGTCGCGCACGCTAATGGCACTCGAGTGCTTGGCATGAGAGTGCTATTAGGTTCAACCCGCAACCAGCGCAGGCGAGGCGTGCTTAGATTGTCAAAGTGATTTCTCCGCGAAGAACTTCTACACAATTTCCACCGACACGCACATTGACGATTTGGTTATCTCGCTTCGTGGCGCGCACAAAAATGCAACTGGGGCGATGCATTTCAAGCCCTTGTTCGATCATTACCTGCTCATCGCTCGCGGCAACGCCATGCGCGACCATCCACGCCGAGGCGCAACCCGCCGCCGAACCGGTCGCCGGATCTTCTCCGTTGTAGAAAATCATGCGCGCATGGAGGCGGGCTTTAGGATTCACGGTCTCGCGGCTCACGAAGTAAAAAAACTTTCCACCCGAGCGTTGCAGGTACTCGAGCGCGCGCGGCACATCCAGCCGAAGATTCTGCAAAGCCTTCAGTGAACGTACCGGCACGATCGCGTAAGCAAGGCCGGTCGATACCGTCTGGATGGGCGCAACGCTCTCGAAGTCGCTCGCGCTCAGATTGGTGACGCCCGCAACCGACTCCGCGTCGTGAATCTCGCCGAACTCCGGTTCCATCTGCGTCATCTCGCCAAACGCCATTGCCGACGACGCCGGCTGCGTGAAGCGCACCGGCACAATGCCCACGTTTAATTCAAGCGGTACCTCCGCCGCGCCAGATTGCCCGCGCAGCACAAAAGCCGTGCCCAGCGTGGGATGTCCGGCAAATGGCAATTCTTCCTGCACCGTGAAGATGCGCACCCGGGTGCCGCGCGCCTCGTCCGCTGCCGGATCGCCCGGAAGTATGAACGTGGTTTCCGAGAGGTTCATTTCCAGCGCCAGCGCCTGCATCTGCTCGGTCGTCAGCCCGCGCCCGTCAAGAATCACCGCCAGCGAGTTGCCCGCCAGCGCGCGATCGGTGAAAACATCGACCTGCACCAGGGAAAGTTTGCGCGTCGAAGCCATGCTTAGAATTTTACCGAGGCAAAGCGTTGCGGCCAACTCGAACGCGTCGCTCTGCGATACGATTCACGATACGATTAAAGTGACGGCGCAAGAATGGGCGCCAGCAAGCGACCGATGCTTCGGCTGCATCATCCAATCAGCCAAGGTTGACGCAGTCTTCGCGGCTGGCTATTATTTCTCTACTTAATTGGTAGGGTTTATTCGCGAAGCGCACTATTTTCGAAGCGGGTACGGCACAAATTTCGAATTAGAAGGAATTCACCATCATGTCTCTCCGCATTAACTCCGAAGCTCCCAACTTCAGCGCTGAAACCACTCAGGGCAAAATCGACTTCCATCAATGGATCGGCGATGGCTGGGCGATTCTGTTTTCACATCCCAAGGATTTCACGCCGGTCTGTACCACCGAGCTCGGCTACATGGCCGGACTTCAGCCGGAATTCGCCAAGCGCAATACAAAAATCATCGGTTTGAGCGCCGATCCCGTGACCAACCATGGCAAGTGGGCGGCCGACATCGAGGAGACTCAGGGGCACAAGGTCAACTATCCGATGATCGGCGACACCCAGCTCGCCGTGGCCAAGCTCTATGACATGCTGCCCGCGGAAGCCGGCGAGAGTTGTGAAGGTCGCACTGCCGCCGACAATGCCACCGTGCGCACAGTCTTCATCGTCGGTCCAGACAAGAAGATAAAGATGATGATGGTCTATCCCATGAGCAGCGGCCGAAATTTCGATGAAGTGCTCCGCGTGCTCGACTCGCTTCAGCTCACGGCCAAACACAACGTGGCAACGCCCGTGAACTGGAAGCCCGGCAATGACGTCATCATTCCCACCTCGGTTTCAGACGAGCAGGCGAAACAGAAATATCCCGCGGGCTTTAAAACGCACAAGCCATATCTGCGCACGGTCGCGCAGCCGAAGTAGTCCGCCCGAAGCACCCCGGACGCGAAACGCCCAAAGCGGACAGGGACGCGCATAGAGCGGGATACGGAAGCGCATGGGGTCCGGTGATCCTCCCGGTCTTCAAAACCGGCGGGCGGCAGGAATCCTGTCGCCGGTGTGTTCGACTCACACTCGCTTCCGCCAATTTGCCTTCGGAGCAACCACGGTACTCACGTCGCACGCGCAGGATTGCACCGCGGATAAATGAGATTGACCTTGGAGGCTGATCCGGCGCGCAGGATCAGGGGCGGGTAGGGAGACCGGATCTGCCGGCTCAGAGTGTTTCTGGAGGGGGGACGCGAAGGGAATATCAGGCAACGCTGCGGCCGAATGAAGCCGGCCATTTTTCTTCTTTTTCGTTGGCCTCGGACCGGCTATCCGCCACATACCGGTATTCGGGAACAATTTCCTTGATCTTGGCGCGAACAAAGTCTGGGCCTCCGTTCCGTCCATCGATCAACAATGCGGCTTCGAGTTCTTCCAGCTTATCCAGGAGAACATCCCAATCACGCAAGATTCCGCGCGCCCTCTTGAGTTTGGAAAATGAAGTTTGATTGACCTCTTCCTCCTCGTAGAACAGCTCCTCGAAAAGTTTTTCCCCGGGACGCAAGCCGGTAAACTGAATCGGAACCTGTTTCTCGCTCGTGCCTGAAAGT